>NZ_JBSYXP010000060.1:0-462 GCF_054172105.1 Methylolobus aquaticus
GGCCTGGCCGGCGAGTTGTTCATCGGCGGACCCTTGCTGGCCCGGGGCTACCACGGCCAGCCGGGGCTGACCGCGGAACGCTTCCTGCCCGACCCGTTCGGGCCGCCGGGGTCGCGGCTGTACCGCACCGGCGACCGGGTGCGGCAGCGGAGCGACGGCGTGATCGACTTCCTCGGTCGCACCGACCAGCAACTCAAGCTGCGCGGCTACCGCATCGAACCGGGCGAGATCGAAGCGGCGCTGCGGCAGTTGCCGGGCGTGGTCGAGGCGGCGGTGGTGTTGCACGAGGCGGCGACGACCGGCCCGCAGTTGGTGGCCTACGTGGCCGGCAACGGGCTGGCTGAAGACGCCCTGCGTGCGGCCCTGCAGCAACGGCTGCCGGCCTATCTCCTGCCGCAGCGGATCATGGTGCTGGAGCGTCTGCCGCGGCTGGCGAGCGGCAAGCTGGACCGGCGGGCCTTG
>NZ_JBSYXP010000061.1:0-429 GCF_054172105.1 Methylolobus aquaticus
GTTCAGTTCCAGTTCGTTCGCCAGCGGTGCCGCCGGGTCGCGGTCGGCCCCGGCGTCCTCGGGCGCCGGGACGAACAACGCCGCTGCATCGCTGAAGCTGCCGTCGAACTGCCCCAGGTAGTTGAAGGTCAGCGGCGGTCGCGGCGCCGCGGCCAGTGCCCGCTGTAGGGCGTCCGGCCCGAGATGGCGCAACACCCCATAGCCCAGACCATGGTCGGGCACCTGGCGCAGCTGTTCCTTGACGGACTTGACGGCGGCACCCAGGTCGTCCGGCGCGGTCAGCCGCAGCGGGTAGACACTGGTGTACCAGCCGACGCTACGGCTCAGGTCGAGGTCCGCAAAGCGGTCTTCCCGCCCGTGCCCTTCCAGTTCGACACCGAGCGCCGCCTGCCCGCTCCAGCGCCGCCAGGCGCGGACCAATGCGGTCAG
>NZ_JBSYXP010000062.1:0-413 GCF_054172105.1 Methylolobus aquaticus
CTGGACCCAGCGTGAGCTGGAGAAGGCGGCGGGTTTTACGCAGGCGCAGATCAGACGTATCGAGGCTGACAAGGCCGAGAACACATTACCTTCCTGAGTTTGCGCAAGCTGGCGAGGCCTTCGGCTGCAGCGTAGTCGACCTGTTGACCAACGCAGACCGGTGCCCGGCCTGGACCAGGCCCAACGTTATCGCCCGAATCTCGCCTACCTTCTGCGGTCACTGAAGCTACGCCTGTTCGCTTGCCCCATCCAGCGCGTCTCGCCGGAATAGGTCCTGACCCTACTGGGTCGCCCCTGCAGAATCGCTGGAAGGCGCATGGCACGCGGAGCTTTGCCGTTTCGTGGGGTAACGGAATCCCGCGGGATTTGCTGGAATAGGGCGCAATAATTGGGGGATTGCGGGGCACATCGAT
>NZ_JBSYXP010000063.1:0-401 GCF_054172105.1 Methylolobus aquaticus
CACGCTGGGTCCAGCCGAGATTCTTGCGACGTTCGGGCAATGCTCATGGCTGATGCGCTGGATGCATAATGAATACATTCTGGTGCGATGTCCGGTCCCGAGATGTGCCGTGATCGGACGCAACGAGAATAGCAATCGCCCCGGATCCACATGCGCGAGAACCGCGCGCAACTGGGAGAGGAATCGGACGCCGGATGTCAGCAGGGGTCGCGACGACGCCCGGGCGGCGGTTCCGGCATGATCCGCGATTCGGAGCCGGCGGCCGTTTCGATCATGCGCGAGCGCTTCGGCTTGACCACGCTTTCGATGCTGCCGACGATCCACGGACTTCTCTGAACCCCGGATGGTGGACGCTGGACCGGCGGCTCCCAGACAAGGATCCAGGCCGATACCGAGCCGCC
>NZ_JBSYXP010000064.1:0-394 GCF_054172105.1 Methylolobus aquaticus
CTTGGCTTTCGACCGCCTGCCAAAGCAGCAGAACTACCCGCTTCCTCCGAGGGAATTGACTGACGTAGTTGCGCAGAAAGGCGGGCATTCGTATCCGGGCAAGGCGAAACAGACTGTTGTTGCACACTTCATTTATGGCGCCGTTGCCGGGGCGGTATTTCCATTTGGGGGTAAGATCTGCGCAAGTGGTGCCGTTTATGGCGTTCTGGTGTGGTGCATAAGTTATCTTGGGTGGATCCCTGCCATGCGCTTGCTAAAACCGGCAGCTGAACACCCCCCCAGCAGAAACCTTCTCATGATTGCTGCGCATTTGGTCTGGGGTGTGACTTTGGAGCTTGGCTATCAGGAAATATCGAAGTCTACCGCAAAACAATTTGCCTCAGGCGACAACAGG
>NZ_JBSYXP010000065.1:0-386 GCF_054172105.1 Methylolobus aquaticus
AAGACCAATGGCATCGTGGGCATCCGGTCGGTGGCCCACAAGCTGGCCAGGGCGACCTATTTCATGCTGCGCGATCAGGTGCCGTTCGATGCGCACCAGCTGTTTGCCTGAGTTGGGCGACCGTGGCGAGCCCATGAAAAGGGTTGGCAAAACCATCTAACCTGATTGGACGCCACGGTGAGCCCTGGATGGACATCATTCGCCCATGCCGTGAGCCACCTGAGGGGTGGACGGCCGCGAGGCCGAACCACATGATCTGTGAACACGACTTGGACACGGCATGGAACCAAGATTTTTCTGGGGCGCCGAGCGCCAGGGGCAGACGGTGGGGCCACTCACCGCCGCGCCTTGATCCAGATGGGTGACCGGTGCGGATGATTCATCCG
>NZ_JBSYXP010000006.1:0-348575 GCF_054172105.1 Methylolobus aquaticus
GACCCCGCACCCAGCCGATTTGGTTCGGCGGGAAAGGTAAGGGGAATTTCAGAGCGGTTTTTCACCATCCTGTTAAGCTGGCTGGAGTGTCAACGCCCACCCATCATCGCTGTGCCTAAAGCCCGCCATACGGCCAATACCACCTACTATGTGCCGCGGAATGGTGCGGACGCTTTCGGCGGGAATTTGGCTCGCGCGGCGCAGAAGCGCGACCCCAAGAACTTCCGCCCACAACTATTTGACCAGAAAATTCCGGTCGTCTATGTGTGGACCTTCGACACCGATGATGGTCACGCGGATACCGTCACTCGGCTGGCTGAACTGCTTTACCAATTCGGACGCGGCGTGGACATGGCTTACGCTGCAGCTGAAGTGATCGATGCGGGAGAGGCAGAGCGGCGGCTCAAGGAATATGAGGGCCTGATTTATCGACCCACGCCTGGTGGCGCTGGATTAACCTTGCGTTGCCCGCGGAAGAACCTATCGCTGGATTCCTTGCTTAAACGGCATGCTGCACAATTGGTCCGGCTTAAGGACGGCAACTTCCGGCAGGCACCACCCGCGATCTTCGACGAAGTGGGCTACGGCTGTCCGCCCAGTCGATTTCTTTACGACATCCGGGAAAATGGGTCTGACAGCCTTTTCTCGCCACAACCGCTGGCGACAATCGCCGGGTTCGCCGAAGCCCTCCGCGATCATGCGGCTCATCGCCTGCAGCCGCACCACCCGAAACTCGTAGAAAAGATCGTCATAGGTAGGGGCGCCAGTGAGGCCGACAAGGCCCTCCGCATCCGCATCATCCCGCTGCCTTCCATTGGCCACGCCCAGACCAACCAGGACGTTCGCAGAGTCTTGGTTGAGGTGCCGCCTAACTGCCCCATTCCCGTCGCTGACATCCGTTGGGCATTCTCGGGGTTGAATCTGGGCACTGACCCCGTGTCAGGGGAAATTCTCTCTGAAGCTGGTCCGGTGCTGATCCCTGCCGTCGACACAAGGATGCTGTGGCACTACGGCATCGGCGCAGAAGGTGCGCACCGATCACGAACATGGCGCACGGTAACCCCTGTTGTTCTCCCCGTTCCCCGCAGCCGCGGGCAACGCAATGGCAGCGAGCATGCCCTGACCGCGGCCGCAGTGAGCTTCGCCGCCGTGGAAGCACTGCGCCATGCAGGCCTGGAGGGAAAGGCAACGGTGCGTCGAGTGCAACGGGAGTCCTTCGACGCAAGGGGTGAATGCGCCAAGTCCTTCGCCCATGGGGCACGATTCACGCCCGATCGGCTTCATCACTTGGAAATCGAGTTCACCAATCCGGTGCCCGGCCCGATTCTGATCGGCGATGGACGCTACTATGGCTTGGGTTTTTTGCGGCCAGTGCGCGACAGCATACGAGACGCTGTCGTCCTGCCTTTATCATCCGGCAATCTCCCGTCGATCTCCGAGCGTTCAGGTTTCGTCGAGGCGGTACGGCGTAGCCTGATGGCACTGGATCGCGACCTCTCTGGAACGGTCTCCCGTCTTTTCTCTGGCCATGAGCCTGACGGATCTGCTGCGCACTCCGGGCGGCACGACCATGTATTCCTTGCCGCCGATGACAACGACGGAGACGGGCTGATCGATCAGCTATTGGTCATCGCCCCCTGGCGGGTGGATCGGAGGGTGAAACCTTCGCAGAGCGATCGGCGAGCATTCGAGCGAGTGACGACAGGCTTGGAGACGGTGCGAGCAGGGCGGCTCGGTGTGTTCGAGTTTGGTGCGGCGAAGGAGCTCTCGGAAGACAACCCGTTTGCCCAGCGATCCCGAGACTGGGTCAGCGTGTCGCCTTACGTTCCCACTCGCTTTCCGAAGCGGCAGGAGTCGGAGCCCGCGGCGCTGGCCGAAGACATGCGGCTTGAATGCCTGAGGCGAGCGCTGCCCAATCCGGATGTCGAGATCCTTGACGTGCTCGCCGGCCCGCGCGGCGGTGTTCGAGCGTTTGCTCGCCTCAAGTTTGCCGTCGCCGTTCCTGGCCCCATCTTGCTGGGACGCGACAGTCATGCGGGTGGCGGGCTATTCAGAGCCGAACCCGGGTGAGCCGACTCCGGGGTCGCAATGTCGACAGGGAACATCAGTCGTTCATCGCCACTGCATGGGCGGCATTAGCAGGAACAGAACCGAGCGATGCGCCGGATAAAGCAACCACGCGCGCCTTACATCCCCAACACCGCGCGCAGCGATCTTTCCACCGCCTCCATTTCCCCGGTGGTCAGCGTAACGAGTGGGCCTTCGCCGATGCGATCACGGTCGAGGGCGCGGGGCTGGTCGATCACGACCTGTTCCAGAGGTAGGAAGTCCTCGGCCAACTCCAGCGCTTCGCGGCGCAGTTCCGCGTCGGCGTAGCCCTGGCGGGCTTCCTGCGCCAGTTCCGCCATGAACCGCTCAAGTTCCAGGCGCGTCAGGTACTCCGCCACGATGTCACGGACCAGTTCCGAGCGCGTTTTATCGGCCTTGCGGGCTTCCTCCTGCAGCTGCCGTTCGAGGGCTTCGGGTAATCGTATGCTCAGGGTACTCATCTATGACGGTCCGTAACACGTGTAGTACTACACGCTATATGGCGAGGCCGGCTACCGCGAGGTTCTGGCTACCGCCTGTCGGAAGCTGCCCCTCACCGGTTGGACGCGAGGGGGAATCGAAGGCAGCCGGCCGATCCCGTTCACACGATAAGGACACACCACCCGGGGGTTGTTATGACTGACGCCCAAGCCAGCGCCGTCGAGGAGGTTGCTTTGGTCCCCGTTCGCATGTTGAACGAATACGTCTACTGCCCGCGCCTTGCGTACCTGGAATGGGTGCAGGGCGAATTTGCCGCCAGTGCCGACACGGTGGACGGCAGCATCCGTCACAAGCGGGTCGATCGCCCCTCCGGGGAACTTCCCAATGAGCCGCAAGATGACCAAAAGATCCATGCGACATCCGTCTCGCTGAGTTCGCCCGAACTGGGTATCACGGCCAAGCTGGATTTGGTGGAAGGGGAGGGCGATGAAGTCGCCCCGATCGACTACAAGCGCGGCAAGCGACCGCATGTCGCTGCGGGTGCCTATGACCCAGAACGGGTCCAATTGTGTGCCCAGGGCTTGTTGTTGCGACAGCACGGTTACCGCGCCGAGGGCGGCTGGATCTATTTCAGCGGTTCGCGCGAACGAGTGCGGGTCGCCTTCGACGACTCGTTGATCGGGTTGACGCGGGCGGCCATCGAAGGTGCCCGTCAGTTGCCCGCAGGGCCGATTCCGGAACCGCTGGAGGACAGTCCGAAATGCCCCCGCTGCTCTCTGGTCGGGATCTGCTTGCCGGATGAACTCCGCTTCCTCAAACGCTCCGGCGAGCCACCGCGTCCGATCTTTCCGGCCAATGAGCGGGCGCTGCCGCTGTACGTTCAGTCGCCCCGAGCCTATGTCCGCAAGGATGGCGAAAACATTGCCATCGAGGTCGAGCGGGAACGGGTCGCCGAGGTGCATTTGAACGACACATCCCAGGTCGTGCTGTTTGGTTCCACCACCCTGACCACCCCGTTGCTGCACGACTTGTTCCGCCGCGAGATCCCGGTTTCGTGGATGTCTTACGGGGGTTGGTTCATGGGCCACACGGTCGGCACCGGCCATCGGAATGTCGAAACACGCACCCATCAGTATCGCGCCAGTTTCGATGACGACTGCAGCCTGCGACTGGCACGGTCCTGGGTGGCGGCGAAGATCGCGAATTGCCGCACGCTACTGCGGAGGAATGCGGTGTCGAACGATACGGACACGAGCAAGGACACGGTGCTGGCGACTTTGAAGCGGGATCTGCGACAAGCGCAGAGCTGCCGTTCGCTGGAGCAGTTGCTCGGCGTGGAGGGCACCGCCGCGAGCCGCTATTTCGGCCACTTCTCGCGGATGCTGAAGGGGAGCGGTGACGCCTGGGCTTTCGATTTCAACGGCCGGAATCGGCGTCCTCCGAGGGATCCGGTCAACGCGCTGCTCTCGTTCGCCTATGCCATGGTGGTTCGGGAATGGACCATCGCGTTGTCGGCGGTCGGCCTCGACCCCTACCGCGGCTTCTACCATCAGCCGCGCTTTGGCCGGCCGGCTCTGGCCCTCGACATGATGGAGCCATTCCGACCGCTGCTGGCCGATTCGACGGTGATCACGGCCATCAAACTCGGCGAGATCAAGCCGGATGACTTTGTCACCGCCGCCGGAAGTTGCGCCTTGAAGGACGCCGGGCGCAAACGTTTCATCGCCGCTTTCGAGCGTCGCATGGAACAGGAAGTGACGCATCCGCTGTTTGGCTATCGCATCAGCTATCGGCGTCTGCTGGAAGTGCAGTCCCGGTTACTGATTCGCCATCTGTCCGGCGAAATCCCGGAGTACCCCAATTTCGTGACACGGTGAGCCATGGAGCATCTGTACTTCATCAGTTACGACATCGCCTGTCCGAGGCGTTGGCGTCAGGTCTACAAGATCATGTGCGGTCATGGCGAGTGGTTACAGTATTCGGTGTTCCAGTGCCGGCTGGACCGAATATCCCTGTTGAAACTGGAGGCTGGGCTCGCCGATGAGATCGACCAGACCGAGGACCATGTCCTCATTGTCGACATAGGTCCCGCGGAAAGCGTCGTTCCCAAGGTTCGGACCATCGGCCGGCCTTTCGAGGCCATCGAACGCAGCGCGACCATCGTCTGAAGCGCCTGCCGCGCGTTCGCGAGCGGTGCGGTGCCGCTCGGAAGGCCGGTAGCACTCGCGAGGTGCAAGTTCTTTAACAATCGAGTAAATTTACCGGGCGATGCGATTCCGGTACCCGTTTTTTACCCTTTCCATTGGGTTCTTTCGGGACCGCTCGCGCATAGCCGCTGGAAGCCGCACCCACCAAGGGTGCGAAAGGCGGCTGTTTTCCGAGGCTTTCATGCCTCGGCCTCATTGAAGCAGGTTGCCGATGGTTTCATTAGCGACCAGTCCGCTAGTTTTCCGAGGCTTTCATGCCTCGGCCTCATTGAAGCGCGGTGATCATCGCCCGCCCCCCCGGACACTGATCACGTTTTCCGAGGCTTTCATGCCTCGGCCTCATTGAAGCATCTTGGTCCGGCCCGCACCGACAGCGAAAGGAAAGCCGCGTTTTCCGAGGCTTTCATGCCTCGGCCTCATTGAAGCGGCACAAATGCCCCGCCATCAATGAGATGGAACAGGCCGTTTTCCGAGGCTTTCATGCCTCGGCCTCATTGAAGCACGGTCACGGTAAACGACATCGGCGCGAATATCCCGTTTTCCGAGGCTTTCATGCCTCGGCCTCATTGAAGCACGCCCGGGAATGCGCGCTCGAAAGCCTTGCGCGGCATGTTTTCCGAGGCTTTCATGCCTCGGCCTCATTGAAGCGCCGCTAACTGTTCCTCAAACCGCGTTCCAATGCGGTTTTCCGAGGCTTTGATGCCTCGGCCTCATTGAAGCTGCTGCGCGATCTGCGCCGCGCCGCGAAATTCATCGTTTTCCGAGGCTTTCATGCCTCGGCCTCATTGAAGCTTGATCGGCGCTGACTCCGTATCGTCCGGTTCGGCTTGTTTTCCGAGGCTTTCATGCCTCGGCCTCATTGAAGCCCGAACAGGTTGACGATAGCCTTTTCAATGTCCTTTTGTTTTCCGAGGCTTTGATGCCTCGGCCTCATTGGAGCCACGTTCCGGCGTCGATGACCACGTCAGGCGGTATCTCGGGTTTTCCGAGGCTTTCATGCCTCCGCCTCATTGAAGCATCAGATTGCCCGTAATTCGTTGGCTGCGGTATTCCACCTGGCCACGGTTCCTTCGAAAGCCGCGCTGAAGTTCATACGGGATGCCGATTACCGGCTCGTCGCGATTCCATTTTTCGAGGTGTTTCGCTCGAGCTCGATCATCTCGGACGACCCGCTCGATGGTACGGACAGTCAGATCGAGCGGCTGTTCACGCAGGACGTGGTGATTCCGCTCTTCACCTATGAGATCGAACCGCCGGTTCCGGCTGGGGACATGTTTCGCCCGAACGACCGAACGCGGTGTATAGGGCAGTGTGTGTGGCCATCCGCAACGCGATGCCTCTTCCCGCATTCACCGATGGGACGCTCCGTCGCCCGCTCTCGATCCGTAAAACACCCCGGTCGGCGCTAAAAGACTCGACGGCCATACTCGGAACTCCGACGCCGATATTCGGAGAGTCGAGCTCGGCATAAAAAGAGTCGACCGAGGATCTCAGAGCATCGACGGGGATACTCAGAGAGTCGACACCGGTTCTCGGAGTCTCGCCCGGGATTCTCGCAGAACCGGCGCCGATAATTTTTGAGTCGAGCTCGACGCTCGGAACATGGCTCTCGGTTGATGGAATCCCGACGCCGATTAGAAAAGAATCAAGACCGAGTTTCGGAGCGGGAACGCCGGTGCTCCGAGAATCGAGCGCGGTTTTCGGAATGTCGCTGCCACGGCTCGGCACGGCGCCGCCGAATGGCAGAGCGCCCGCTCCTCGGTCGGGGAAGGCGCCGGGGGCTTGTCGAGCATCCAACGGCGTGTCGGCGGCGAACAAAGCCACCGAATTCCGGATCGTGGGCCCGTCCGGCGGCCCGCACTCTGCGCTAGGACTCTTGCAACTGCCCACGAGGCGAAATGATGTCGTGGACTCCTTGGCGGCTGCTCACCAGGCGCCCTCCTGGTCGAAATGTGCGGCAAGGTTGGTGCGAACGTCTCACCCCACGACGTAGTACGCCGAGTCAGCGAATCTCACGTGCAAGCGTTGGAAGGGTGCGGTCAGGCGGTAGAGACGTGAGCCATCGATCGTTGTCCGGCCGGCACTCAGCGTGACCGCATTGGCGGTCCTGTCGACCTTTTTGAAGATGAACTGCTCGGTGGGTATGCTGTTCGACGGGCTCGGCAGGTACAGCGTGAAGGGCCCCTGAGAGGCATCCAGCAAAATCAACCCGCCATTGGTCGGGCCGCTGTTATTGCCGCCGATCGTGGTTCCATTGGCGCTCGCATCGTATCGCTGCAGCCCGATCTGGTTCGCGCTGAAGATCATTTCGGAGCCGCACATGGCATAGCGGGTCCCATAGACCTCGATTTTCCCTCCACCCACGCTGCATAGGGTCCGGGTCGCGGCAAGACTGCTGGCCTCACTCTGCAGGTAGGAATCGAATAGCCGGATGCGCAGCTCCCTGGATTCATTGCGAACGCAATTGACGGAGATGCCAGGGTCCTTCGACATGTTCCGACAGATGGACCACACGCTGAACAAATGAATACGGCCGGTTGCATTGGGGCGCGCCAAGCAGCCGATGACGCTCCCGGTGGGGTCGGCGATGTCGGGATATCCGTAACCGGTTCCAAGCTTTCCGCCGAAGACAAAGATCCGACAGTAGTTGGCGCCGACAACGCCGATGTGATCGCCTCCGGTCTGGCCGGAAATCAGGTGGATGTTGCAGTCATGGATATAGACATGCCCGCCGCCGGCGATCTCGATGCCGGTTCCCTCGGTGACTATGGCCACATTGCGGAATTCCCCAAGGTCCACGTAACCGAGTGAGCGGAAGCCGCTTGCGGTGCCCTCGACGGTCACATCGACCGAGTCGACGAGAAAACTGTTTAGAGTCCCGGTGCTTCCGAAAAGGGCGGCGGAGCCTCCCATGGAGCACCGATGTTGAATCGTGAGGTTGGATACGCTCGTGTAACTCGCGATACGGAAATTGAGGTCGTCGCTGGTGCGAAAGATCGTTGACTGGCGATTCGTTCCGGCAACGCTGATATAGGGCCGCAGCACCACGGGCCTGCGATTCTCGCTCAGGTCGTAGCACCCGGGATCGACGAGTATCAGGTACGGCCGGTCGCGCGCGGCATCGGAGATGGAGTCGAGCGCTGCCTGCACCGTCTGGTACGGGCGATCCGGTCCGCCGACGTGTCGCAGTTGAACCGCAAGCGGGGCAGCCTGCGCGAGATTGCTCGATGCGGACAAACTGAGCGCCAAGCCGCCCGCGGCCAGACTATTCAGAAATGCGCGTCGATTGGTGATTCCTGGTTTGTCGTTCATCGTCGTTCCCCCATTGTGTTGGGCATGCCGTTGCGCTGCCACTGAGGCGATGGCCCGACACGGCTGCCGATCGGGCCTCTCGTCCGTTCCTGCCCCTCAGGGCTGGACCTCGAAGGCTCCGATGTCCATGTGTGAGCCGCCGAGGCGCAGGAAGCCGGGTCCGCGCTGGTCGTAGATGTCAGTGCGGCCGTAGATCACCTTCTCGAAATCGGGGTCACCGGCGTCGATGGCCGCACTTCCAGGCAGCAGGGCATGCGTGAGCGTGGCGCCCCCATTGTCTTCGAGCGCACTGTCCAGGATCGCGGCCAGCGGTTGAGTGGGGACGATATCGCGCGTCCCGGGCGAGAAGCCGACCAGGCCGGCCCGCCCCGCATAACCGAAGAGGTTGAAGTGGTTGACCGTGGCGTAACGCGAGCAAAGCGCACCCTGGCAAACCATCTCGGGGCCGGTGCCGTCAGCGCTATTGCCGGTTACCAGCGTGTTCGACAACAGCGTCGGGCTGTTGGCGGTAAACAGGCCTCCGCCACTGCCGTTGGCGTGATTGAAGGCGATGGTGCTGCGCGTCAGCGTCGTGACGCCCTCACCCCAGATCGAGACCCCTCCGCCCGTGGTGCCAGCGGTGTTACCACTGATGGTGGTATTCACGACCAGCGTGCCGTTGTGCGACATGGTGCCGGTGAGACCGCCGCCTCGGCCGTCCGAGCTATTCCGCGCGATCGTGCTTGAGCAGATGGTCAGCGAAGCGAACGCACCATTCTCGATCCCACCGCCCGAGGTTATGGCGTGATTGTCCAGGATATTGCTGTCACTTATCGTACTGCGGCTATCCCATTCCTGACGTATCCCGCCTCCATAGTTGGCCCGGTTATCCCTGACGGTCGAATGGCTCAGGGTCAGGTTGCTGGCACCATTGTAGATTCCACCGCCATCGTTCTTGTTGGCGAGGTTTTCGGAGATAACCGAATCGGTCACTTCGGCCGTGCCATGGTATTGAGCCAGGCCGCCGCCGGTACTTCCGCTATTGCGCGTAATCAGGCTGTTGGTAACCCTGAGCTGGCCGTAGTGGTTATAGATGCCTCCGCCGCGGTAGTAGCATGCGTTATCGCATACCGTGCTGTTTTCCAGGTGGACGGTTCCTTGCGAAATCAGGATGCCGCAGCCCCCATTGCGGACGCCACTGGCGTTGTCCCAGGTCGGCTGTGCGCCGCCCTGCAGTGTGACATTCTTCAGGATGAGCTTGCCGGTCACGGTCGCCAGACGAAACGCCGGTGCGGAGCTGGCGCGGACGATGCGACTGTTCTTGCCTTCGATCGTGATCTCCGACGTCACCACCGGTAGCCCGGTTGCTCCATAGGATCGGTTGTCGACAGCAGTGAGCGACTGGGTACTGTCGGACGGCAGCACGATCACATCAGGCCCGCTGCCGGGCGGGCAGTCGGCGTGTGTCCTGGCATCGCGGTTGGCGTTTATGATCGCCTCGACCAGCGAGCACAAGCCATCAGCCCGTGCGGCCGGCGCCGTGCCCGCGGCAATGGAGATCGACGCCGCCCAACCCTCGTTGCCGCACAGTGCGAGCAGCAGGCCAAGACCGGCAAGGACGCCACTGACGCGTAACGGTTCACGCCTCCCCCTCGCGGGAGCGGGCGGGGAAGCCGAGACACGCCGTGAATCCATCCCTGGAGGCTCGACTGCGGGTTCCGTCTCGCAGACGGTCTCGCGCTCCCGACCCGCTCCCACGACCCAGCAAAGGGGTGGTGAATGGTTACCACTGACACCCGGTCGGAAGCGCTTGCCCCACCGCGGTCGCACAGTTGCCTCTTTCCGTCCTTCCCCGCGGGCGGCGGGCATTCCAGTGGAGGGGCCTAGCGATAGCGACATCGGCGTGTGGTTCGCGCCTGGCCCGCAATCCGGCGGGGGACGCGATACCCTGCCTGTCCCAATGAGGCGGGGTTCTGATCGACCGGCGTTCCGTGCGCTCGGTGTGCGCGGCAGGTCATGGTCGTGGGCGTTCATGGCATTGGCCTCCGATGAGGCAAGCCTTTCCCAGGCTTGATTATTGCCCAGCCGGCCCGGTGAGGTATCTCTACGATCGCAATCGTTGGATATCTGCTTGCTTATCCCGTCGTAAGAATCGCAGCGTGATGTATTTTGATCCAGAGAGATCGTTTACCAATCATGTCTCGATCCGCGTCAGCCTCGCAGGGCAATCGCATGGAGTAGGTTCGTGCGCACTGCACTCGCTACAGTGGTTTCGTGCGCACTGCGCACGCTACTGTAGAAGCATCTCGTAGCGCCGTGCGCACGATGTCAAGCACCTGCAGCGATATCTCGTAGCGTGCGCCGGGCGCACGACATCACTCGTAGTCTTCATGCGATTGCCATGCTCAGCCTCGCTGCGCGTCACGGCGAGCCAGGCCAGTTTCCCTTTCGACAAGAGCCTTGGCTTTTGTCGGTTTTCTATGGAATAAACACTAATCAAAGTTATGCGATATGTCTATTGGAGAGATTGCCTATTAAATAGGTACATTCTCCTATTTTTGTACACCCTTGTGCGGAGTGTTCATCGCCTGAAAATAGGAATATTTCGGCATAGAGATACACTTTCGCGGGAGGCTGAAGACCTGAGGAAGTGCCGGTGTGTGCTGGGCTTCCCGCGCTGCAGGGATGGTTAGCCAGGACCAAACGTTGTAAGCGTCTGATCGTGCGACGTGAGGAGAAACTGCGCGTTAAGGGTATCGCGGCGCGGGACGGCGAAGCGGCCGCGCCACGTTTCGGAAAGCCCTCGCACCTTGTGCCTCTCCCGCCGTGATCGACAAAACGACAGGGCAGGGGATTGAACGGGTCGCGAGGGCGCTGCGGAAGTCGGCCGAGGTCAGGTCCGCCAGGGATGGTCAGGGAGGGCAGCCACGCCGATCACTTCGACGCCGGCCTGGGCGACGAGATGGTCGTTCTCCACCGAACTGCCGCTGACACCCAGGCCCCCGATCAATACGCCCTGTTCGGTGACGATCGGGACGCCGCCCGGGAAGGTGATGAGTCCGCCATTGGAATGTTCGATGCCGTACAGGGGTCCGCCGGGCTGCGACAGGCTGCCGATCTGTCCTGTCGTCATGCCGAAGAGGCAGGCGGTCTTGGCTTTCTTGATGGCAATGTCGACACTGCCTACCCAGGCATCGTCCATACGGGCGAAAGCTTTCAGCTCCGCGCCTGAATCGACCACGGCGATGCACATTTGGGTGTGCAATGCATTGGCCTTGCGAATCGCGGCCTCGATGGCTTGTTGCGCTTGTTCGAATGTCACGTGCATGGTGCGGTCCTCCGCGAGCAGCGGGAATTCGTCTGATCAGACGACCTGAGCGCGCCCGGAACGGCACCCGGTGGCAAACGCTCTGGTGCATCGTACACCCGCAGCCGCAAACCGCACCGCAGGCGCTGGAAATCAGCGCCCACTTCGATGGGCCGCTGGTGCGACGGATGCGTTAGACGCTGAAGGTGCCGGCGACGAGATTATTGGCCCCGGCGCGCATGATCCCGGTACGCGCATGCCGCGACGGAACCGCCCGGCGAGGCTGCGACAACCCGGCGTCGCGACATTCCTGGGTTAGCGCTTCCCGGTTTCGAACAGGATGGCCTGCATCGGATAGCGCATGGGGCTGCTGCCCAGTTCCTTGCGGAACGCCTCGGCCAGGGCGTCGGTGATCGCCTCGGGATCGACGCCGCCGCGGTCCCGGATTTCGAACAGAACCGGGGTGTAGACCAGCGCCCTGGCAAAGGCGGAGACATCGAGAATCTCATACTCGTGGCGCTGCACGGAGATCACGATGGGGTCGAAACCGGCGCGCAGCAGCTTTTCCTTGATCGGGTCGATCTGGTGGCAGGCCACGGGGTCGAGCAGGAAGCGGGGCGGGTTGTCCGGGAAGAATCGCTTGAAGACCTCGAAGCTGACGCTGGCGAACGGATTGTAGTGTTCCGAGTCCCAGACGCGGAACAGATAGCGTCCGCCGCGCTTGAGGGTCCGATAGGCTTCCCGGAAAGCTACCGCCTTGTCGAAGAACATCACGCCGAATTGGCAGACGATCGCGTCGAAGGTTTCGTCGTCAAAAGGCAGCGCCATCGCATCGGCATTCTGAAACGTGATGCGCTCGCCCGGGCGGAACTTGCTGCGGGCCAGTTCCATCATCGAATCGCTGATGTCGATGGCCGTCAGGTGGGAGGTCTCCGGCATCAGGTTCCGCAGATGGCGGGTGACGATACCGGTACCCGCGGCGATCTCGAGTACATCCCGGGGCGCGAGTTCGGCAATGCGGCGGGCCGTGTCAGCCCCGTAATGCTCGAACAGCACGGGCCCCAGGTCGCGGTCGTAGGGGATCACCACATCGTCGACATAGCCGGTCATGAACGTACTCCAAAGCGAGTGATTTAGGCGTCGGACCCGGGCCGGGCGTAACGGTTCACGCCTCCCCCTCGCGGGAGCGGGCGGGGAAGCCGAGACGCGCCGTGAATCCGTCCCTGGAGGCTAGCCTGCGGGTTCCCTCCCGCAGACGGTCTCGCCCTCCCGACCCGCTCCCACTTCCCAGCAATGGGGGGTGAATGGTAACGGCCGCGCTTCCGCAATTCGCGCGGCGCGCGGTGTTGCCATTATTTCACCGGGTGGGCCGCGAGCAGGTTCGGCGGGGGACCGATGGGCTCGAAGTTCTTCAACAAGGGAATGTCGTTCTTGCTGACCCAGCGCGGCGTGAAGTCAAAGCTGCCCCGCGGCCCCCAGCCGCCGGTGAACTGCTGACCGTCGGGCGTGAAGGTCCAGCACATGTCCTCGCCGGCAGTATTGATCGTATCGCCCAGATTCAGGGGTTCCTGCCAGTCACCCTTCGCGTTCCGGTACGCAATCCATTCGTCGTGCCCGCCACGCGAGGCGAGGTCGGGCCGGTTGCTGGTGACGATCAGGCTCTGGCCGTCGCGTGACAGGCCGGTCCAGTGCAAATGATCGCGGTACGGTGAGTTGAGGCGAGGTCCCAGGCTCTGCGGCGGTTGCCAGACGCCATTCTTCTTTTCGACCTTCCAGACATCGCTGTCCTGCGTGACGCCGGGCTGCTGGTAGTTGAAGTAAATCAGGCTGTCGGAGGCGATGACAGGGCAATGTTCCTCGCCGGTCGGGGTGTTGAGGTGCGGCAGTTCGGGCACGTCGTTCCAACTCCGGGCCGGCTGCCAGACACCGTCTACCTGCTGCGCGACGTACAGATCGCCGGTCGACAGGTTGCCGGCCTGGTATCGCGTGAAATAGATCAGTTTGCCGTCGTCGGAGAAACTGGCCTCTAATTCCCAGGCCGGCGTGTTGAGATTCGGGCCGACGGTCGGGTCGATACCCGGCCCCAGCGGGACGGGCGGCTGCCACACGCCGTCGACCTTATGGGCCATCCAGATATCGAAGTTGTAGGGTGTCCCCGACTCGATGCTCCCGGGGCGGGTCGACGTGAACAGGGCCGTCTTGCCGTCGGCGCTGTAGGTGATCTCGAAGTTCGAGCCCGCGGATGCCAGTCCTCCGCCCATGGGGTGCGAAGTGGAGGGAGGCTCGGCGCCGACCCCTCCGGTCATGTCCATGCCCGGCATTCCTTGGGCAATTCCCCCGGTCAATAGCAACGCGGTCAGTCCGCACAGGATTCGTCCGACATTCGCCTTCATTGGCCTGCAACCTCTCGGCACTCCACGGTGCCTGGACCCGTTTGGAGAAAATGATGAGCATGGACAGAGGACGCCGGCCTCTTCGGCTGATCCTCATCAAGGCGGCTGATCGATGCGGCACTGCCGCAACCGATCGCAAAGCCGTATCGAGGTCGGAGCCGTGAACCCCTGTCGAAGCTGCACGCACATGGCGCGGAATGCGAAAATGCCGGGCCTGTTTACCTTGTGCCATGTTCGCCATGCTTGATGCCCTGCACGATTTTACGATGAATATCCTGGATCCGATCGGGATTTGGCTCGGGCTGGTACTGGCGGTCCCGGTTTTCTGGACCTGGTGGGACGTCGTCATCGGGCGCCGCCGGCGGCGACAGCGGTGGTTCGATCAGGTAAGGCGCGAGCCCGGTCAGCGGCCGGCGATTCTGTTGGTGGACCTGAAATCCAACATGGACATTCGCGTGCAAGTCGAGAATTTTCGGATGGGCGAGGAGGGCTTGAAGGACATTCCCGAGGAGCGCATCGCGCGGGTGTTTCGCGACAAGCCGCTGACGCCCGAGGCGATTCCGGAATTGCTCTACGAAGTGCGCGACCGCAGTGCCGAATTCATGCGGCAGGGGATCGACACGATTCATTTGTTCTATGCCGGACCGCTGGCGCCGATGGCCATGATCGGTGCGTCCTTCGGCAATGGCTTCCGGGTGCTGGTCTATCAGCACCAACCGGGCAGCGGCGGGCGTTACGAGAACTGGGGGCCGCTGAAACCACCGCAGTAGCGGAATTCCTCAGGTCCTCGATGGCGCTGCGCCCGAGGGGTCCCTTGTAGGAGCCCGGCCCTCCGGGCGAACCAACGCTACCCTCGACGCCGCGCGATTCGCCGAGAGGGCTCGGCTCCTACAGACACGTCTCGGATTGCCGGCTTCCGCCCGACGGACAAAGCAAACCGGTCGCATCCGCGATGGCGCTGCGCCCAAGAGGTTCCTTGTAGGAGCCCGGCCCTCCGGGCGAACCAACGCTACTCTCGACGCCGCGCGATTCGCCGAGAGGGCTCGGCTCCTACAGGCACGCCTTGGTTTCCCGGTTTCCGCCCGACGGGCACATCAGACCGGTCTCATCCTCGATGGCGCTGCGCCCAAGCGGTTCCTTGTAGGAGCCCGGCCCTCCGGGCGAACCAACGCTACCCTCGACGCCGCGCGATTCGCCGAGAGGGCTCACAGCAGACCCGAGGGATCAGAACATCATGAAGGCGATGGCGCCCAGCAGACCGACGGTCAGCGTGAGGGTGGCCGCAGGGCGCTCGCGCAGCGTCGGACCCAGATTGCCCTTCAGGCTGCGGAAGGCTTCGGTGGTCGCCGCGGTTGCGCGACGCGTCTCGGCTATCGTCTTCTGCACGAAGCGGATCAACAGGTAGATCAACCCGGCCAGCGCGGTCCACGCGAGCACGCCCTGCGCCTGACGGGGCGTCAGGTGAAACACGTGTTCCAGCAGATGTTCGAGCGGCACTTCGACCACTTCGATCAACAGGTGCAACACATGGCCCAGCGTCGGCAGCACTGCGTCGCCGACGAGGATCAGTGTCGGCACCGCGATGGAGAGACCGCTCAGGCACGGATACGCGCGCATCAGCGCGCGCAATTCAGCGATGGGTTTACTCTGGATGAAGTTCACGGGATGTCTCGCGATTCGGATTCGGGGCTACCCGTCGCTGCCCGCCCCCCAGCGAGACGGTAGCCCAGCGGTTTAATCTGGTACATGCCAAGCAACAAAAAGGCCAGCAGGTAGCATGGGTAACGTACCGCATCGGCCGGCGTCCCCAAACGCCAAAGCTTCCGGAGGAAGTCGCGGAATGCTGCGTTGCAGTGCAGCCATGCACCAAACGGAGTCGAGCACCAAATCGGCGCCACGGCGATCCCTTCCTTAGAAGGCGTTTCAGCCGCTCGCGTTCATGCGGGCGCGCAGGAAGTCGACGATGCCGACCAGGTCGACGTTCTGGCTCTCGGCGTCGCGGCGCCCACGGTATTCCAGCGTGCCGGCATCCAGGCCACGCTCGCTGATGACGACGCGGTGCGGAATTCCGATGAGTTCCATGTCGGCGAACATGACGCCGGGCCGCGCCTTGCGGTCGTCGTACAGCACGTCGAAGCCAGCCTCGCGCAAGGTGCTGTAGAGTTCTTCCGCAGCTGCGGCCAGCCGTTCGGAGGTGTGCATGTTGATGGGCACCAGGGCAACCTGGAACGGCGCGATGGGTTCGGGCCAGATGACGCCGCGCTCGTCGTGGTTTTGTTCGATGGCCGCGGCGACGACGCGCGAGACGCCGATGCCATAGCACCCCATGATCGCGACCTCGCTCTGTCCCTGCTCGTTGAGCACCTCGGCCTTCATGGCCGCGCTGTATTTGGTGCCGAGCTGGAAGATGTGGCCCACCTCGATACCGCGAGCGATGCGCAGCGTGCCTTTGCCGTCCGGGCTCGGGTCGCCCTCGACGACTTTGCGCAGGTCCGCGATGCGTTCCGGCTCGGGCAGGTCGCGACCGAAGCTGACGCCGGTGTAATGAAAGCCGGCCTCGTTGGCACCACAGACGAAATCGTTCAGGGCGAGCACGGCGCGGTCCGCGATGAGGCTAACGGTTTCCGGCGCACCGACCGGGCCGATATAGCCGGCACGGCAACCCATGTACCGCTCGATTTCCTCATCCTCTGCGAAACGCAGTTCGGCCAGTTCCGGCAACTTGCGGGCCTTGATCTCGTTCAGTTCATGGTCGCCGCGCAGCAGCAGCAAATGGAACTGCTCGCCGCTCATGACGGCGATGGCCTTCACGATACGCTGCGGCGGAAGACCGAGGAACTCGCTGACTTCTTCGATGGTTTTCTTGCCGGGCGTGGCCACCTTCTCGATCGCTTCGGCCGTCGGCGGGCGCGGGGTGGTGGGGCTGACGGCTTCGGCCATTTCGACATTGGCGGCATAATCGCTCTGATCGGAAAACGCGATGGCGTCTTCGCCGGAATCGGCCAGCACATGGAATTCGTGCGACAGGCTGCCGCCGATCGCGCCGGTGTCCGCCAGCACCGGCCGGAACTCCAGGCCCAGGCGTGTGAAGATGCGGCTGTAGGCCTGGTACATCGCGTCGTAGGTCTGCTGCAGGCATTCACGGTCCCGATGAAAGGAGTAAGCATCCTTCATGATGAACTCGCGCGCCCGCATGACGCCGAAGCGCGGGCGGATCTCGTCGCGGAATTTGGTCTGGATCTGGTAGTAGGTAATCGGGAGCTGCTTGTAGCTTTTGATCTCGCCGCGCGCCAGGTCGGTGATGATCTCCTCGTGCGTCGGGCCGAGGCAAAAGTCGCGGTCATGACGGTCTTTCAGCCGAGCCAGTTCGGGACCGTACAGTTCCCAGCGGCCGGACTCCATCCAGAGTTCAGCCGGCTGGACCGCGGGCATCAGCACCTCCAGTGCGCCGGTACGGTCCATCTCTTCGCGCACGATGCGCTCGACCTTGCGCAGCACTCGAACGCCGAGCGGAAGCCAGTTGTAAAGGCCGGCTGCCAACTTGCGGATCAGCCCGGCTCGGAGCATCAGTTTGTGGCTGACGATCTCGGCGTCGGCGGGCGTTTCCTTGACGGTGTTCAACGGGAACTGGCTGGTGCGCATGGTGGGGGGAGCGTCCTGTGTTTGCATTCGATTCGCTATTGTAGCGACAGGGGCCCCGGACCGTCAGCTTCGCTCCGACGCTACGGTATGCGCTGACGCTCCATTTCGGCGCCGACCGGATTAACATACTGCCGTGCGCCTCCCGGCGAACCCAATGTCGCTGCACCGCCGCAAGCCGTCCGGTTCGCTCGCGTGCGTATCGCGCCGACCCTTTTTCGAACGAGCACTGAGACCATGCTGACACGCCGCCGTTTTCTGGGCCAATCCGCACTCGGCATGATGGCGCTGGCGGGTGGCTGCACGCCGGCGAGCCTGGTCCGCCTTAGGGACAGCGCGCCAGTCGTCACGACCGATGCCCGGTCGCTCGCTGCAAAGGCGCGGCGGACAACACTGCGTGATCGCGTCCTGGGTTACCCGATCAACATGTTGATGCCGAACGAAGACTTCTTCGCCTGGAGGCAACAACTCCAAGACGTCGGCATCGGGCGAGTCGCGTACAACAACGTGGGCAATCCGTTCAGGCGCAGCTCGATGCTGTATGACACCCGCGACATCGAAAAGCAGGTGATCCTGGATTTCGCGCCGCTTTACGGCTTCGTTCCGGCCGACACCTGGGGCTTCGTGTCGAACAGCGGTACCGACAGCAACCTGCACGGCATGTACATGGGCCGGACCTTACTGAAGGCGCGTACCGGAAAGGTACCCAAGGCGTATTTCACGGCGGAGGCCCATTACTCGATCCAGATCCTGCAGGATCTGCTGGGCATCGATCGGGTGTTGGTCGACACACGGCCCGACGGCAGTATGGACCCGGCGGATCTTCAGCAGAAGCTTTCCACCAATGCCGATAGCCCGGCGCTGGTCGTCCCGACGATAGGCACCACCTTCAAAGGCGCGATCGATCCGATGGACGAAATCCAGGCCGCGCTCCAAGGCCATGCCGCATATGTCCATCTGGACGCTGCACTCTTCGGGGGCTATCTGCCGTACACCCGGCATGCGGCCGAGCTGCTGCGCAATGGACCTTCCGGCGGACCCGCCCGTTACGACTCGATCGCGGTCTCCTGCCACAAGTTCTTCGGGTTTCCGGCGCCGGCCGGGCTCTACCTGACGACAGCGGCGAGCTTCGAGGAATTCTGCGGGCATTTCAGTCGGCTGCACAATCCCGAATACATACGGCATGTACCCGGCACCATCACGTGCTCCCGCGATGCGGTCAAGCCGGCAGAATTCCACTACTTCACGACGGAACGGGCTCGCGCGACGTTGACAGAAAACGCGAACGGCATCCTGCAGCGAACCGAATGGCTGCTGGATCAGATGCAGTCACGGATGCCGCGGTACCATGCGACGCGGGTCAACGACCGCTCGAACACGCTGTACTTTCGTCAGCCCAGCGAAGCCGTCGTGACGAAATATTCGCTGGCGACGATGCATCAACCGATCGGCGGTATCGCCTGCGAGTGCGCGCATGTCGTCGTGATGCCTCATGCCAGCGAGGCGATTCTGAGCCAGTTTCTCGCCGATATGGAAGCCGATACCCGCGTGCGGAACTGAGCGCCGAGCAGGGAGGGGACAGGCGCGGCGGCGCGGCTGTACACGCCCACGCGTTGCCATTTGGTGCGCTCCGGCGCGACGCTCGATCCGCGGGCGCAGCGGGCCATCGTGCAAGGCAGCCTGCGGGGCGGCATCAACGGCGCAATGCTGCGCTCGCCGCTATCGCCGGCTGCCCGGGGCGGGCTATTTCTCGGTATGCCCACCGAACTGGTAGCGCATCGCCGAGATGATCTTGCAGGCAAACTCGTCTTCACCGCGAGAGGAGAAACGCTGGAACAAGGCTGCGGTGAGCACCGGCGCCGGAGTGCCCTCCGCGATCGCGGCCTCGATGGTCCAGCGGCCTTCGCCCGAATCGGAGACGCGCCCGCCGAAATGCCCCAGGTCCGGGGACTGGGACAATGCATTGGCCGTCAGGTCCAGCAGCCATGAGGTAACCACGCTGCCGCGGCGCCACAATTCGGCGATATCGCCCAGATCGAGGTCGTACTGATAGTGTTCGGGGTGGCGCAGCGGCGTCGTTTCCGCGTCTGCGGCGCGACCCTGCTTGCCGATATTGGCCCGGTGCAGGATGTTGAAGCCTTCCGCATAGGCGGCCATCATGCCGTACTCGATGCCGTTGTGGACCATTTTGACGAAATGCCCGGCCCCGGCCGGGCCACAATGCAGATAGCCCTGTTCCGCGGTGCCGACGCGGCCGTCGCGACCCTCGGCCGGCGGCACATCGCCCTGGCCCGGGGCCAGAGTCCGGAAGATCGGGTCGAGATGCTGCACGGTCTTGGTTTCGCCACCGATCATCAGGCAGTAACCGCGTTCCAGTCCCCAGACGCCGCCGCTGGTTCCGACGTCGACGTAATGCAGTCCTTCCGGCGCCAGTTCCTTCGCGCGCCGGATATCGTCGATGTAATGCGTGTTGCCGCCGTCGATCAGGATGTCGCCGGGCTCCAGATGCTCTTTGAGCCGGGCGATCGTCGAATCGACGATGGCCGCCGGCAGCATGATCCAGATAGCACGCGGTGCCTCGAGCGCCGCCACGAAGGCGGCGAGGTCGTTCGTGCCGTGGGCACCGGCCGCGCTCAGGGAACGCACCGATTCCGGGTTCAGATCGTAGACCGTGCATTGATGGCCCGCATTGAGCAGGCGGCGCACCATGTTGGCGCCCATGCGACCCAAACCGATCATGCCTAATTGCATCGTGTCACTCCAAAGTTCTGTAATCGTAGAGGGTTGAGTGGCTGATGGCCGGCGGCGCTCGGCGGCCACCGCATCACCCGGGGTTCCTGGCGGGGAACAAGCAAGTAACGCACCATCACTCGTCTACAGGCTGCGTTCGAGTGCCCGTCGTTACCGCCCACGATTCTACTGGAACTCGTTGACGGTCTGGCGTCAGGCCTGGGCGCTTGCGCCAGCGCCTCGATCCTGGATCGGCCATGGCCCAACGCCGCGGTCAGTATTCAAACTGATACAGCACGCCAGCGCTGCTGGCGCCCGTGCTGGTTGCCGTGGCGTTGTTGCTTCCGGCTCCGACCGTGCCCTCGAGTTTGAGTCCTTCGGTGACATCGATCTGCACCGCGGCCTGCGGAATGGCGCTGCCGCCGCTGAAACCTTGTTTCGCGCCGAGGTACACGCCGGGCGCCACGTAACGCCCTGCCTCCAGCGTGGGCGCGCCGGCTTTCGTGCTGCCGACCGCGAGGCGGTCCAGTCCCAGTCCCTTGCGCACGGTTTCGAGCGGGTTCGTCAGGCCCGACGTGACGCCGGTCAGCGAGGCGAGGGCACCGGCAATCTGTGCCAGTTCCAGCGGACTCAGGGCGGCGGATCCCCGGCCGAACAACAATTGCGCCAGAATCTCGTCCTGCGGCAGCTCCGGCACGCTGGTCAGCGTGATCTTCGGCTTACGGGCCGTGCCACCGACGGCGAGCGTGGCCGTGATGTTGTTGTTGGTCGCATTCGCGACGAAATCCAGCGTCGGATTGGTCAGCGTGCCGCCGTCGAAGCCGACCTCGCCGCGGCTGAAGGTCAAGGTCTTGCCCATCAAGGTGAACTGCCCGCGACGCATCGCGAAACGGCCATTCGGCTGCGGTGCGTTCGCGGTGCCGAGCAGGTGGATCTTTCCGTACATCTCGGCATCGAGGCCGCGGCCCCGGACGAAGATCTCGTCGGTAGCATCGATCGTCAGGTCGACTCCGATGTCCGGACCGGGTGCAGGCGGCGGGGGAGGGGGCGCACCCGGCACCCGCACGTCGAGCACGGCAATCGTGGCGGGAATGTGCTCCGGAATACGGATCTCGGCCCGACGGATGTGAATGTTGCCGGCCGCAGCCAAGCGCTGGTGGGCATCGCCATGCAGCGTCAGGTTCGAATCGAGCGTGACGGTCATCCGGTCGCTGGACAGCGGGCGTGCGTTGCGGGCGGTCAGAGTCAGATCGATCGGCAGTTCCGCCTGTAGCACGCCGATGCTGCCGCGCATGTCGATACGACCCGGCCCCGCATGGGCTTCCAGTCGGTCGATCCGCAGCCGATCGCCGTCCGACTGTACCGAGGCGGTCAGGTCGGACAGGCGCAAGCCGATCGCGTAGTCCTCGAATTCGCCTTGCGACAGTTGGAATCCGCCCGTGATGGCCGGCTCGCCCAGCGTGCCCCGGAGACCGGCATTCAGTGCGATGCGGCCTCGAGCGCGCCGGCCCTCTGCCATCAACAGGGGATCCAGCAATTTCAGATCAACCGCCCCGTCCGCCTGCAGGTTCAGCGGCTGTGACAGCCGCAGTGGCACATCACCGCGCAGCGTGATCTGGGCGTTCGTACCCCCTGTCAATCGACCATCGATACGCGCATTCTCGCCGTCGAGCAGTGCATTGGCACTGAAATTGAGGGCCGGGAGCCCTCGGGCAGCACCCGAGCGACCCTGCACACCGGTCACATCGACGCGCACCGAACCGCGGGGTTGTGCCGGCGGGCCATTCAGGCGGGCGGATGCCTGCAGCCGACCGTCCAGAGCGTAATCGGGGTCGATCAGCGTCAGTGCGTCGGCCGGAACATCGCGCAATTCCGCCGTCAGATCCAGATCGGGCGACACGCGCCCCTCCACATCGAGGGACGCTTGCCGCCACGCCAGACTCAGCCGGCTGACCGCGAGCGTGTCGCCGAACGCGAGATGCGCCGGGCGTCGCAGCCGGAGCACTTCCTGCCGCCAGTTAGCCTGAAGGGCCGATAGTTCGAGTTCGCGCTGCATTGCATCCAGAACCAGGGTGGCCGTCAGAGTGGCGGGCGCGCCGCGGACACCCGGCAACTCGACCTGCAGCCGCGTGGCCAGCGCCTCGGCGGGACCGGACGCATCGATGCGTAACGCACCGCCCTCGATGGCACCCGCTCTCAGGCCTTTCAGGCCCAGCTGTCCGTTGAACACCGGATGTACGAGCGGATCCTGCGCCGTGGCCTGCAAGCTGAGCGCCGCGGCCACAGCCGTCCCTTCGATACCGATGTCATGCCCCTCGGCACGCAGGTGCGCCTGCATGGCCCGGTCGCCGCGACTGGTGTCCAGGGTGACGGTCAGCGTGCCGGTCAGCGGAGCACGGGCCAGACGCCGCAGGTCTTCCAGGCGACCGACGCGTGCCTCCATCTTGCCGACCGGCACGAACGACCCCGGTTGCAACGACAGGGCACCGGTCGCGTGCAGGCTCTTCCAGTCGAGTTTATCGATCCGGACACTGACCTCGCCGCCGGACGCCGGCATCGCAGCGACAGACAGGGCCAACGGTGCATTTTCCAGGCTGCCTTGCGCGGTCAGCGTCCCCGATGGCTGGCCCGGGAGACCGATAACCTTCAGTTTTGCGGTCAACGGACCGCTCGGTATTCCGCGGGCAGAGACTTCCCCGGCCAGCGCGGCATCCAGCGCCATCGCGGCGGGCGCACCCGTCAAGGCGCCATCGACGTTCAGGCGGCCGCGCAATTCCGGCGACAAGGCCTTGAGGTCAAGGAGCGCGAGCTTGTACTTCAGGGCAACGGCCTGCGGGCTCGCGCTTCCGTCGGCGGCCAGCGTCAGCGCCTTGCCGTCGAACTGAAGCTGCGGGAGGGTCACCTCCGTGCCCCGGATCTGCGCGGCCGCTCGGAACGTGGCGGCAGGTCCGATCAAGGCGGGCAGTGGCGCGGCACCGGATTTGGCCGCCAGCTTTCCGTTCATGTCGATCTGCAGGCCGGTCTGCTGCTCGGCGACGCGAAAGTCGAGGGTTGCCGTGCCCTGCAGGTCGACCCCGAAACCGGCTAGGACCGGTGCCAGCGCGGGCAGCGCCAGATTGCCTTCGACCTGCCGCTTGCCGACGGTGACTGCCGTGCCATCCACGCCGAGCAGGGGATGCCGCAGCTTGAAGGCAATCGGCCGGTTCTTCGCGCGCAAATCGGCGGTTGCCGACAACGTCAGGGGATGGTTCTCGAGCAAGCCCGGGCTGGGGCCGGGCAATCTCACGCCGGATGCTTCGGCTTGCACCTGGACTCGCTCGGCGTCCCCGCGAAGATCGGCGGTCAGGCTGCGGACGGTCGCTCCCCCGGCGGTCAACTGCCCAATCTGCGCGCTGCCGTTGGCCTTGGGGCCGGCAAAGGGTCCGTCAATGTGCGCGGTCACCTGAACGGACTGCCAGGACAGATCCGGCCGCGGCTTCATGGCTGGCGCCGTCAGCTTGATGGTCACCCGCGCGGTGCTGGCGGACCAATCGATTGCGCCGCCAGCCTCGGCGCGGAGCGGGCCGGCGGTCAGATTCAAGGCGATGCGACTGTCCGACCAGGGGCCCTCGATGCTTGCCCGGGCCTGGATCGCACCGAGATCGGGCAGTCCTGCGAGACCCGCCAGGAGACCCTGAGGAGGTTCGTTGACGGTGGCTTGGAGCTGGGTTCCCTCGGGGCTTACGGCCCCGACGAGACGATAGCTACCGGGAGCGTCGGTCCGCTCGATCTGCAGGTCGGCGCTGCCGCGGTCGAGGGCGCTGAGGTCGCCACTGCCGGTGATCCGCAGGCTCATCGCCACGCCGGCCACCGGCGCGGCGAGGTCGCAGCGGGCGACGGACAGCTCGCTGAACGCAAAGAATACCGGAAGGGAATTGTCTTCCTCGGGATCCTCCGGGTATTCCGGTACCCGCTGTATGACGATATGGGCCACGGCGAGCCGGTCGATATCGGCGCGGCCCTGGAACAGGTGCCGGGCGGACCAGTCGAGCGCCACATCGTCCAGATGCCCCCAAACCCCGGCCGGGTCGATCAATTCGATCCGCGCAACCCGCAAGCGGTCCGGAAACCGTCCGGACAAGCCCGAAATCGCGGCCTCACCCTCGCTGAGCAGCGGGGTGAGGCGTTCGATCAAACGGAATCCGGGCGCCGTGTTCAGAAAAAGGAGCAGACCGACCAGCAGCAGGAGCAGGGCCACCACGATGCGCGTAAGCCACAGGATCAGGCGGCCCATCAGAAAGCCTGCCCGAGACCGAGATAGAGTTCGAAGGACCCGCTGTTCGCTTCGCGCGTCACCGGCACGGCTACGTCGATGCGAATCGGTCCGAGCGAGGTGTAGTAGCGCGCCCCCAGACCGGCGCCGATGCGCCAGCCGGCGGTGAAGGGCGCGCCATTCGCGGATACCTGACCGGCATCCACGAAGGCGACGGCGCCGTAGTCCTCGAAGAAGCGCTGCCGGAACTCCACGGTGCCGGCTGCGACGGCCGTGCCGCCTTGCGGCCGGTTGTCCGGGAAACGCGGGCCGACGGATTGAAAACGAAAGCCGCGGACAGTTGCGCTGCCACCGGCGTAATAACGTTTGTCGGCCGGGAGGTCGAACTGGCTGACGCCGATGGCATAGCCGATCAGGCCGCGCAGCGCGACGATGCTGCGCCCGGGGTCAGCGATGTCGAAATAGGTCGATGCCGCGACCTGCGACAACGCGAACGGCTGGGAAATGCGTCCGGCCAGCGGCTGGGTTGGCGTGAATTGTCCTGCCGCCCGGATGCCCTCCGTGGGATCGAGGAGGTTGTCGGTATCGTCGTACTTGAGCGTGGCCGGCAGACTCAGCAGGGTATAGTCCGAGGTCGCGCCCTGCTGCGTGATGCTCTCCTGCTCGCCCGCGAGGCCGAGGCTTCCGCCCCAGTGTTCCGAGAAGCGCCGGTTGACCAGGACACCGGTGCTGGCGGCCGTCTGGTCGAACGCATCGAAGTGCTGTTTGACGGCGCCAAGGCTGGCCTGGAAGGATTGCTCCCGCTGCAGCCAATCGGGCTTGATGAACGTGATCGCGCCGTTGTAGCCGACGCCAATGGTGCTGTTGCCGCCGAGTTGCGAGATGCCGATGCTGAGATTGAGCTGTTCGGCGCTGCCGAGCAGATTGCGGTGGCGCCATGAGACGCCGGCGCTGCCGCCGATGTCGGTCGAATACGCGCCGCTGACGCTGGCCACCCGCTGTGGCCGCTCGGTGACGGAGAACTCGATGGGCAGTCGGCCTTGCTCATCCAGCGCATCGGCCGGGCGCGCGCGCACCGACGAGAACACTCCCAGCGCAGAGAGATCCTGGCGCGCCTTCTCGATCGCCTCGGGATTGAAGGGTTCCCCCGTGGACACCATGACGCGCTGTTCCAGGAAGCTGTCGCGCATCCGGTCGGCGCCGGTCACGGAGATCTTTCCCAGATCGACGCTGGGGCCGGCGTCAACCTTGAACGTGATGTCGAGCACCTTGTCGGCGGTATACAAGGTCGCGATCGGCGGATCGACCTTGGCGAGCGCGTGGCCCTTCTGCCGCAACAGATCGATCAGTCGACCGTGCGCGGCCAGCACCAGCGACGCGGCGGCCGGCGCACCGGGGGAAAGCCCCAGTTCCGCCCGGACATCGGCGGGAGCATCTCCTTCGACGACGATCTTGCGGAGACGGAACAGGGGACCCAACTCGACTGCAACGAGCACCGGGATCGGCGGATCCGCGGGCGCCCGGTCGAGGCGCGCGAGCAGGCCGGCGTCGTCGAGTCCTTTGCCGCCGATCGTGAGGCTGACTTTCCCATCGTAATAGCCGAAGCTCCGCAGCGCGCTGACGAAACGCTCGCTGTCCTCACGTGCCCTCGCCACGAGAGCAAACGGCCCAACAGGGGCGCCTTCCTGCAGGCTCAGCAGGTTCGAGACGTCCTTTAGCGCCGAATCGAGTTCGACCTGGCCCGTTTCGCGTAAGGTGACGGCATAGGGTTGCGGGTCGGCCGCGTTCGCGTTGGTGATGACGATCAGCAGAACGGCGGCTGGAAGCCAGCGCAGGCCACGGGCACCGCAAGCGGCCCATTCCGATCGCCACGGGACCAAAGCAGGCCGGAGCCTTCCGGGGGCTGCCGGTGCGGTTTCAGCCGCGCGGCACGACCGGCGAGCCATGGCCTGTCGGGAATGCCCCCTCGATGGGACCAGATGTTCGCAGTGGCGCGGCCATTGGGGCCGGGCGCGATGAGGTCCTGCGGCGAACGGTCGGGCAGTTGCGGATCAGATGGCTACCCCGCTCGCCGCGCGGGGTCCCGGAGCGGGGTCGTGGGGGGTACGCCCATCTGTCCGGGCGCGGCCGAGTGGCGCCCGACAGTTGCGGGCCATGGCCGTCAATCCATCAACACCCACTGGCATTCCTTGGGCATCCGCGACAGTTCGATATGGTGCGGCGCCTTGCGACCCGGCGTGGGCGTCGTCGTCGGAGCCCGGAACCACCAGTCCATCGAGCTGTCGCAGCCATCGCCCGCCGGCAAGGGTTCCTGGGACTCGCATTGCGGGCTGTCAGGCGGACAGGACAAGCGGGCATGGAAATGGTCGTCATGGCCCCACCACGGGCGAATCTTGCGCAACCAGGAACGGTCGCCGGTAGTCGAGCGGCAGAGTTCCCGCTTGATGTGCGGATTGACGAAGATGCGCTCGACCCGGGGGACGCGGGAGGCGAACTCCAGCACCCGGGCATGTTTGTCGTCCCACAACATCTGATTCAGGCCGCTGCCGGTGCGGCTGAGCAAGCTCGGTGCATCGAGGTTGGAGCGCAGGGAATCCGCCCGGCCCAGCAGCGACGAGTCCATCGCAAACCAAACGTCGACATCGAGTCCGGTCTGGTGGCTGCGGTGCCCGAAAGGCGTGGGTCCGCCGCGCGGCTGGGACAAGTCACCCACATGCAACACGCCGAGCCGGTCACGCGCCGTCGCACGGCCGATGGCTTCGATCATGTCCACCAGATGGGGATGTCCGAAGTTCCGGTGACGCTCGAGATGCATCACGTGATAACCGACACCATCGGTCGGCAGGGCCACGGCACCAGCCAGACAGCCTTTGGAGGTCTGACCGATCGCCTGAGGACGGCCGGGAGCCGGGTTGGTCACCTGTGACCACTCTTTCGCGCAGGCAAACCCCGCGGTCAACAGCACGCCGGCCGCAGCGAGGCAGCGGAGGGAATTCGTCATGGTGTGTGCTGGTCTCGGGTTACGGACAAACCTACTCATCTCCCTTGCCTCCGTCGTCCAGATCGGCCTCCGCCGACTTGTCGGGATCGGCGTTCCGTCCCAGCGAAAAGCGGCGCTTGGCATTGATGACCCAGCCCTTGGCCTTGGCGATCTTGATATCGCGGATCTCTTCTTCGAGGATCAAACGCTGCCGTTCCAGCGCCAGCAGTTCGATCTCGCGCTTCAGTCGGTCCTCGGTATCCTCGACCATCCGGGCGCGGCGGTCCTGGTCCTTGAGGTCGATGTCTCGCTCGAGATCGCGCAGATGGGCCTCTGTCCGCAGTTGTTCCTCGCGCTGCCGCGCCTCGCTGAGGCGCTGCTCGGCCTGGCGCCGTTCCTCGGCGGCGATTTCGGCTCGCAGATCTTCGAGCTCGCGCTCGCGCGCGGCCTGACGCAACTCCGCTTCCTTGCGGGCCAGTTCGAGCGCCTCGTGTTCCGCCGCCAGACGCCGTTCGCGCTCACGCTGCTCCAGTTCGAGCTGGCGTTGGCTCTCGGCCTCGATCAATTCGTTTCGGCGTCGCAGGAGTTCGTTGCGCAGGGCCCGGTAGCGGACGTCCTCTGTGGGCGCATCCAGCGACGCCCCGATCAAACCTTCGAGATCGACCGTGACCGTGCAGCGCACCCGGCTCTGGATGTCGCGCAGAGCGAGGGTTTCCTGAATCGCGTTGACGATGCGCCGCTCGATGGCGTGGCAGCCGTCGGTCAGCCAAACCGGGTTCTCCAGCGCCTTGAGCTCTTCCTCAACGATATCGGTGAGCAGCGTCAGGAATGAGTTTCGGATATGCGCTCCCAGCGCGGGCAGGCGCGCCAGATCCTGGCTGGCATAGCGAAACGTGGGCTGGAAGCGCAGTTCGACCGAGGTTTCCACGAAACAGCCGGGCAACAACTCGCGCGAGGGAATCGGCAGCGTCCACTCCTCGATCGGCAATTCGTAGACGTCGTGGAAGAAGCGCCGGGAATAGCGCTGCGGCCGCGGGAAGACGCGGTGGAAGAAACCCAGCCGTGAGACGACGACGGCTCTATCGCCCTCGAAGCCGGCCTCCCAGGTCGCGTCCTCTAAGGTATCGTCAGCCATGGCTCTTCGGGTTCAACAGGACCCGCAAACGCTCGCCCGGATCGGGCAGGCGCGCCAGACCCTCGGCATCGGTGCGCAGACGATCGGCGATGATCGGATAGAGGTTCGGCGCGAATTCCACCGACCGGCGGTCGACCTTGCGAAGAAATCCTCGGTTCAATAGAAAGGCCACGACGAACATCCGCAACCAGTCGGCGTAGCGACGCGCACGTTCGAGCTCGGTTTTCTCGATGACGAACTCCAGTTCGTCGTCGTCGTTGATACGGAACTCGTTGAATTCGACGATGCCGCGAAAGGCCAGATCGCGCTCCTCGTCGGTCAACGGGCCCGGCGCCGTGAATTCCAGACGGTAGGACAACACCAGCGTGAAGAAGTCGACCATGGCCGCGCAGGCCAGTGCGAACCAGGAAAGGTCTTCCCACATCGCGAACGACGGCGTCATGCCGCGTGCGAAGCTGCCATAGCTGACGAGTTTCGGCGGGGCGACGGTTTCGCCGCCCTGACCGGCGATCAACCGCTCGGCAACACCGCTGACGTTGTTGACCGCGGCCATGACCTGATCATATGCGGCCGCATTGCCGAGATCGAGCGAGAAGCGCTGCAAGGCCGATCGCGCCTCCTGAATGGGCGCATCCAGAGCCTGCAGCTGGGACGCCAGTTCCTTGAGGCGGGACTGCTCCGACTGCTGCAACTGGTTGAAGTGGCTCCAGACGCGCCCACGCCCGATTTTTCCCCGGCGATTCTGCTGCTGACTCGGCAGCGCATTGAGAAAAGCCTGCTTCGCCTCGAGCGCCGATTTCTCCATGCGCGTGCGCTGGTCTGCAATCAGCGCCGCCTTCTGCCGCGTGACTTCGGTCAAAAAGCTGTTGACTTCGGTGTTCAGCTGCCGCTCGCGATCCAGCAGAATGGTGTCCCGGTGGGACAACTCATAGAACTTGAAGTAAGAAAACGAAACCGACACGAAGACCGCAATGGCCAAGGTGACATTGACGGTGACGAAGCGGGTGAGATTGGCGCGCCAGCGTACGCTCGCCAGTTCGAGCGAACAGATCACGATGACCGACTGCACGGCGACCGTGATGACGACGGCGATCCAGTCGGTGATGAAGTGCGATAACCCATAGTAGGTGGTGTAGCCGGAGGCCAGGCTCAACAACAGCACCAGGGGAATGGACCATATCTGCAGCAGTCCGACGAAGCTGGTCTGGACCGAATTCAGGAATTGGCCAATACGCCAGATGGATGAGGTCATGTCGGATCGAGATCGTCGCAGCAGTGGCCGGGGTCCCCGAAGGCGGCGCAGCCGGCGGCCGAGAGCAATAGCGGGGCGTGTTTATCGTTCTTATTGTGTGCGCAGATGGTCATCGTCGTTTGCCTGTTCGAGAGCCCGCCGATCATGGACCACTGTACTGGTCGGAATTGTACGAACATAAGGAGTTCGATGACAACGTCACCCATTTCGCGTTGGGCGGCGTGCGGCGGCTCATGGGAGGCCGGCTCGGCATCTGCGCTAAGCTTTGGGGAGCCGGCAGGGGAGGGCGACGATGACGAACGATAACGTTTTGATTGGGCATGTCTGGGAAATCAGGGGCCGACGCATCTCGGCACGTCTGCTCACGGATCCGCCGGGGGAGGGCGACAGCCCCGGCCCCCGGGGCCAGGTCGGCACCTTTGTCACGCTGCAGCAGGCGTCGAGCCGCCTGATCGCCGTCGTGCAGGAAATGCACGGGCTGGACGCTCGGATTCCCACCGCGGCAGGCGGCACGCTGATCGTGAATCCGCTGGGCGAGATTACAGCCGAGGGCCGCTTCCGGCGCGGCATCAGCGATTACCCCCTGCCCGGCGCCGAGGTCAGGACAGTCACCGCAGCCGATGTCGACGCGATCTTTGCAGGCGTCAGACCTCTCGATTTTCCCCTGGGACGGCTGAAGGACTACCCGGACGCCCGGGTGTTTCTCGATCCCTCCAGTCTGTGCGGCCGTCATTTCGCGATTCTCGGTCAGTCGGGTTCCGGCAAGTCCTGGGCGGTGGCCTCGGTGTTGCAACATCTGGTGGCGACGAGGCCGCGAGCGCACATCATTCTGCTGGATCTCCACGGCGAGTACTGCTGGGTCGACCGGGATGGAGCCGAGCGCAGCGCCTTCGATCCGGACTGCGTCCGCTACCTCGATGCGCGTCAACTGGAAATCCCTTACTGGCTGATGACCTTCGCCGAGCTCGTCGATCTCCTTATCGACCCGAACGACGACAACGCGCCGGTGCAGACCGCCTTTCTGCGTGACATCGTGCTCGATCTGAAGCGCAAGAATGGCGCGCAGTTTGGATTGCAATCCATTTCGGTGGATTCGCCGGTCTATTTCCCGCTGACACGGGTCTATGAATCCTTTAAGGAGGCCAATGAACTCCGTACCGACTTCGGCAAGACACGCGGGCCGCTGTTCGGCCAGTTCGATCAGTTCCTGATCAAGCTGCAAAGCCGGCTGGCCGATGGGCGCTATGACTTCCTGCTGAACCCGTCACGCCGGAACTGCTCCGAGAGCCTTCCCGGCCTGTTGCGCGACTTCGTCGGGCTCGGGTCTCCGAAGCGTGCCATCAACGTGATCGATCTCAGCCCGGTCCCGTTCGACATCCGTCCCGGGATCGCGGCGCAAATCGGGCGCCTCGCCTTCGAATTCAATTACTGGAATCCGCGCGCACGGGAGTTCCCGATCCTGCTGGTCTGCGAGGAAGCACACGCCTACATTCCGCGGGACCCCGGATCGAGTTTCGCAGGCGCGCGCAAGTCGATGGAACGCATTGCCAAGGAAGGGCGCAAGTACGGCGTCGCGCTGGCGGTCGTCAGCCAGCGTCCGCAAGAGTTGTCCGAAACGGTCCTGTCGCAGTGCGGGACCTACATTTGCCTCCGGCTGACGAATCCCGACGATCAGGCTTACGTGCGGCAGCTGGTTCCGGAGGGCGAATCGGATTTTGTGAACGTGCTGACCACGCTGGGGCGCGGCGAGGCAATGGCGCTGGGTGAGGCGGTGCCCGTACCGATTCGCTTTCAGATCGACCGGCCCGATCCGGCGCCGAACAGCAGCGACGTCGATTATCACGGTTGTTGGCGCGACGGCCCGGAAGACCTGGACATCGAGGGCATCGTCGGTCGGTGGTGGCGCCAGGGGCGTTGAGTCCTCGCCGCATGTTGCAGGGGGTCGCAACGCAGGTTCCCGCCGCCGCTTCGACCGCGGGCGACCCGCTCAGGCAACTGACCCGGAAAGGGTTCTGTTATAATGCGCGGTCTTTCCGTTTCAGTGGATTGCCGACGCTGCCTCCCCGCCTTCGCTGGGGCTCTCGCATCCCGCTGAGGGCTTATTCTTTGCTCCGTCCCTGTTGAGACGCTGAATCAGACCAAGAGTTGCCATGGGTTCGTTTGCCAAGGAAGTCATCCCGGTCAATCTCGAAGATGAAATGAAGCAGTCGTACCTCGATTACGCGATGAGCGTGATCGTGGGACGGGCGCTTCCGGACGTGCGCGACGGGCTTAAGCCGGTGCACCGCCGCGTGCTCTACGCGATGCACGAGCTCGGCAACGACTGGAACAAACCGTACAAGAAATCGGCCCGCGTGGTCGGTGACGTGATCGGTAAATATCATCCGCACGGCGACTCGGCCGTCTACGACACGATCGTGCGCATGGCCCAGCCATTCTCGCTGCGCTACATGCTGATCGACGGCCAGGGCAACTTCGGCTCGGTCGACGGCGACCCGCCCGCGGCGATGCGGTACACCGAAGTCCGCATGGCGCGAATCGCCCACGAACTCCTGTCGGATCTCGACAAGGAGACGGTCGACTTCGTGCCGAACTACGATGAGTCGGAGCGCGAACCGTCGGTCATGCCGACGCGCGTGCCCAACCTGCTGGTCAACGGCTCGGCGGGTATCGCCGTCGGGATGGCGACGAACATTCCGCCGCACAACCTGACCGAAGTCATCAACGCCTGCCTGTTGCTGATCGAGAACCCCGCGGCCACGATCGAGCAATTGATGGAACACGTGCCGGGCCCCGACTTTCCGACGGCCGGGATCATCAACGGCGCCAGCGGCATACGCGAGGCCTACCATACTGGCCGCGGGCGCATCCACATTCGGGCTCGGAGCCATTTCGAAGGCGCCGAGGACAGCGGTCGGCAAAGCATCGTCGTCACCGAGTTGCCATATCAGGTCAACAAGGCTCGGCTGATGGAAAAAATCGCCGAGCTGGTCAAGGAAGGCAAGCTCGAAGGCATTTCAGGCCTGCGTGACGAATCCGACAAGGACGGCATGCGCATGGTCGTCGAGTTGAAGCGCGGCGAGAGCGGCGAGGTCGTGCTGAACAATCTGTTCCAGCAGACCCAGATGCAGACCGTGTTCGGCATCAACATGGTGGCTCTGCTCGGTGGACGGCCGCGCTGCCTCAACCTGAAGGAAATGCTGGCGGCGTTCATCGACCACCGCCGCGAAGTGGTTACCCGGCGGACGATCTTCGAACTGCGCAAGGCGCGCGAGCGCGCTCATGTCTTGGAAGGCCTGGCGGTGGCCCTGGCCAACATCGATGAAGTCATCGAACTGATCAAGACCTCGGCCAACCCGGCCGAAGCCAAGGAGCGGCTGCTCGGGCGGACCTGGCGCCCGGGCGTGGTGGCGGATTTGCTGGCGCGGGCCGAGGACGCGCAACGTTCCCGCCCCGAGTTGCTCACTTCCGAGTTCGGCCTAGTCGACGGGTTCTACCGTTTGTCGCCGGCCCAAGTCCAGGCCATCCTCGATCTGCGTCTACACCGCCTGACGGGCCTGGAGCAGGACAAGATCGTCGACGAGTACAAGGCGCTGCTGGGACAGATCGATGAGTTGCTCGCGATTCTGGCCAGCGACCGCCGCTTGCTCGAAGTCATCCGCGACGAACTGATGGCCGTGCGCGACCAGTTCGGCGACGCGCGGCGGACCGAGATCATCGAGGGTCATCTGAACCTGTCGACCGCAGACCTGATCACCGAGGAAGACATGGTCGTGACGATGTCCCATGAGGGCTACGTCAAGTCGCAGCCGCTGTCAGCCTACCGCGCACAGCGCCGCGGCGGGCGAGGCAAGGCCGCTGCGGCAACCAAGGAAGAGGATTTCATCGAGAAGCTGATCGTGGCGAACACACATGACACGATCCTGTGCTTTTCGAGCGTCGGCAAGGTGTACTGGCTGAAGGTCTACGATCTGCCGGTCGCCAGTCGGACCGCACGCGGCAAGCCGTTCGTCAACTTGTTGCCGCTGGAGGACGGTGAGCGCATCAACGCCATCCTGCCGATACGCGAGTTCGACGAGGCGCATTTCATTTTCATGGCCACGACGCTCGGCATCGTCAAAAAGGTTCCGCTGCGCGAATTCGAACGCCCGCGGCCCAGTGGGAAGATCGCGATCGATCTGCGCGTCGATGACCGCCTGGTCAATGTCGCCGTGACAGACGGACAGCAGGACGTGATGCTGTTTAGCAACGCCGGCAAGGCCGTGTGCTTCAACGAGGTCGAGGTCCGCTCGATGGGTCGCACCGCGGTCGGGGTGCGCGGCATGACGCTGCAGGAAGGTCAGCGCGTGATTGCGCTGATGATCGGCACCGAGGGCACGGTACTTAACGTCACCGAGAACGGCTATGGTAAGCGCACACCCGTCAGCGATTTCCCGAAACATCGCCGCGGCGGGCAGGGCGTGATCGCGATCCAGACCACCGAGCGCAACGGCGCCGTGGTCGGCGCGGCACTGGTTGCCGACCAGGACGAACTGATGCTGATCACCGACGCCGGTACGCTGGTCCGCACCCGGGTCGAGGAGATTCGCGTGCTCGGCCGCAATACCCAGGGCGTGACCGTCATCCGGCTGACGTCCGGCGAGAAGGTTGTAGGGATGGACCGCATACCCTATCTGCCGGGCGAAGGCGACGATGATGCCGGCGACGACGAGAATTTTGATGATGTATTGGAGTTAGACGAATGAAACGTGTGTACAACTTCAGCGCCGGGCCATCCACGATGCCCGAGGCCGTCCTGAATCGTGCCCGGGAAGAGATGCTGGATTATGCCGGCAGCGGCATGTCGGTGATGGAGATGAGCCATCGCGGCAAGGAGTTCATGGCGATCGCCGCCAAGGCCGAAGCCGATCTGCGCGAACTGATGGGCGTGCCGGACAACTACAAGGTCCTGTTCCTGCAGGGTGGCGCGACCACTCAGTTCGCGATGGTGCCGGTCAACCTGCTGCGCGGAAAGAAGTCCGCTGCCTATGTCGAGACCGGCCTGTGGTCGGAAAAGGCCGTCGCCGAAGCCAAGCGCTTCTGTGAGGTCAAGATCGCGGCGACCTCGAAGGCCGACAAGTATCTGATGATTCCGGACCGGGCGACCTGGCAGATCGATCCGGATGCGGCGTACCTGCACTACACGTCGAACGAGACCATCGGCGGCGTCGAGTTCCCGGAGATCCCGGATGCCGCGGGCCTGCCGCTGGTATGCGACATGTCGTCGAACATTCTGTCGCGCCCGATCGACGTTTCGCGCTTTGCCGTGATCTATGCCGGCGCGCAGAAAAATCTGGGCCCTGCCGGCATCACTGTCGTCATCGTGCGTGACGACGTGATGGGCGAGGCACTGCCGCACACACCCTCGCTGTTCGACTATCGGGCACAGGCCGACGGCGGCTCGATGATCAACACGCCCCCGACCTACAACTGGTATCTGCTGGGCCTGATGCTGGAGTGGATCCGTTCCGAAGGCGGGCTGGAAGCCATCGGAGAGCGCAATGCGCGCAAGGCCGCGAAGCTGTACGGTGTCATCGACACCTCCGATTTCTATTCGAATCCGGTCGATCCCGCGGTCCGGTCCCGGATGAATGTGCCGTTCCGGTTGCGCGACGCCTCGCTCGAGAAAACCTTCACGCAGGAAGCGAAGGCCGCGGGGCTGGTGACGCTCGACGGTCACCGCTCGGTGGGCGGCATGCGCGCCAGCATCTACAACGCGATGCCGGAGGCCGGCGTCGATGCGCTGATCGCCTTCATGGGCGATTTCGAACGCCGTTACGGCTGAGGTTCCACATGTACAAGATTCTGACTCATAACGCCATTTCGCCCAAGGGATTGGAGCGCCTGCCACGCGACCGCTACGAGATCGCCTCGGAGATACAACACCCCGATGCGATCCTGCTGCGCTCGTTCAAACTCCATGGCCTGCCGATTCCCGATTCCTTGAAGGCGGTCGGTCGTGCCGGTGCGGGGGTGAACAACATCCCGGTGGGCGAATACACCAAACGCGGCATTCCCGTTTTCAACACGCCGGGCGCCAACGCGAACGCGGTCAAGGAACTGGTGATCGCCGGCATGTTGCTGGCGAGTCGCAACATCTGCCAGGCCTGGGATTTCGCGCGTCACCTCGAAGGCGACAATGAGACGATCAGTTCGCAAGTCGAGAAGAGCAAGAAGCAGTTCGGCGGCTCGGAACTGGCCGGCAAGACGCTGGGCGTGCTCGGGCTGGGTGCGATCGGGGTCCGGGTGGCGAATGCGGCCATTGCCCTCGGCATGGATGTCGTCGGGTATGACCCGATGTTGACGGTCGACAGCGCCTGGCAATTGTCCTCTTCGGCCGCGAAGGCCGTCAGCATCGACGACTTGCTCAGTCGTTCGGACATGGTCACGATCCACGTCCCGCTGAACGACCAGACGCGCGGGCTGATCAACGCGGGCCGCATCGGCTCGATGCGTCAGGGCGCCGTGCTGTTGAATTTCTCGCGCGCCGAGACGGTGGACGAGGCCGCGGTCCTTGCCGCACTGGATGGCGGCAAGATCCGCACTTACGTGACCGACTTCGCCTCGCCGCAACTGGTCCGCAACGGCAAGGCCATCGTACTACCGCATCTCGGTGCGTCGACAGCCGAGGCCGAGGAGAACTGCGCCGTGATGGTCGCCGACCAGATCCGTGATTTCCTCGAGGATGGGAACATTCGGAACTCGGTCAATTTCCCCGAGGTTTTCATGCCGCGGACCGAGGGTTGCCGGCTGGCGGTCGCCAACGAGAATGTTCCGAACATGGTCGGCCAGATTTCCAGTCTGTTGGCGGATGCCAATCTGAACATTCTGGACCTGTTGAACAAATCCCGCGGTGACTATGCGTACACGCTGATCGACCTGAACAACCCTGTACCGGACTCGACGCTGGACGCGATCCGGGGCATCAGCGGCGTGTTGTCGGCACGCATCGCGTGCGGCAACGGTCAGGATTGATCCGGCAGGGCTACTGACGTGTCGGGACCCCGTAGCCTTCTGGAACTGCGCACCCAGATCGATGCTGTCGATGCGCGCATTCTCGCGCTGATCAACGAGCGTGCGGGCTACGCGCTGCAGGTCGCCGAGGCCAAGATGGCCAGCGGCGAGACCGAATGCTTCCATCGACCCGAACGGGAGGCCGAGGTGCTCCGGCGTATCGCCGCCGAGAACCGGGGCCCCCTGTCCGACGACGCGGTCAAGCGCTTCTTCCGGGAACTGATGTCCGAATGCCTGGCCTTGGAAAAGCCCCTGTCGGTCGCTTTCCTGGGACCCGAGGGAACGTTCACCCAGCAGGCAGCCTACAAGCATTTCGGGCATGCCATCCTGGCTGAGCCGTTGCCGGCCATCGATGAAATCTTCCGGGCCGTTGAGAGCGGTGACTGCCAGTACGGCGTCGTGCCGGTCGAGAATTCCACGGAAGGAGTGATCACGCACACCCTGGACAGCTTCCTGAAATCGCCGCTGGTGATCACGGGCGAAGTGCTACTGCGCATTCACCATAACCTGATGAGCACGGCGGGCGGACTGCCTGATATCCACGAGGTGTTCTCGCATCAACAGTCACTGGCCCAGTGCCGGGAATGGCTGGACCGTCGCCTGCCCGGGACCCGCCGCACGGCGGTCAGCAGCAACAGCGAGGCCGCGCGGATGGCGTCCAGCACCCCCGGTACCGCGGCGATTGCCGGCGAGGTGGCGGCACCGATCTACGGCCTCGAAATTCTCGAACGGAATATCGAAGACGAGCCGGACAACACCACCCGATTTCTCGTCATCGGTCGGAGCCCGGTCGGACGTACCGGCAGCGACCGGACGTCGCTCGTTTTATCGACGCGCAATCATCCCGGCGCGCTGTATGCGATGCTTGAGCCTTTCGCCCACTTCGGCCTGAGCATGACCAAGATCGAATCGCGCCCCTCGCGTCGCGGTCTGTGGGATTACGTGTTTTTTATCGACGTCGAGGGGCACCGGGAAGATCCGGCCCTGAGCAGCGCATTGCAGGCGCTGGAGCCCAGCGTCACGATGCTGAAGGTGCTTGGTTCCTATCCGCGCGCCGTTTGAGCCGATTCACCGACGACCCTTTTTCCTGTCGAGCGTCCTTATGGCTTGTGAGACCCTGATTCCCGAACGACTGGCTGCGCCGGGTGTCCGTGCACTGACGCCCTATCAGCCGGGCAAGCCGATCGGCGAGTTGCAGCGGGAACTCGGTTTGCAGCAGATCGTCAAGCTGGCGTCCAATGAGAATCCGCTCGGCCCCGGTGCCAAGGCCCTCGAAGCGGCTCAGCGTGCCTTGCTCGAGATTCATCTCTACCCGGATGGCAGCGGACATGAACTGAAGACTGCGCTGGCTCGCCACAACGGCGTGGCGCGCGAACAGATCACGCTGGGCAATGGCTCGAACGACGTGCTGGAGGTCATTGCCCGCTGCTTTCTGGCGCCGGGTGACAGCGTGGTGTTCTCCGAGCATGCCTTCGCGGTTTATCCGATCGTGACGCAAGCGGTCGGGGCGACGGCAATTGTCGCGCCGGCGCATGACGGGCGCCGCGCACCGCGTTACGGCCACGATCTCGAGCAGATGGCTGCCAGCATCGAGCCCGGCACCAAACTCGTGTTCATCGCGAATCCGAATAACCCGACCGGCACTCATGTCCCGTCGGTTGAGCTGGAACGCTTCATTGCAGCCGTGCCACCGCAGGTGCTCGTGGTCGTCGACGAGGCTTACGTGGAATACGCCCAGGCGCGTGACTACGCCAGCGTGCTGCCGAGTCTGTCGCGTTATCCGAATCTGATTGTCACGCGCACCTTCTCGAAGGCCTATGGGTTGGCCGGGCTGCGCGTGGGCTACGCGGTTTCGAGTCCTGCCATAGCCGATCTGCTGAACCGGGTTCGGCAGCCTTTCAATGTCAATTCCGTCGCGCTCGCCGCGGCGCAGGCCGCGCTGGCCGATGAGGACTATCTGGCACGTTCCGTCGCACTGAACCGCGCCGGTATGCAGCAGTTGACGGAAGCGTTCAAGGCACGGCGCCTGCCTTACATTCCGTCGATCGGCAATTTCATCGCCATGGATTTGCAGCGCACGGCTGGTCCGGTATACGAGGCCTTGTTGCGACGGGGTGTTATCGTGCGCCCCATCGCCAACTACGGACTTCCTAATCATCTGCGCGTGACGATCGGCACCGAGGCCGAGAACCAGTTCTTTATCGACGCGCTCGATCGGGTTCTCGGTTCATGATCGACCGCCTCTGCGTGATCGGCGTCGGCTTGATCGGTGGATCGGTCGCCCGCGCCGCGCGTGAACGCGGTCTTTGCCGGGAAATCGTCGGGGTCGACCGGGACGCCCGGAATCTGGCCGAAGCCACGACGCTCGGTGTCATTGACCGGGGCAGTGCCACACTGAGCGCAGCCGAGGATGCCGACTTCGTCGTCATTGCGGTTCCAGTCGGCGCGGTCGGCCGTGTCTGTAGCGAACTGGCGCCGTTCTGGTCCGACAGTGCCGTATATACCGATGTAGGCAGCACCAAACTGAGTGTCATCGATGCCTGCCGTGCCGCGCTGGGCACGCTGCCCCCGAATTTCGTCCCGGCCCATCCCATCGCGGGCGCCGAACGTAGCGGCGTTAGTGCCGCGAACGCAGAACTGTACGCGGGCAAGCGCGTGATCCTGACGCCGGATCCGGGCACTTCGACCCTCGCCTGCGAGCGGGTTACGGAGTTTTGGACCGCCCTCGGGGCCCGCGTGTCGTCGATGGACCCGGCGCATCATGACGAGGTGTTGGCCGCTACCAGCCATCTGCCGCATGTGCTCGCCTTCACGCTGGTCCATTTGCTCGGACGCAAGGATGAGCAGGCGGAGATCTTTCAATATGCGGCCGGCGGATTCCGCGATTTCACCCGGATTGCTGCCAGCGACCCGGAAATGTGGCTGGACATCTGCCTGGCGAACGCCACGCAGATCCTGACACTGGTGCAGGCGTTCGGCACCGAGCTGGACGACTTCGCGGCCTGCCTGGAACAGCGCGATGCGAAGCGCCTCTTCGAGTTCCTGTCAACGGCCCGGGCAGCACGACAACGATCCTTAGAACGCATGGACAATTGACCACATGGCACATTCCACTTTGACGTTCCGGATACAGCCGGGCGGAAAACTTCAGGGCGAACTCCGCGTGCCCGGCGACAAGTCGGTCTCTCATCGCTCCATCATGATGGGCGCGATTGCCGAGGGCGTCACCGAGGTCAGCGGCTTTCTGTCAGCCGAGGATTGCCTGTCGACGATCCAGGCCTTTCGCCAGATGGGCGTCCGCATCGAGGGACCGGAGGCTGGTCGCGTGCGTATTCACGGGGTAGGCCTGCACGGGCTGACGGGGTCGGAGGCACCACTCGATCTCGGTAACTCCGGCACTTCCATGCGGCTCCTTTCCGGCCTGCTGTCCGGCCAGGCGTTCGATTCGGTTCTATTCGGTGACGAGTCTCTGAACCGCAGGCCAATGAAAAGGGTGACCGAGCCACTCAAGTCCATGGGTGCGGTTATCGATACGACAAACGCCGGCACGGCCCCGCTGCACATCCACGGTGGCCAGCGGCTGCACGGCATCGCCTACGACATGCCGGTTGCGAGCGCACAGGTGAAGTCCTGCCTGTTGCTGGCCGGACTCTATGCCGAAGGCGAAACCCGCGTGCGTGAGCCGGCGCCTACCCGCGACCATACCGAGCGCATGTTGACGGGCTTCGGCTATCCTTGGCGGCGAGACGGCGACTGGATCGCCCTGTCCAGTGGCGGCACCCTGCGCGGCACGCAGATCGACGTTCCCAGCGACATCTCGTCCGCCGCCTTCTTCCTGGTCGGTGCCTCCATCGCACCCGGCTCGGACGTGTTGCTGAGACATGTGGGCATGAACCCGACGCGCACCGGTGTGATCGACATCCTGCGACTGATGGGAGCCGAACTGGAAGTGCTGAATGCACGGATCATCGGCGGAGAACCAGTCGCCGACATCCGGGTACGATCCCGCCCCCTGCGCGGGATCGTGATTCCCGAACACCTCGTTCCGCTGAGCATCGACGAGTTCCCGGCCCTGTTCGTCGCGGCGGCCTGTGCGGAGGGCGAGACCGTCCTGACGGGCGCCGAGGAACTGCGTGTCAAGGAAAGCGACCGGATCCAGGTCATGGCGGACGGTCTGTCGACGCTGGGTATCGAAGCCAATCCAACGCCCGATGGCATCCGCATACGCGGCGGACAGCTCGGGGGAGGCACGATCGTCTCCCATGGCGATCACCGTATTGCCATGTCATTCGCGATCAGTGCGTTGCGGGCACAGGGGGAGGTCGTCGTGCGCGATTGCCGTAATGTCGCCACCTCATTCCCGGGCTTCGTCGACTTGGCGGCCGGCCTTGGGCTGGCCATCTCCGCTGCAGACGAGACGGCACCATGAGTCACGTCGTTCCGGTGCTGGCGATCGATGGCCCCAGCGGGTCCGGAAAGGGGACGGTCAGCCGGGCCGTGGCCCGCCACCTCGGCTGGCACTTCCTCGATAGCGGTGCGATCTATCGCGCCTTGGGTCTGGCGGTCGAACGCGATGGCCTCTCGCTGGATGACCAGGACGCCGTGGCCAGACTTGCAGGTCGGATGGATCTGCGCTTTTCCTCGGGCGAACCCCCAAGCGTCTGGCTGGACCAGATCGACGTCACGGACCGGATTCCCACCGAGAGCTGCGGGGCGATGGCCTCGGCGGTCGCCGCACTGAAGCCGGTTCGTCAGGCCTTGTTGCAGAAGCAACGGGACTTTCGACAGTTGCCGGGGCTGGTTGCCGATGGCCGGGACATGGGCACGGTGGTCTTCCCGGACGCGGAGTTCAAGGTGTTCCTGACCGCCAGTGCGGCCGTCCGGGCACAGCGTCGGCACAAGCAGTTGAAAGAGAAGGGTGTGGATGTTACCCTTGCGCGGTTAACCAAGGACATCGAAGAAAGGGACGAGCGCGATCGCACACGGGCCGAAGCGCCATTGCGTATCGCGGACGGGGCGCTGGTGATCGATTCATCCGATCTGGGCATCGATGAAGTGATCGCACGTTGCCTCGCGGTGGTTGGCGTCCTCTGACCACCGCGCACCCGGCAGACCTTATTAGGACAGACTTTGGGCTCGCCTTCGTGCTGACGACGGGCGAGGTTTTTTTAATCTGATCGACTGAGTGAGTATCGCCCGGTCGCTGATTGGGCGGAAGAATCTATGACCGAAAGCTTTGCGCAACTGTTTGAAGAAAGCCTTGCCCGCGCTGAAATGCGCACTGGCAGCATCGTCCGTGGCACCGTCGTCGACATCGGGTCCGATGTCGTCGTGGTGAACGCAGGTCTGAAGTCGGAGGGCGTAATCCCCCGGTGGCAGTTCCTCGCCGCCGACGGAGAACTCGAGGTCCAGATTGGCGATGAGGTCGAAGTCGCCCTGGACATGATCGAGGACGGCCTCGGCGCCACGCTGCTTTCGCGCGACAAAGCGAAAAAGATGAAGGCCTGGACCGATCTGGAGCAGGCTTTCGAGGACAACGAGACCGTCGTCGGACGTATCGTCGGCAAGGTCCGCGGTGGATTCACCGTCGCCGTCGGCGCTCTCCGTGCCTTCCTGCCGGGTTCGCTGGTCGACGTCCGACCGGTGCGCGACACGACATTCCTCGAGAATCGCGATCTCGAATTCAAGGTCATCAAGATCGATCAGAAGCGGAACAACGTCGTGTTGTCACGCCGCGCCGTCGTCGAATCCGAATACAGCGCCGAGAAGGAAGCCCTGCTCGAGAGCCTGAAGGAAGGAGCGATCATCAACGGTGTCGTCAAGAACCTCACCGATTATGGCGCCTTCATCGACCTGGGTGGCATCGACGGCCTGCTGCACATTACCGATATGGCCTGGAAGCGCGTTCGCCATCCCTCGGAATGTGTGCAGATCGGCCAGGAGATCCAGGTCAAGGTCCTCAAGTACGACCAGGAAAAAAACCGCGTATCGCTGGGCCTGAAGCAACTGGGCGAGGACCCGTGGGTCAATATCGCTCGCCGCTATCCGTCCGGCTCGCGCCTGTTCGGCAAGGTCAGCAACCTGACCGACTACGGCTGCTTCGTCGAGCTTGAGGAAGGCGTCGAGGGTCTGGTCCACGTCTCCGAAATGGACTGGACCAACAAGAACGTCAACCCGGGCAAGCTCGTGCAGCTCGGTGACGAGGTCGAAGTCATGGTGCTCGATATCGACGAGGACCGTCGACGGATCTCGCTGGGCATGAAGCAATGCCGCGCGAATCCGTGGGAAGAGTTCTCGGCCTTGCACAAGAAGGGCGACAAGATCTCCGGCAGCATCAAGTCGATCACGGACTTCGGCATCTTCATCGGTCTGGACGGCGGCATCGACGGTCTAGTCCATTTGTCGGACATCTCCTGGAGCACCACCGGCGAAGAAGCGATCCGCAACTTCAAAAAGGGTGACGAAGTCGAAACCGTCGTGCTGGCGATCGACCCGGAACGGGAACGTATCTCCCTGGGTATCAAGCAGCTCGAGCAGGATCCCTTCCAGAACTTCATCGGAGCTCATGAAAAGGGCGCCATCGTTCGGGGCGTGGTCAAGGAAGTGGATGCCAAAGGGGCTGTCATCACGCTGGGCGACAACGTTGAGGGCTATCTCCGGGCCTCCGAAATTCAACGCGACCGGGTCGAAGACGCACGCAGCCTGCTGAGCGTCGGCGAAGAGGTCGAGGCGAAATTCATCGGCGTCGACAAGAAGAGCAAGAACATCTCGCTGTCGATCAAGGCCAAGGACCACGACGAAGAATCGGCTGCACTCAAGGATTACACTCAGGCAGCCTCCGCCGGGACCCCAACCCTCGGCGACATCTTCAAGGAACAGATGGAGAATAAGTAGTCTCGATCCACGCCAACCCCGGGGTTACCCCGGGGTTCCCACAGATTCTGCTCCAGATGACAGTGACCAAATCCGAACTTATCGAGTCATTGGCCGCTCGTTTCAGTCATTTGCCGCCCCGCGATATCGAGTCGGCAGTCAAAGTGCTGATCGAATACATGAGCGATGCCCTATCAGGGGGCCGGCGCATCGAGATTCGAGGCTTCGGCAGCTTTTCCCTGCACTATCGACCGCCGCGGCTCGGACGCAATCCAAAGACGGGTGAGTCTGTACCGCTCGAATCCAAGTACGTACCCCACTTCCGTCCTGGGAAAGAACTCCGCGATCGGGTGGATAAGCACTGACTGACGATCTGTCCGGCCCGAAAAGCACTCCTTTCGACATCGACATGGAATCGGCTGCGGGTTACGGCCCCTGACCTACGCAAGCGCAAATCTCGAAGGGAGCGGGGTCCCGTCCTCGGAAGGGATCCTCTGCTTTTGTGTGCGAGAGGTCTTACAACCCCTGCAGAATAAGGGACTGCGGGCCCTCGGTTGCGTGCTGTTCAGCATCACCGGGCCGCTGGCTGGATGTTGGGATCGCGAACCACAAGCGCATTCGGGCCATCCCTGGCTCGACCGCACCCTTACCGTGGCGCCTCTCCAAGACAGGTGTCGCGCCTGTGTAGTTCCTCTGGACCGGCTCTGGAAACGCCGCGCCGAGGCGCGGCGCCTCTTCCGCCCCAGGTGTAAACGGCTCAGGCTGGCCCATGTTAGAGTTGCTCGCACTCCTGTTACCCATTGCCGCCGCATCAGGTTGGTTTGTCGCGCGGCGCCAATACGCCGCTGACCGCCGCTTCCATCGCGTCCGGGAACTGAACGCCTCCTATACGCGCGGCCTGGAGTACATGCTTCAGGATCGGGTCGAGGAAGCCCTGGATCTCCTGTCCGAAACGGCCGCCACGGATACCGAGGGCCGCGAACTGCGGCTCGCGATCGGCAACTTCTTTCGTCGCCGTGGCGAAGTTGACAAGGCGCTGGCAGTGCACGAAGGTCTGCTTTCCCACGCCGGGCTCGCCGAACCTTTTCGATCCCGAGTTCAACTGGAACTCGGTACGGATTACTCTGCCGCCGGCTTATTGGACCGAGCCGAAGGCATTTTCCTGGCGCTTCAGGAACACCCTGACTTCAGCACATGCTCGCTGGAAAGCTTGCTGAGAATCTATCAACGGGAGAGGGAGTGGGAGAAGGCGATCGACTGTCTGAAGAGACTGAGGCGATCACAGAAACCAGTCCACCGTGAAACTATTGCCCAATTCTACTGTGAGTTGGCGCAACAACAGCGCGACGCCGGCCATGATGACGACGCGCTCGGGCTCACGCAGGCGGCGCTGCGCGACGATCCGAAATGCGCCCGCGCTCTGCTGCAGCGAGCCGGGTTGCTGGCCGAACGCGGGGAATGGTCCGAACTCCCCGCCATCCTGACGATGCTGGAACGCCATGCTCCTGCCTTCCTGCCGGAAATCCTCGATCTCGGTGTACTGCTGCATGCTGCGCGGAAGGATGAGGAAGGCCTGCTTGCTTGGCTGACACGTCTCCACAAGGATTGCGGATGCAGCGAGGCCGCCGTTCTGCTGAGTGAGCGGCTGGCAGCAGCGAATAATGTCGCCGCTGCTATCGATTATCTGCTCTCGGCGATCATCCGCTCTCCATCCGTGCCCTTAACACGAAAACTCCTCGACCTGTTGAAGCAAAGCAGCACGGAAGAGCACCTAGCCGCATTGCCCAGCGTCGTACTGGCATTGCATTCGCTTCTGCCTCCTCAAACCCGGCGTTATGTCTGTTCGCAATGCGGGTTCAATGCCAGCGAGATCTACTGGCGATGTCCCTCCTGCCAATACTGGGAAACCATAAAGCCCGTCACGGAGTGAACGCCGTCACATATCCGGCAATAGGGCCAGCCAGAACCGGTCGTTAGCTTGAAGATAGGACGCTGGCGTCTACGCTTAGCCCCTGTCGGCCTCGTGCCGGCGCGACTCCACGGTGTTCCTCGACTTGGTGATGACTATCCTAGGCAGGGCTTAGCTCCATCCTCCAGGCGGCAAGAGGCCACAGGCCGTGACGAGGGAAGGGCGACAGCCAGGAAGCATTGCTCCGGAGCCAAGGGCTCATTGGCGGTATCGAGAACACCAGGACATTTGTTTCCACCCTTTTACGGGAGAGATCCAATGAACGCGTTGTTCAAATTTGTCTTCATCGCTGTTGCAGCCTTTACCTGGTCCTTCGCACTGGCTGAGGCCGTCGATATCAACTCGGCCAACTCCGATCAGTTGGCGCAAGCCATGGTGGGAGTCGGCAAGGCGAAAGCCGATGCCATCGTGCAGGAACGGGAGAAGAACGGGAAGTTCAACTCGATCGAGGATTTGTCCCGCGTGAAGGGTATCAAACAAGCGCTGATCGAGAAGAACCGCAATAATCTCACGGTCGGCGCCAAGCCGGTCGAGGTTGCCGGCGCGGCTCCCGCCAAATAGATTTTTTCCGACTCCTCGGAGCGGGCGACTACCGGCGCCCGCTCCGTCCCTTTTCCAGCTGGCATACCGTTCCCCAAGCCCGCGCGGCTCCACTCGAAGCGCACCCGGGCACCCCAAATTGGTTCTCTGAACCTTTTGCCTCACCGGTCCATTAGCATCCCACCCGGGCAAAGTGCGATCGGCGGCACCTTCTGACTCACCCACCTGCTGTCCGCGCGCTACAGTCTCTTCGGCAGCGCTAGCGTCGGCGCGGAACCGCCCTCGCGGAAGCTTGGGCACAACAGGGAGGAACAAGCACCTTCCCGAAGCACTTGATGCACGCCCCAGACTTGCGTATAAAAACGGTGCGATGCCACCAGGATAACGACATAACGAGGATCGAGGCACGTGCGGAGATTTCTGATCTGGGCTTTGGCATGGCCCCTTATCGCGACGCCAAGCGTCGATGCTATCGCTGATGTCTATAAGTTCGTCGACAGTACGGGGCATGTTTTCTACACCGACAACCCTCGTCACGCCGGTTATCGGCGTATCATCAAGTCGACCGTTCCGCCTCCACCGAAACCAACACGAAGCGGATCGCTTTATGGCCAAGGGCTGGCTCCGTTTCGAACGGGACGGACGCTGCGCTCCCAGGATTTAATCAACCATCGAGTACAGTACGCACCCCTGATCGATGCCGCTGCCAATAAATATCGCCTCGATCCGGCACTGCTGCATGCGGTGATTCGTGCCGAATCGTCCTATAACCCCGGAGCCGTGTCGAATAAAGGCGCCGTCGGCCTGATGCAGTTGATGCCGGGCACAGCGGCGCGTTACGGAGTCCGCGATCGTCAGGATCCGGCAGAGAATATCGAAGGTGGGGCGCGCTACCTCAGCGACCTGATCGACATGTTTCCTTACGATCTGAGTCTCGCAATCGCTGCGTACAACGCGGGAGAGAATTCCGTCAAGCGACATGGCAACAAGGTTCCCCCGATCCAGGAAACACGTGATTATGTTTCCCGAGTGCTCGACTACTACCGGCGGATGAATTAGCGCAACACGGGTCGTAATTACTATTCCAGTCTTCCGCTACGCGCCTTACCACGGACCAAAACCACCCGTCCTTCCGGCTGCTCCTATCGCGCTGCCCGTACGTGGACCTGAGCTTTAGGGTAAACTGCCGCGCTTTGGCTTCCTTGCCGCGCCAGTGAACCTTCTCGACATCATCAAGACCGGCGGTTGGCTGATGGGCCCGATTTTGCTGTGCTCCGTCGTTGCCGTCGCCATCATTCTCGAGCGGCTCTGGACGCTCCGCGCGTCGCGGGTCATGCCGACGGGCCTGATCCCCCAGGTACGCGCGCTGTGCCGCAGCGAACACATCGATCCCGTGAGTTTGCGCATCATGCGCAGCAGCTCTCCGCTCGGCGCGGTCCTGGCGGAGGGCTTGGCGCAACGCGAGCGTGGGCGCGAAGCGGTCAGGGAAAGTGTCGAGCAGGCCGGGAGACAAGTCGTGCACGGGCTGGAACGCTATCTCAACACACTCGGTACGATCGCGGCGATCTCTCCCTATCTCGGTCTGCTGGGCAGTGTTCTGGGCATGATCAAAGTGTTTTCGGTCTTTTCGGCAGCGCAAGGAGTGAACGATCCGGCGCTTCTCGCGCGCGGGATCTCCGAGATTCTTTTCGCGACCGCGGCCGGTCTCACTGTCGCCATCCCCAGTTTGATGTTCCATCGTTACCTGCACGGCCGCGTCAACGAGTTGGCACTGCGTATGGAAGACGAAGTGCTACATGTGCTGGCCGCGCTCGAGTGCGGCAATGCCGACGGTGCGAGTTGAGATACTGACCATGAACTTTCGTGCGCGGACGCCCGACCACCCCGAATTGAATCTGATCCCCATGATCGACGTACTCATCGTGCTGTTGATCTTCCTGGTGCTGACGACGACGTTCCGACGGGAAACGGGTTTGAAGGTCCGGCTCCCGCAATCTGCGACACCGGCGACGACACAGAACACCGGAATCGGCGTGACGATCGATCGCGATGGGCGGGTGGAGGTCGACGGGGTTGCGGCAAAGGATCCGGAAATGAGTACGCTGAAAGCGCTGCTGGCGAGCGCGGCTTCCGGGGACCGAACAGCGGTGGTCGTTCGCGCGGACCGCCAGACGCCACACGAGTCGGTCATGCGGGTACTCGATGCCGCCAGCCAAGTCGGTCTCGGGCAAATCAGCTTTATGCTGGAGTCGAACGGGACGTCTCCCGGACCCGCGCCGAGGGGCCACGATGCACGCTGATGCCGGGGTCGTGGGCACTCGATGACCCGGCAGGAAAGACTTGGGCGTTGGCTAGAAAATCAATGGTATCGCCGCCGTTCGGTCAACCCCCTGCTGGTTCCCCCAAGCCTGCTCTTTTGCGCTGCTGCGCGCCTACGCCGCTGGGCCTACGGACGGGGCCTGGGTTCCGTCGGGCGGTTACCGGTGCCGGTCATCGTCGTCGGTAATCTAACGGTAGGGGGTACCGGAAAGACCCCCCTGACGATATGGCTGGTGGAATTCCTGCTGAACGCCGGCTATTCACCGGGTATCGTCAGTCGGGGTTACGGCGGAAAACCTGGGCGGACAGAACCCCTGCGCGTGCAACCGGAGACCGACCCCGCGGCATGCGGTGACGAGCCGGTGTTGATCGCCCAGAGAACCGGCGCCCCAGTGATGGTCGCACGGGATCGCTTGCTTGCGGCCCGGGCGCTGCTGACCGAGACCGCTTGCAACATCCTGATAGCTGACGACGGACTGCAACATTATCGTCTGGGGCGAGATGTGGAGATTCTGCTGGTTGACGGAGAACGGCGCTTCGGCAACGGGTGGTGTCTGCCCGGGGGACCACTGCGCGAACCCGTCGCGCGGGCACGCTCGGTCGATTTCGTCGTGCGCCGGGATGGTGAGGTCCTCAGCGGCGAATACGGGATGACCGTGCAAGGTGGCACGGCGATAAACCTGTCGACCGGCCATACCGTTCCATTGACGGATTTTGTCGGAACGCCGGTGCGGGCGATAGCCGGAATCGGCTATCCACAGCGATTTTTCCGACATCTGGCCGGGTTGGGCATCTCGGTGGATCCCGTGGATTTTCCCGACCATCACGCATACCGGCCCGAGGATGTCACGTTCCCTGACGATAAACCGGTGCTGATGACCGAAAAGGACGCAGTGAAATGCCGGAGCTTCTCCCATGAGAAACTCTGGTACGTTCCGGTCCAAGCCGATGTCGAGCCCGCGTTCGGTCGCGACTTACTTCAACGATTGAGAAACACACCCCATGGATAAGCGATTGCTGGAGATATTGGTTTGCCCTCTGTGCAAGGGTGAACTGGTTTACCAACGCGAGGAGCAGGAACTAATCTGCAAATTCGACCGCCTGGCGTTCCCGATCCGCGATGACATCCCGGTGATGCTCGAAAACGAGGCCCGACGGATAAGCCTTGAGGAGTACGACGCCTTGCACCCGAAGGCGCATGGCGGGCCCATCGTGCCGTGAACTCACCCGCACCGTTCAAGATTGTCATCCCCGCCCGGATGGGCTCGTCCCGCCTGCCCGGAAAGGTGCTGATCCCTATCGCCGGGAAGCCGATGATCGTCCACGTCTGCGAACGCGCAATCGCTGCAGGCGCTGCGGAAGTCATCGTTGCAGCGGACGATCCTTCGATCGGGGAGGCGATCGCGCCACTGCCCGTCACGACCGTGCTGACCAGTCCTCGGCATTCCAGTGGCACCGAGCGTCTGGCCGAAGTCGCCGAGCGCCTGGCATGGGATGCCGAGGAACGGATCGTGAACCTGCAGGGCGATGAGCCGCTGGTGGATCCCGCCCTGATCCGCATTTTGGCCGAGGCCTTGTTGCCCCCGACACCGACTGCGGTCGCCACACTCGCCACCGCAATCGACGATCCGTCCGAGATATTCAATCCCAATGCGGTCAAGGTCGTCGTCGATTGCGCGGACCACGCCCTTTACTTCAGCCGGGCACCGGTCCCCTGGGACCGCGAGGGATTCACCAAACAACCCCGGCAGGTCAACAGCGGCTTCAAGCATCTCCGACACATCGGCATGTATGCCTACACTGCCGGCTTCCTGCGACGTTACGCCGCGTGGGCACGCTCGCCGCTGGAGGATATCGAGTGCCTGGAGCAGCTGCGCATCTTGTGGCACGGTGAGCGGATTCGCGTGCTGAGGGTGGCTCAAGCCCCGGTGGCAGGCGTCGATACTGAAGAAGACCTGAAGCGCGTCGAAGCGGTTTTGGCGGATAGAGCCGCGCGCTCCGAGCGCGGCGAAAACCATGACCCAGTGGGCTGAAACGTTCGGCTTGACCGGCCTGTTCATCAGCGCATTCGTATCATCGACGCTCGCGCCGGGCGGGTCCGAAGCCGTCCTCGCTTATCTGGCGGGGCTGAGCCAGTTCAGCGACGGACAATTGCTCGGTACCGCCACGCTCGGCAATACCCTCGGCGCACTGACCACATGGTTCCTCGGGCGCTTCGTGGCGCGCCGGTACGGTCCAGATGCCGTGCTGTCCACTGGGCGCGCCAGCGCCGTGACGCATCTGCGACGCTGGGGGTGGCCACTGCTGCTGTTTTCCTGGCTGCCGATCATCGGCGACGGATTTTGCTTTGCTGCCGGTTGGATGCGCCTTCCGTTCTGGCAATCCCTGCTGGCGATCGCTGTGGGCAAGGCCTTTCGCTATGCCGCCATTCTCTGGGCTTCGCACACCGTCGCGAGCACACTGTAACGTTCAGTCCAGCCCGAGCAGGCGCGACAGTCGACCGCGCGCCAGGAAGTGCGGAGCGACATAGCGCAGGTGGATCTTGGCCCATGCGTAACCCATGGTTGCCATCACGAGCTTGGTCAGAAAGCTCCGCGTTTCCGCCGTGGGGTTGAACCAGCGCAGCAGCGGAACATAGGCCGCGGCCAAACCGCCCGCGAGCAGCATTGCCAGCCCACCCCAGGTCAAAAGCGTGACATCCCAATTCACGGCCAGGAACACGATCAACAACAGGGCAGCAGCGCCCAGTCCGTACGTCAGGGCGCGATGGAATTCTGGGATGCTCTTCCAGACCTTCAGAAACAGAGAGGAACCGATGTCGAGCTGCAATTCCAGATCCGTCCTCGCAGCCGACGCACCTTCGGGCAATCCCAGTACCGGGATCAGCGGTGAGAAGGGCCAGTCCGTCAGGCTGGTGGCATCGAGATCATAGTCCCCCCAACTACCGGGGCGGCCATCCCGGAGGTGGCGCTGCTGCAGGACGTCCAGTTCCCGACGCGCCATCAGATAGCCGCTGGCCATCAACGAATAGGCCTCAACGTCGGAGAACGCGTCCAGATCGGTCCGCAATTCCGACAACTTCCGCTGCAAGGTCTTGTCGACGCCGTAGGACGTAAAGGGCTGCGGCGGGTCTGGCCGAAGGTCCCACGGCTCATCGCAGCCAATCCAGTCCAGCGGATGACTTTCCAGTTCCTTCTTCGCATGAATGAAGAATACCCCGCTCAACGCGCGACCCTCGAGCCTGCCGCGCAGATCCTGGTATTGCGTCTCGCGCACCCGATCCTGCAGCACGCCCGTTACCCTCAGCAGGACCTGCGCGGGATCATTGGCCGGGCGCGGCACGTCGGCCATTTGCCCCGAGGCGTCACTGCAAAGAATGAGCGTACAGCCCTCATCCAATAACCCGGCTACCCCCTGGTTGTCATGGACGCCGCCATCGACGAGCCTGACCGTTCTGTCTGGATAGAGGTCCTGCAGCACGAGCGGCTCGAACATTCCGGGCACGCATGAAGAGGCGGCAACAGCGTAGCCAACACGGAAATTGCGGAGTTCTTTGGTAGGCGCCTGGTGGTAGTAGAGGCGGCGGTAGCGTTCGTTGACGTCCACTTCGCCCCCGATCAGCCCAGGCGGCTCACCCATCCAGCTGCCGGTAAAGAACCAGTTGTGGCCCGAGTTAAGTGAGGTCGTGTTGATGAGCAGCATCGGCACCTTGCTGCGCCGGCGCCAGTTGTGGAAGCGGGGATTGAAGTCGGCGACTTGCGTCCCGTCGGGCGCTCGCGGCCGTACCAGGATTTGCGGCATGGAACGCGGCGCATCTCCCTTTGCATCCCGCACTTGTGAATACAGCTCAGATTCGTAGAGCTCTCCAAGCCGCATGCTACGGCTGTAGGCAGTCGACAGCAGCAGCCGGATGTTGCCCTTAAGGTCATCAAAAACCCTGACCCGGAGATTTCGCTGCACCCCCTTCAGGAAGTTTTCCTGAAGACGCCTTATCAGATCGATGTAATCCTGACGCGTCAGTTCACTGTCGGCCCGATCCTCGAGCAGGCGCTGAAGTTCCAGGTAGTAGTGCGTTCCGACAATACTGCCCCCGGATACCGTCGAAAGCACTTCCACGCCGCGCAGCGCATCCACCTCCGCGAGCCGGGCGAGAACTCCCAGATGAAACAGTGACGCCCGGAAACCGCCACCCGACAAAGCGAGCCCGACCTTGCCACGGTAACAGGTGAGTGCGGCGGCAGTATCGGGGCCGAGCAGGGCATGTAGCGCCTGCCACGCCGGGTGCCAGTTGTTGACATTACTGCCCTCGGGCGGGAACGCGATACCCTGATACCGCGCCAACATGACCAACTGGCGAAAGGTCGTCTGGAGTTTCCATTCGCTGGCACGACTGCCTTCGGCTTCGAAGCACTCCCGCAAACGGCGCAGCCAGGCTCCCGCCTCCGGGTACTCCCCGAGGCCGAAACAGACCTCCGCCAACGTCGCCAGGAACCAGTATTGTTCGGCCAGGCCGGGACTTTCTTCCAATGCCGCCACGAGGTCCGAGAGGATAGGCACGCGCAATGACTGAGCATCTTCCCGCAGCCTCAGGGCCTCGGCGCTCTCGCTAGAACCACTCCGCCGCGCAATGGTTTCCGCCTGGGCAGCGAGGAGATCCAACAGAAAAGCGGCATTGGTGCCACCGTAGCCCATGTCCTGAAGCGGATTCCGCTCGTAGGCGGCACGGTAGAAGGCGATGGCTTCCTGGAGGTGCTCGACTTGCCCACCAAACTCCCACAGACGTTTCAGCACGGAACCGCCCAGCGCAAGCGTCTCCGAGTCACGGTTCTCCGGGTCGCGCAGACCGATCTCCTTCAGCAATTCCAGCGCGCGGTCGAACCGGATCCGCGGCACCAGGGACTCATCCTTATAGGTGGCGATTGCCAATTGCTGCGTCAACCAGTGGTCCGAAGCGTCGCGCTCGCGCGCTCTCGCGAGCACTGCCCGGGCGATCCCGAAATGGAGTCCGCGCAACAGGTCAGCGATCAGTTCCTGAAAAGTTTCGCGTTCGGGCCATGGCACGGTTCCCGCGATCAGCCGCCGCGCGGTTTCGACAACGTCGTTCATGGTGCCCCCTATTGCGTAGTTATCTCACTGTCCGGGACAGGGCGGGCGGATCCCGCGCCTGGCGATTGCGGCTTCCGGCCGCGCGTCCACAATAGGTCACTTGAGCGGGTGCGTCCAGCCCGCGGAATGCGGGTGCAAGTCATTCTCCGGGAATGAAATTGGCTTGCCATAAGGCTTAACCTACGGCAGACTTAGCGCGGCGGACCTGATCGGAGGCTCATCCCCGAATGCGTAGAAGAATCAAAAAGACGGCTCGCATGTTCCAACGGACCTGGGTTGCGGCCACGGAATCTCGGACGAACGTCAAGAGCCTTATCACCTCACTGACCCTTCCCGCCCTCCTGGGCGCATGTGCCCACCAGGCACCCACCGGTCCAGCACAACCCAGCGTCGCCAGCACGCCCCGCAAGTTGATCTTTTACTCGCGTGCGGGCGAGGCCGCGACCGGCAATCCGGATGTCGGCGCTTTCGACGGTGGCAGTGGTTCAATCGGGGCGGGCGATCTCCCGCCATCCGATTACCTGATCATCGAAGAAATCATTTCGCGGCGGGCCAAGCTGGCCGAGCAGGAGAAGGCCGAGCGCGAGAAGGTGCAAACGGCCATGGAAGCAGCCGAACTGGCCCGCGCCCAAGGCCTCGACGACGTCAAGGGAAAGCGGCGAAGAGTCGACAAGAATCGCATCCTTGCCAAGGGCAAGTTGATCGAACGTCTTCGGATGCAGAAGGGCAGGGGCTACACGGAACCCTTGGAAATCGCCGATACCGGCCCCATCGCCGGCCCCAAACCCTGGACTGGCAAACCTGTTCGGACCATAGGCAAGGTAAGCCGGGAAGGGCTCTGGTCGCACATCCGGAGCAACCTGATCCTGACCTCGGTCGAGCATGATCGCGTTCAGTCTCAGATCGACGAATTCCGCAAGCACCCGGGACGCGTGACCTACCTGACCCGCAAAGCAGAGCCTTTTCTGAACCATATCGTCGGCGAAATCGGTCGCAAAGGGCTGCCGCTCGATCTGGTCATCGTGCCGATGGTGGAGAGTGGCTTTGAACCGACGGCCGTCTCGCCGAAGGCAGCCGCGGGACTCTGGCAGATCATTCCCAGCACCGGCGTCCAACATGGCCTGACCGTGTCCGAGGAATACGATGGGCGCTACGATGTCCACGCCTCGACAAGAGCAGCGCTCAGCTACTTCAAGCATCTGATCGGCTTGTTCAAGGGCGACTGGCTCATGGCCCTGGCAGCCTACAACTGCGGCGAGGGCGCTGTTCAGCGCGCGATCCTGGCCAACGCCAAAGCCGGCAAGGGCACGAGCTTCTGGGATTTGCACCTGCCCGCAGAAACTCAGGCTTACGTACCGAAGATCGTTGCGCTGGCCCGACTGATCGGGGACCCGGCCACCATCAGCACGCCGGCCCGCAAGCAGGCAAACACCACCGAGCTGGCTTCCGTTGAACTCGGCGCGCAGGTGCGACTGGCTGACGCCGTAGCTGCCTCAGGATTGCCACCCGAAGCGTTTTTCCACATGAACCCGGCTTTCAAACCCGACGTCGAGCCCCCCAAGCAGGCCTACACCATCCTGCTGCCAAGCGAAAACGCTCAGATGGTGGCCGCCCATGTATCCGGTGCGAAATTCGTCGGCACGAAGACCATCGTCGTGAAGAAGGGCGATACGCTAGCCCGTCTCGCAAAGAAGCACGGTGTGCCCCCGGTCAAACTGGCAGAGTGGAACGGATTGACAACCGATACCGCGCTGACTCCTGGTCAGGAATTGCTGGTGTTTCCCGTGTAGTTTTCGACAGGCTCGGCTTCTGGCTCCTCAATCCCTTGTTGCTCGACCGGGATGACCACCCGGCACGAAAGTCGCCGACGAGGCGAGTTTCGCTGTTTCATGTTCATGCCGGCTCCCAGCGAGCCCAGACCCGCAAGCCCCATAAACCTCGCCCGACCGTGACAAGAGGCGAGTTGCAATGGCTGATCAATCCTGCGGAGCCGAGGGGGAGAGGAACATGTCGATCACTGTGATCATCGCCGATGATCATGCCATCTTCAGGCAGGGTCTGGTGCCTTTGCTCGAGGGTGAGACCAGCATCGAGCTTGTCGCCCAGGCGGCGAATGGCGCAGATGCCTGGAAGCTGATCGAATCGCTGAAGCCAGACGTCGCCATACTCGACGTCAGCATGCCAGACATAACTGGACTCGATGTCGCACGTCGAGTCGAGGCGGCCAAGCTTGACACCCGCATCGTTCTCCTGACGATGCACGACGACCCCTCTGCCGCTCTCGAAGCCGAAGAGGCAGGTGTGGCAGGTTACGTGCTCAAGGAGAACTCTTTCGAAGATCTGTTGCTGGCGGTCAAGACCGTGGCCGCCGGAGGCACTTTCCTGACGAGTTCTCTCCGCGCCAAACTGCGGGCATTGGCGCGTACCGGTCATCCGGCAATGGCTCTCTCGCCGCGGGAGCGTGACGTTATCGGCATGATCGCGCAGGGCCACAGCAGCAAGGAAATTGCGCGGCGCATGGGGCTGAGCCCGAGAACTGTCGATACCTACCGCAATCGCCTGATGCGCAAGCTGGATCTGCACTGCCTGGCGGATGTCGTGCGCTACGCGATAATGGCCCGAATTCTCCCCGGAGATCAAGTCCGCTAAACGTGGGGCTGTCGGCCAGTCGGGCCGGGCGTGCGGTCTTTACCACAACCGACCAGTCTTCTCGGGGGCGGTGGTGCGTGTTGCGTTTGGCAAGCAGATCGAGAGCAAAGCACCCGGAACATTCCCCCCACGCTCGCGGTTTCTGTGAATGAAGCGTCAACGGCCGAGTGAGTGCGGTACGGTCAGGCCATCGTTCCCGTATCCACGGGAACGATGATCCTAAAGCGACTTCCATTCCCCAGCGAACTCATTACGACAAATTCCCCCCCAATCGACAAGACCCGTTCTCGAATACCAGGCAAGCCGAAACTTACTTGTAGGCCTCCCTCTCTCAGTACGACTGCTGGATCGAAGCCCGAGCCACGGTCGCTTACTTCAACCTTCAGTTTACGTCCCGTCGTTTGGCTCATGGCCACGCGGGCCGAGTCAACGCCAGCATGTTTCACGGTGTTGAACAACAGTTCGCGCACCGCGTCGAAAATGACGATCGCGTGTGAGTCAGGTATGGCGGGCCCTAGCTCCTGCATTTTCAAGTTAACCCGCAGGCGGTGCTTGTCGCGCATCCAGCAAGCCAACCACTCCAATCCGCCCTTGAGCCCGCTGACCATCAGCGCCGGAGGATAAAGTTCTTTACTGAGGGAACTAGAGATCTCCAAAGACCGCGTCAGGAGCTCGGCGACCTCCATCAACGAAGTCTGCATGGAAAGAGGCGCCACTGTCGCTGCGCGGGCTATACCGACTTTGGCGGCGGCGAGAACTTGTTGCAGATGATCGTGCAGCAGTCGAGAGATACGCTTGCGCTCACGCTCCTCCGCCAGTGCCAAGTCCTGGGCTAAACGACAGCAGGCGGCAGCGACCACTGTCAACTGCTCGTTTGCCTTCAAGAGTTCCGATTCGGCCGTAATGCGGTGGGCAGTCTCGGCCGACAGTGCTGTCGTGTGAGCCCGCAAGATCTCCGTCAATTGCGCATTGGCCGACCAAAGCGCCTTCTGCCGTTCAAGTAGCGCCTGTTCGTTGTGCTTTCGGGCCGTGACATCGGTCAGTGTTCCGACGAGGATGGATGCATGCCCCCCGCTGTCATGCTCAATGACCCTGCCGCGCGCCACGGTCCAGATCCAGTAACCCGATTTGTGCCTCATACGAAACTGAATCTCGAATCCGGTTCCCGTTGCGACGCTATGGCGTAGGCTTGCTTCGGCACCGCGAATATCGTCAGGATGCACACGCTCTCGCCAGGCAGCGTAAGAGGCCTGGAATTCATTGTATTCATACCCTATTAGGGCATAGTAGCGCTCGTCAAAGTACGCTCGGTCGGTGGCGATCTGCCATTCCCAGATCCCATCGCCAATCGCCCGCATCGCGGCCGCATACCGCGCTGTGTCAGACAGCGCCTCCACCTTTCCTAACAGATTCCCGGAGCGCGCCGCGACTCCGCTGGCACCGTCATGTTCTCCCCTCGCCAAATGGACCTCTAGCGAGCATTTCCCGCACTTGCCCGTGCGCGTCAGCAGCGACCTCTGCCTGTTGTCTGAGTGATGCCAGGCCTGGGAAAACAGGGGGGAAACCTCCTCCACATACGCTTTCGTTTGTAGCGGCATATTTTTTCCAACTGACATGTCGCGCGAGGATCTCGGCAGAGAAGTGCGATGCCGCGGATCCGCGCTCAACGGTGACAACAAAAACTCAGAGAAAACCCGATCCCCCAATGGGGTTCTCACGCGGAGTATGCAAACAGATGTAGAACGAGCCGACAATACGTAGAAACACGTAACGAGGTACCGCTGATCCGCGGACCGCACTCTGGCGGCAGGCCGGTAGCCGAGCCTCTGCGAACCGACCGTCTGACCCCGTCTGCTGCTCCCTTCACGACAGAAGAAACCGCGAGACCCCACCTCCCTGGAGTTACTCGTTCCTCTGGGGTAATGGTAGCCAACCGACCCGCCGTGTAGGCGAATTTGCGGACAACTCCGTGCGTCGACACCCCGACAACCCTCCTCTGGTCAGGTCCGTATCCTTTGCTCAGGAAAACGAGCATCTCAGGCGTATGGACCAAACGGGGAGGAGGGTAAAGCAATGGCGTCGAGATCCTATGGCAGCCGAGCTGCCGCGGCCGAGGACACACCGAGCCAGTCCCGCCGATATGCCTGCCCTCGGTTGCAGCAGGTTCGAAAACTTCGGGATGACGCAGAACGCGAGTCAGGGAGGCGCTGGGCCGGCATCCTCCATGAGGTTGCGGCGCAATCAATGCAGGCTGTGCAACTTGAACTTAAGCGTCTCAGGGCAGAGCAGGATCGCGCGTGGTCCCCAGACACGCTAATCGATGACATGCTCATCGAGGTTAACCATGCGATAAGGGCGCTGCGCGACGTAAGTGATGATCTGAGCCCACCATTCCTGGAGCGCCTGATGATTGTCGATGCCATCCGGGTCCACTGCGGGCTCATTGCTTCCCGCGGCGCGATCTGTCCGCGGGTAACGGCAGAGCAAGACCCGATCCGACTGGCGGATGACGTGAAGGTGCACTGCTTCCTTGCCGTGCGCCTCGCCCTCGACAACGCCCTAAGGCATGCTCGGGCCACACAGATCTACGTCGTCTTGGACACCCACCTGCGCGACTACCTGAGCTTGCGTGTCCTTGATGATGGCGTCGGGTTTGACATGGAGCATCGAATCCAGGGCGAACAAGGCCTCGGCTTGCGGATGATCAATGAACACGCCGAAACCGTAATGGGTTACGCGCAGGTTCATAGTCGCCCCGGTCTGGGTACGGTCGTCGAGATCGTCGTGCCCTTGGCCCACTCTCAAACCCCAGCCGAGCTGCCTTCCTGTGACAGCCAGGCGGCTTTGCAACCCCTCCGGGACAAGAGGAACCAGGCTTTGCCGAGTCAGCGGTAGACGTACTCTCAGATAAGTCATAAGAAAAACGGCATCCGTGGTCCGCACTACGGAGCTTATGGGTCTCGGAACGGAGGGAATGCAATATGCAGAATGAGCAAGTGCTCGACCCTGAGGTGGATGCTGCCCGTCGCGCGCTACTGAAATTGGCGGGCAGCGCGCCAGCCATCGGCCTGACTGCGATAACCCGGACCAGCGGCGCGCTGGTACCTGAACTGCCTCCCAGTCCACGGACCACGCCCTGGCTGGAGGAACTGCCCCAGGTCGTCCCGCTAGCTCTGAGCAAGGGCGAACTGGCACCCGCGCCAAGGGGAGTGTCGAACGGCGAAAACGGTGAGTGCGGTCGCGACAAACATCAACGCTGGGACGAGTTCTTCGGCCAACCCGAGTTGCCCCCCGGCACAGCCGATCTCTATGAGTTGCGGGCGAAAGAGGTCGCTGATTGGGTCTTCCACCCGGCTTACCCGCCTCAGCGGGTATGGGGATACGAAGGCAACACCACCCACGGTTACCAACTCAACCCGACGATCATCGCGCGTTATGGTCAACCGATAATATGCCGGCTGTTCAATGACCTGCCGCAGGATCACGTCGGCTTCGGAACGCCCGAGATCAGCATGCACCTGCATAACCTGCACGCGCCGTCGGAGAGTGACGGGTTTCCGGGCGACTATTTCAGTGCCTCGAAGGCCGGGCCCACCTTGTCCGCTCCCGGCCAGTTCTCTGATTACTTCTATCCCAACGTTTACGCCGGTCTCGATCAGTACGGTGGAATCGGCGATCCGCGCGAAGCGCTTGGTACGCTCTGGTACCACGACCATACGCTGGACTTCACCGCTAGTAACGCATCGCGCGGGCTGGCTGGATTTTACCTACTACATGATGAACTCGACTCGGGCGACGAGCAGGATCCCAATCCGGCGGCGCTGAAATTGCCTAGTCACCCCTATGACTATCCTCTTCTCTTTCAGGACAAGCGTTTCGATCTCTCTGGCACACATTATTTTGACGCAATGGACCCGGAGGGTACCTTCGGCGACAAGATCACGGTCAACGGCAAGATCGAACCCGTCCTTCGCGTCGCGCGCCGACGCTATCGCCTGCGCTTGTTGAATGCCGGGCCGACGCGGTTCTATGAGTTCTACCTAGTCACCGCAAGTGATGCCGTTCAGTCCTTTAGCCATATCGCCAATGACGGAAACCTGTTGCCGGCGCCGCTGGCGCGGGATCGGGTGCGGATCGCGCCGGCGGAACGCGCTGATCTGGTGGTCAATTTCGCGAATTATCCCCGGGGCACCGTGCTCTACCTCGTCAATCGACTGCGACAGGAATCGACTCGCGGACCCAAGGACGTTCGCAAGCCCGGAGCGCGCGTGCTGAAGATAGTCGTGGATCGCGATCCGCCTTCCGCGGATCTGAGCCGTGTGCCGTCGGCACTCCGCCCGCTGCCGGTACTGAACGCCGAGGAGATCGCCGCGGCACCGGTACGGCGCTGGGAGTTTGCGCGTAAGGGAGGGCTTTGGACCGTCAACGACGGGCTCGTCAACGTCAAGTCGGCGCGCGCCACAGTGCGCCGCGGCACGGCCGAGATCTGGGAACTCGTGAATCCCTCCGGAGGCTGGTCCCATCCAATACACGTTCATTTCGAGGAGGGGCGCATTCTGGGCAAGACCGTGAGGGGCGTGCCGGCACCGGTGCCGCTGCATGAGCAGGGACGCAAAGACGTCTTTGTGTTGGGTCCTTATACCACCTTGCGGGTTTTTCTGCGCTTCCGCGACTTTGTCGGCAAGTACGTGATGCATTGCCACAACCTGCCACACGAGGATCACGCAATGATGGTCCGCTGGGACATCAAGGACTGACGGAGCGCCCGATTACACAAGAGCGGAGATCTGCCATGAACACACGTAGAAACTTGTTGGTCGGAATCACCGGCGCCGCATTGGCGGGCTATGCCTTGACCGCCAGGCGGTCGCTCCGCACGCCGACCACCTCAGCGTTGGCCACGCCGGCACGCGCTCAGGGTCTCCCGAACACCCTGGTGCAGACTCACGATGGCCGAACTGTTCGCTTTTACGACGACCTCATTCGCGGCAAGATCGTGGTCATCAACATGATGTACGCCCGGTGCGAGAACACGTGTCCGCTCGGCACGCGGAACCTATTGCGGCTACAACAACTGCTGGGCGAACGGGTAGGGCGTGACGTCTTCATGTACTCGATCACATTGAAGCCCGACGAGGACGATCAAACCGTACTCAAGAAATATGCTGAAAGGCATCGTGTCCAGCACGGCTGGAACTTTCTTACCGGCGGCGTGGAAGCTATCCGCGATCTGCGTTACCGCCTCGGCTTCGTTGATCCAGACCCCTTACTCGATGATGACAGCAACACCCATACCGCAGTCCTTCGGATCGGGAATGATGCGTATCAGCGTTGGACGATGGCAGCCGTTATGGCCGAGCCCGATCAGATCCTGGCGACCGTCAACCACGTCGATCGCACAATCATTTACACCGGCTGATACCTCGAGACACGCCCTTAGTGACAGGCATATCAGCTTCATCGCGCTTCCCCAGCACCGAATGGATCCAACGTCACTATTGGATTTGCGGTTTCCACACAGCAGATATTGGACAAGCTGGCTGCAGACCTTGGTTTCACTTATTTGCATGACCCGCCTTCCGCTATCGGCTCGAGATAGTAGGAGATAAAGCAGCGCGTGCGGGCTCCGTCATTTACCGGCCAAAAACCCTACTTATCGAATGTAGGTGAATTAGCGGACACGGTTGTCGGTGCACGCTCCGACAAGCACGCGCCCTGCGAGGGCTTACCCTTGGCTACCCGCTCGCTACGAGCGCATTCATCCGATCCAATCGCCAACAGGGGGCTGCCGCCATGAATTTTGTTCCAAACCATGTCTCGCGCATGAAACGTTCCGCAATGGCGGTATCCCGGGTGTTATCTTCCTCGGCATTGATGGGAACGGGCCTGGTTTCACTCCCCGCGCCGCAGGTCCAGGCGGCGCCCGCGTTGGGTTTCACCATCAACAACTCCGATCTCCGCTTTATCCTAACCCAGATTCAGATCGCCGAAGGTCATGTGGCCGCTCCCGGTTACCCCTGTTCGGCCCTGCGCGACCAGATTCCCTCACCACTGCTGCCTTATGGCTTGCGTACGGTGGATGGTCGCTGCAACAACCTGATCGAAGGTCAGGAAGAGTTCGGTGCCGCAGACCGCGTATTCCCCCGTTTGGCTCCTCCATCCTTTCGTCTGGCCGAGGAGGACACCAGCTACTCGCAGAAATTCGGCTTGGTCAAGGACTCCGTTCCGCGCCTCGTCAGTAATCTGATCGTCGACCAGACGGACACTAATCCAGCCGCCGTGGCGGCTGCGGGGGAAGGCGCAGCAGAGGATCTATTCGGAACCCTTTTCATCCCGAACCGAGCACCCGACGAGGGTCTGTCAGCGCCCTACAACTCGACCTTTACGCTGTTCGGGCAGTTTTTCGACCATGGCCTGGACCTCGTCACCAAGGGCGGCGGCACCGTTTTCATGCCGCTGCGTCCAGATGATCCGCTGTACATCGAAGGCAGTCCGACCAACTTCATGGTTCTTACGCGGGCCACGAATCTCCCGGGACCAGACAATACCCTGGGAACCGCCGATGACATTCAGGAGGCAACGAACACCACCACCCCGTTCGTCGATCAGAATCAAACCTATACCTCACACCCGTCGCACCAGGTTTTTCTGCGCGCGTATCTGCTCGACGAGAGCAACCGGCCGATTCCCACGGGCAAACTGCTAGACGGCCAGATTGCCGGCAATATCGCGAACTGGAGTGACGTCAAGGCGCAGGCGGCCCACCTACTCGGCATACAGCTGACAGACGCCGACATTTCGAACGTTCCGCTGCTGGCGACCGACCCGTACGGCCACTTCGTCCCGGGACCCAACGGGTTTCCCCAAGTAGTGTTCCCCGGGAATGTATTACAAGAGGGCGACCCGGCTGCCCCGATTTCCGTTGTGGGCGCGGTCCGAACCGGACATGCCTTCCTCGACGACATTGCGCATAACGCCGTACCCCGTTCGGGCTTGACGCCTGACTTGGACGAGGAGGTCAACCCTCCCGGCCCCCTGGCCGATCCCGGCACGTATGACGATGAGTTGTTGAACGCCCATTTCCTGACCGGGGACGGTCGGGGCAACGAGAACATCGGATTGACGGCCATCCATACCGTGTTCCATGCCGAACATAACCGTTTGGCTGTCTACCTGCACGATTTGATCAACGCCCTCCCGGCAGCCCAGAAGGACCAATGGATGGCCTCGAATCCTGTTTCGGGGTGGGAATACGGCGAGCGTCTGTTTCAGGCGGCGCGTTTCGTCACCGAAATGCAGTACCAGCATCTGGTATTCGAGGAGTTTGCGCGCAAGGTGCAGCCACAGGTCAATGTGTTTGCCAGCTACCACACCGACATCGATCCGGCGATCTCGGCCGAGTTTGCGCACACCGTGTACCGCTTCGGTCACTCCATGCTCACGGAGGTCGTGGCCCGTACACCGGCGAGCGGCGCAGCCTTTGATATCCCGCTGCTGGACGCCTTCCTGAATCCCCTGGCCTTCAACCAGGGCCCCTCCGGCACCCTGAATGCCCGACTGGCAGCGGGGAGCATCTTCCGCGGCATGACCGACCAGGTGGGCAACGAGTTGGACGAGTTCGTCACCGAAGCCCTGCGTAACCGCTTGTTGGGTCTCCCGCTGGATCTGGCCACCATCAATCTGGCGAGGGGGCGCAGCGAGGGCATTCCGCGTCTGCAGGCGGCGCGCACGGCGTTCTTCAACGCGACTGGCAATGCGGCGCTGGCTCCCTACCAGAACTGGGCCGACTTCGGACTTGGGCTGCGTCACCCCGAGTCCCTGGTCAATTTCATCGCAGCCTATGGGACGCATCCGACCATCACCGGTACCCAGGCCCAGCGCCGGGCCGCGGCGGCGGTTCTGCTCGATCCCGCGTCCTCGTTGACCCCGCCCGAGGACAACCTGGAGTTCATCACAGGCACCGGCGACTATTGGGGAGAACACCCCACCGGATTAGGGGACGTGGACTTCTGGATCGGTGGCCTGGCAGAAGCACAGTCGCCGTTTGGCGGCCTACTGGGCTCGACTTTCAACTACGTCTTCGAGACACAACTGGAAAAACTTCAGGACGGGGATCGCTTTTACTACCTGTCCCGCACCGCAGGGCTGAACCTTCTGGTCCAACTGGAGGGTAACTCCTTCGCCGAGATTGTCATGCGCAACACGGACGCAAACGCACTGCCAGCCGACGCATTCTCGCGGGCTGACTTCCGCTTCAATGTGGAGGTTCTCGGAAGCAGTGGGGCGATAGTCGATGACCCGAGCACCCCTACGATCAACGAGGCCACGCGGTTGACCCGCATGGCCGACGGGACCATCCGCTTCGCCGGTGCCGAGCATGTGGTCTGGAATGGCACCACTGCCGCGGACTGGCTCCGGTCCGGGCTGGGTGATGACACCCTGCGGGGCAACGAAGGTGACGACCGTCTGGAAGGCGGGGCAGGTAACGACCAACTGATCGGCGGCGATGGCGATGATATTCTGACCGACAGCTTCGGCGATGACGTGCTGAAGGGGGGCGACGGGAATGACGCGCTCTTCTCCGGACCCGGGTTCGACCTCAATCAAGGCGGGCTGGGGAATGACTACATCGTCGGCGGTTCCGATCCGACTGAAACCTTCGGCGGGCCTGGAAACGACGTGATCTTTGCCGGGGACTCCAGCGACACCGTGTTCGGCGACGACGGTGACGACTGGATCGAAGGCGGCGGGCAGTCGGATCTGCTGCAGGGCGATAACGGCGCACCGTTCCAGGACGATCCTAACGAACCAGGGAACGACGTGATCATTGGGAACGGTGGCGACGACGACTACGACGCCGAGGGCGGCGACGACATCATGGTCACCGGCCCGGGCATCGAACGCAACGAGGGCATGCTCGGTTTCGACTGGGTCACCCACAAGAACGACCCGGCAGCCGCAAACGCGGACATGTCACTGTCCGCGTTGTTGCCGCCAAATGTCGACGCCCTGCGCGATCGGTATGACCTGGTCGAAGCCTTGTCCGGCTGGCGCTTCAACGACAACCTCAGGGGCGACAGCCGCGATGCCGTCGCGATGGTTGGGCATGAACTCACCGAGGAGGGGATCGCGCGCATCGCAGGACTGGCTGACCTCCTGCCGGCAGGGTCGACGTCCTTTACTGGGGGCAACATCCTCCTCGGCGGCGCCGGGAGCGACCGTATCGAAGGCCGCGGCGGGAACGACTTGATCGACGGCGATGCATGGCTCAACGTTCAACTCGCCGCCGCCTATGCACCGGACGATGTCCGACTGTTCGACAGCATGAATCCGCTGCGCACCGATGTGCAGACGGGAGTGCTGAACCCCGGGTTTCTCGAGATCCGGCGCGTGATAGTGCCCGGCGCGCCAGGAGCCGACATCGACACAGCCGTCTTCTCCGGCCCCCAACAGGACTATGACATGAGCGTCACGGAGGGTGTGGTAACCGTGATTCATGCGCGGGGCACCGGACTCGACGGTACCGACACGCTGCGCCACATCGAGCGCCTGGCATTCTGCAACGCGATCGACGCGAACGGCGATTGCCCTCCCGGTCAGGAAACCTTCTTGAGCACGGACGCGGTCGGAGCCAACACGCCGGCGACAGGCACGATCAACATCAGCGATGTTTCGCCTGAAGAAAATCAGTTGCTAACCGCCACACCCGCCTTCACGGACGGTCAAGGCGTCAACACCGCCTCCATTGTCCTGACGTGGGAGGCCTTTAATGGTTCTGCCTGGACTGCGGTCGGAACTGGCCCGAGCTTCACACCGGGAGATGCCTTGGTGGGACAGACACTGCGTGTCGTTGCCAACTTCACCGACAATGCCGGGCACGCGGAAAGCATAACCTCCGCTCCGACCGATGCGCTTGCCAATGTGAATAGCCTGCCCGTTGGCATTCCGACGCTTGATGCAGCCGGAAACGAGCCGCAAACGCAGACTCCGGTCACCGCGAACATCGATGCAATTACGGATGAAGACGGTCTGACTGGAGCGAGCTTCAGTTTCCGCTGGCAACAAAGCTCTGGGGGGCTCTTCACCGACATCCCAGGTGCAACCGGCCTCACATTCATTCCGGGACCAGCGGAGGTGGGCAAGCGCGTCCGAATCGCCGTTTCGTTCATTGACGACCGCGGCACACTGGAAACCGTTTTCTCGGCGTCCTCGGGTGTCGTCGGGAATGTGCTGACCGGCACTGCCGCAGCGGATTTCCTCAACGGCACGGGAGGCAGGGACAAGATCTCACCACTCGCCGGCAACGACACGGTCAACGCCAATGGCGGCGATGATCTGATTCTGATCGGTCTCAACAGCGGGTACGATGCTGTGAACGGCGGGGCTGGTACGGATCGGATTGAAGCACTCGCATCGAATACCTTCATTGGGTTGAGTTCGCTCACCGGGGTCGAACAGATCAGCGGGAACGGCTTCTCGAATGTCGTCATTCGCGGCACGGGTGACGCCAATGTTCTGAACTTCTCTAACGTTACGCTGACCGAGATTGTGCGCATCAATGGTGGCGCTGGCGATGACACACTCACGGGATCCGCTCAGGCGGACGTCATCGATGGAGGTGCCGGCGCCGATAACCTGATCGGAGGCGGAGGTGATGACATACTCATTGGCGGCGTGGGCCCGGATACCATGAATGGCGGCGACGGACTCGACACGTTCCGCTTTGCCTCTGGTTTCGGTGCCGACGTGATCAACGGCTTCGACGCAAACCCCGCAGGTGGACAGGACCTGTTGGACATCAGACAACTCGGCGTGTCTGCGGGGACTTTCGCCAGCCGAGTCGTCATCACTGGGGTGGGGGCCGACACCGTGGTTACGATCAGCAGCGGTGGAACGATCAGATTGGTCGCAAGACCCGCTGCCAATATCGGTCCCAGTGACTTCATCGTGAATCCCTGATCCGACTCTGGGGATCAGGACAGAATCGAGAGTCGTGGGCCGGGCGATGCCTTGCGTCATCGCCCGGCCATTTCGGCTTCCGCGGCCACTTGGCCGGCACGCTTTCGATTCCCTCAGGAATTCCGCATCAGCGCCTGAAACAAGGTGTGTCCCGCCACCGACGACGTATCCTGTTCCGGTGGCAGTGTCGGTGACCGACTGGCGGCCTCATAGTCCGCGAGCAAATCGTCAAAGGTCGTGGGCTGGTTTACGTGAAGCTCGATGGCGTAATCGAGGAACTTGACGATGCCGGTACCGAGGAGCCGCATGACCTTTCCCATCAACTGCTGGTGCTGCTGTGCTTGTTGCATGTAGAGCTTTCCAGGACTCATGCGCTTGAATACCTTCACATCCTGTATGAAATGCAACACAAAGACCATCTCGGACAGGATGGCATCCGAATCATTAGCGATAGCCCACTCCATGAACCCGTAAAACACCGGGTAGGCAGCCACATACTCCATGATGACCGTCTCCATTTCCTCGGGAGAGCGGTAGCGCGGGGTTGCGGCCGCTTCCCTCATGGCCCGCAACTGCTCCAGGTTGGCGCGTCGTATCATCGACATCGAAATGGCCGGCTGCTCCAGCGCCGCGAAGTTCGCCAGGTACAGATTTCGCAACTCTGAGCGGAAGATGAAGCTTTTGATGAACATCAATTGTCTGGCACGCTTTTCCTGTTCCTTGCGGGCGACATAGCCCTCAACCAGGATGGCCCCGACGATTAGCTCCAAGGGAATCATCGCGAGATTGGACAGGAGGTCCCACTGCGTGCGGTGATAAAAATAGAGCAGGATCCCGCTAACTGCCAGCAGGGAAACAATCAACACGGCGCGACGGGATAGCAGGACTATCCCGGCTCTGCTCTTTCTTCGGGTGCTCATGTCATCAGATTAAATGAGCCGGAATCGGCTCAACGCCCTGGATTGCGGCCTCCGGCCTCACTCAAGGACATTTGGCGATTGGTTTTCAACGGGGCGCCAGGGGATAGCGCACCTGCATCAAGTCAGTTTACTGCCCACATTTCGGACTCGGACAAAACGCTAGCGAATCGGGCCGACGCTTTGGCCCATTTCGAATACCTTCGGCCCCGTGGAACAACGACAAGCAGACGGGTGGCGCGCCGGATGGCCGGCCACCCGTAAGCTGTGGCATCCCGCTCAACGCGCCCTAAAACAGAGCCGAGAGCCACCGGTGGTCGTGCAGGCAGTCGTGCCGTCATTAATGTATTCAAAGCCGCTCGGAATGGCCTTCAATCCTCCCGTTCCCTCGACACAGGGCGGTAGCGACCATTTCTTTTTCGAGGAAGGATCCGCCGCAGTTTTCTTGCTTTCGGGATTTGTATCCGGGTTATTGCGATAGGGATCGCACTTCACCCAGTCCGCATTGCAACCGCACAGCTTTGGGTCACCCTTGGGATCATTGGGATCGATCAGATACGCGAGTTGGGGCGGCCCATCCGGATTGCAGGAAATGGTCAGGCCCCTGTTGGTCTGTTTCTGCTTTGAAAAGAGATCCTCACAGTTGGGCAGTTCAGTGCTGAGGGCGGTCCGCGTAAGCCCTAAGGTAAGGAACATGACCAAACAAGCGATTCCGACGCCGTGAGATTTCATATTGCTACTCTCTGGTGTTGTGAAACGGAATACTGGATGCACGAGCCGAGCAGATCCCGGAAATAGCACAAAGGCCATGATCGTCGTGGCATGGACCTTAACACCTTTCGACGGGGCGAGCGACATGGGTATGGAACCATCAGAAGTTGATCACCAGCCGACCCAGGAACGTCCGCTCCGGAAAGTACGGTCCAGTCACCGGCTCGGTCCGGAACTCTCGAAAGCTGTCATCCTGATACTGAAACTTCGTGTCCATCAGATTCTGGACGGCAAAACTGATGAGCCCATAGCGCTTTGGAAAACGATAACCGATGCTCGCATCCACGAGGAAAAAATTGTCGTTCCCGCTGGCATCCACCGAGTTCGCCGATCGCTGCACCGTCTGATCCACAAAGCTGCCTGTCGCACCCACGAACATGCCTTGTGGACTGTAGTAGGTCAGTCCGATCGGCGCACTGATCGTGCTGACATGGGTCGGAAGGTTGTCAAACTCGGTCGCGATGCCCTGCGCCGCATTGTAATCGTCGTAGGCAAACTCCAACTTCGCGATGAGTTGATCGGTGATGGTCCAGAACAGATACAGATCGTGGAATTGCTCCCGACGTCCTTCGGTAAACACCGACTCCACGCTGTTCTCGTCCACGAAGACCTGCGGTTCGTCGATCCTGCGCCAGGTCGCTTCGCCTCCGAGGTAAAACTCCGGCGTGATTCGCCAGTTGAACCCCGATCCATAGCGCCAGGACTTGGTACCGTTGATGTCGTCGAAGAGTTGATTGAAGCCGGCGATCTGCGTCGGCTCGATGGTCCTATTGTTGACCAGTACCGGCTTCATGGTCTTGAAGGCCGCGGCTCGTAGCAGAAGGTCAGGGGTGGTCTGCCATTGCACACCGAGCTTAGGGTTGATGCTGGTTTCCTTGATCGGGCCCTGTTCAAAGTCATCGTAACTAAAGCCCGTCGTCCAGGTGACCTTTTGCGGTGTCTTGGCATTCAGGTACATGTACGCGTGCGGAAACTGAACCGGATAGCGCTGGGAAACACTGCCGCTGAAAAGCGGCGTACCGGCAGGATCGGTAAAGGTGGCCGTGACGTCGGTGTTGTATGAAGCGCTGGCGTAGGCCGCCCCGGTTACCAGGTTGATCCAGTCGAACTCATGGATGTACTGCGCCTCGTACTGGTTTCCGGGCTGTCGATTGACGGCATTGAGGGTCACCAACAGGGATGGATCGATCGGCTGATTCGGCTGGCGGTCGGTAAAGTCAAGCGTGCTGTAGATCCAGGAAAGCAGCAAGTGCGAATGTGTCGTAGGGGAGTACCGCAGACCGACGCGCGCCATGTCCTGATCGCGCGTGATGCGTTGGTTTGCCAGATAATTGCCGGGGTTGAAGTTGAAGGCAAGGTCACCCTCGGTGGAGTTTCGCCGCCGCAACTCACCCTGGACGTTGAGTTCGTTCGTTATCGCCGCCTGCGCGAAAAAATCGTAGATCGTTTGGTTGATGCCGTTGTTGGGTCGGAAACCGTCGCTGTTATAGGTGTAAGCACCGGCACTGAGTGACAGTCGATCATAGACCGCCGCGACGACCCCTTCGCCGCCATAGGTATTGTTGTTGCCGGCGACCCCGCTGGCATACAACTTGGCCTGATTGCGTTCGAACAGCGGCGTGAATTCGTTGAAACCGGGATTCGAGGGACCGGTGATGGTCAGGATGTTCAGGTTGGTCTCGGAGATGCTCGGCTGGATCGGGTAGATGTTTATGTCTTGCAGCAATTGCGCCTGCAGCAGCTCGCTGACACGGGCGATCTCGCGGCGACGGATCCCGAGATAGGAGTCTGACAAAAACCGATGGGCTGAGGCGTCCGCCGGGCTCAGCATCAATGACTTGGTCGCTTCTCGGATGCCCCATTGCACCACGCCCAGATCCTTGTACACCCTGGACAGCGTCGTGCCACGCGCCGCGCGGTCCTGATCGAGTAGTTGCCGGCTGCGGTACACGGCCCGGCTGTCGTTCTTGTCGATCGAGGCCTGAATGTCCTTCAGCGCCTCGATGGGACGGTTCACCGTCTGCTTCTGGATTCCGTCATACAAGTAGGCTGTAGGATCCGACGGATCGAGTTCCTTCGCGATTCTGAATTGCTGCTCATCCAGCGGATGGCGTTTCTCCTCGAAATAGGCCTTACCCAAATAAGCGCGGAGGAGGGCATTGGACGAACCCAGCGCCACGGCCGCCTCGAGTTCGCTCCGGCCCTCCGGCACGTCGCCGCGATAGATGCGCGTCAGCCCGAGGCCGAAATGCCCCATCGGGTCGGCCGAATCGAGGCTCACCGCGCGCTCGAAGGCCTGCATGGCCTCACGGTCGCGGAACTCCGCCAGCGCGGCGAAACCGAGCACCATCTGCGTCCGGGAGAGATTCGGCGCCAGCGCTTCCGCTTTCCGCGCGGCTTCGGTGGCCTCGCTGCGGTTCTCCAGCATCAACTGCAGTTCGGCTAGGCGAGCCCACGCGTTGGCATCGTTCGGATGTTCCTTGACGGCTGCTAGCAGCGTATCGCGAGCCCCCGGAATATCGAATGCCGACTGCTGCACATAGGAGAGAGCGATCTTGGCTGCAGCGCTACCACTCAGAGAGACCGCCTTACGGGCGTCCTGCAGGGCGGATTCCCGTTGATTCTGCACAATGGCAATGACGGAACGCAGCGCATACGCCAGGCCGGACTTCGCGTCGCGACGCAACGCGGCGTCGATGGCACCTCGCGCCTCGTTGACGCGTCCTACCTGCAACAGCAGCGCTGCGTGAATCACGTCGTATTGGGAGGTCCTCGCGGATGGCGGAATCGCTCCCGCCAGTCGCAATGCGCCGACGACGTCGCCGCGTGCGGCACTCCCTATGATCCGTTGCAGACCGTCGGATTCCGCTGAGGAATGAACTTTGCCGGAGTTGTCCGAGAACGAAAAGATCGGGGGGTAGTAGAGCGTCCACTGCACTGCATCTTGCGGCTTGACCAGAGTGTACGCCCGCGGCGCCGCGCCGCGGGCCGCTACCGCCGACTGGCCTGGCGTGAGCGCCAGCTTGCCATGACTGTTGACCGCCGAAACCTTCCCTTCGAAGACCGTGACCTCGGTTTGTTCGCCGTCGACCCGCATCGCGAACTCGGTACCCTCGATCATACCGTTCACATACGGGGTGTTGACCGCCATGTGCCGTGGCGAGCGGCTGAACGATTTCAGTGCCCCGGCAACCAGTTGGAGCAGGGAACGTTCCTCCTTCTTAGCAGTAATGTCCAGCAGGCGTACGGTGGTGGACTGATCCAGGCGCAACACCGCGTCATTGATGAGCTGCACGGCCGCCCGGCTCGACTCCCCAACCCGGACCGAATCGCCTTCGCATAGGCGCTCGTCGAGTCTACCGACCTGCCATGAACTCTCGTCGGCATGAGCGATTTCGACGCTACCCTCGACGGACGCCAGACGACCAACGGGCGCGCACGTTTCCTCGGCCCGGCTCTCGAGGTTTGTCAACAAGACCGCGGCCAGAGTCGGCCACAAGAACGTTCGCATCGTCGCTACACCTCTTTGTTCCTGATCCCGAGGTTCCCTATCAGGCCAAATCAAGGCTCCTCGGCCGTGGGCCTTCCATCACCGGCGGCGACGGCCTACGCAGGGTGCTTATCACGTTGCGTTTTGTAAGCAGGTTCCATTCCAGTCGACACAGACAGGCCGCTGCGGGAGATACCCTAAGTCGTTGCGGGAGAACGAGTAACCCAGGGCGGTCACGGACGCGCGATTATGAGGCGCCATCAGTCGATGCCGCACAATTTCAGGGCACGCGCAAACGGTCGCGGCAGCGCCTTGTGCCCCCCCAGATGGCTTAAGCCTTGCTAGACAATAACGAATGGACCGACTTCCTGGCGTGTCCGCGCAGCCCCAATGGAGCTACAGACCTCGCATGACCAGCCATATGAGCATCGATTTGCGGAAACGCTTCCGGGAATTGTGGGGCCGCAGCTTGATGGGCGGGGCTACCAACCAAGGTGACTCGCGTTTCGATACGCTGCTTCGCCACTATGGTGCACGAGAACGGCGCTACCATGGCTGGGGGCACCTGACTCACTGTCTTTCCGAATTTGATGGATGCTCCGGCTTGATGGACTGTCCGGACGCCGTCGAGATGGCGTTATGGTTGCACGATGCAATCTATGTCCCCGGCGCAGCAACCAACGAACAGGACAGTGCCGCGCTGTTTCAGACCATGGCGCACAACCAGCATGACCCGGACCACATTCGAACCGTGTGTCATTACATCCTGCTGACGCGCCATCGGGATGAGCCGAATGACGCCGACGGATGTTACGTGGTGGACATCGATCTCTCGCAGCTGGCCTCGGAATGGGGCGAGTATGTGCAGGACAGCGAAAACATCAGGCGAGAAGCGGCACATATTCCGGACGATACGTTTTTTCCGGCCCAACTCGGCTTCCTCCGAGCACTGTTAGGGCGCGAGCGGATCTTTCGAACGGAATGGTTCCACGCCCGCTACGAGCATGCGGCGCGCGAGAATGTCAGCAACTTCATTGCGCGTTTGCAGGCTGCCGGTTACGAGTGAAAGCGCGGTCCCGGTCGACGAGAACCCCTTGTCGGGTTGTGCAGGCGGTTCTTTCGTTAAGCGCACCCTGCAAACCCGCTGCACCGGACTGACCGGCTGCATTTTCCGGCCGCATTGCAGCGGCCGGAAAAGCAGATGGCGCCGAGGGCACCGGCGTCCTCGTTGCCTGGTCCCGAGATAGAGCGCTACTGACAGCCTGCCAACGCCTTGTTCTGGTCGACACAGGTGCAGGTTCGAGTACCACCGAGCGTCGAGCAGACAAAGGGATCCTCAACAGCCTCGACATGGACCGGCACCCGCGGAAGTTTCGTTGCCCCCGAAGGGCAGGCGTCCGCGTCCTCAGGGAAGGAGGCATCCGGATTGCACCTGGTCAGCGTCGCATTGCACGTACAGGCGGTCAGGTTCCAATTAGGGGCGTCCGGATCGAAGCTGTATATCACACGTCGGCTGCCGTCTGTAGGACACGCGATACCGGTTTCGTCCAACTGGTCATTGATCTCGGAGCAATCCGGCAGAGCCTGACTGCCGCCAGGATTCGCCGGCATCGCGAGGCCATAGCAGAAGCTGATCTGGGTAATGGTGCCCCGAGCCGTTGCCAGCGAGTCCTGCAACGCTCCGGCCGGAGAAAAGTGGAATACCCGCGCCCCGGTATTGCCCTGGGATTTCGCAATCACGAAGTTGATGGGGGTCTGCGGCGTTCCTACGACGTTCCAGAGGCTGATGCCTGTCCGGGTTGCGTCGAGCCTATAGGTAATCGACGGCCCACCCGAAGCGGAGATGGTTTTCGGTACGCCAGCCGCCGGCGGCGAGTTATCCGAGAGTTGTAAAACGGAATTCAGTGCCAGGGAATTACAGGTCGGGTTTCCCTCGAGGTCCAGTACGGTAACGGCCTGTGTTGCGAGCGACCGCAACGACCATAGGGATAATGTCAGCCCCAGCAGGGCCAGCGCGAAACGGGATCGGTACATGAGCTTCTCCGAACGGATGATTTAGGGTTTACCCCAAAGCACAGCCTGCCTCGCCAGCAGAGCGACTTGGCGTACTGTGCGCAGACGCTTCCTTTCTCCCCCAAGGCCGAACTCCAGTGCGGCCAAATGAATAAAGCAGCAGGGGCCCAGTCTCCGGTGGAACAGCGACTAAGGCCTCAGCACATATTCGTTGAAGTAACCCGAACCCCGCTCACCCGGCTATGCCACAGTCGCAGCGTAGGGCTCCTGGCCTCACTGCAGCGCCCGATAGTGTGGAGAACGTTGGTCGACAGATTGCAACTGCTCCCGGGCAATCAGATCGATACAACGACCGGGCGCCGGGACTTGCGACGCCAATCACTCTGATCGTTTGAGAGGGAGCCAGGACCATTCGCCCGTTCTTCCTCACTGGACAGGTCGATAGCCGTTCGGAGAATTAAGGGAGTAGGGGACTCTTTCAGGACCGGCATAAGGGAACCCCAATGCCGATTGAGACAAAGTTATCGACCGCTTCGGCAGGCGATCCGTCGAGATGGTCCCTGTCTGCACTCTCTTGTCATTCTTGTATTTCGTGAAAGCACTGCCACCGCGTCGACCCCATGGCGCTTGAAGCAGTTAAACGTGTGTCCCGCGACGATTCAGGCGTGATCTAGCAGCATGTACCATGCCAGCGAAGGATGAGCCACTAAATCCCTGTTACAGCGCCAATCGGTAATCATGATGGCGAATAAGGGAACGCCTGACACGCACATCAATAGTGCACTGAAGTCCGCAATCGCACCAATCATGCCCATTCCGCACAGCAGTCATCGAACGGTTCGGCAGAAACCGATGTGGCCGGCTGTCCAGGGTTAGCGCGGCAGCGCGACGAGGATCACGTAGAATGAAGGGCCAGTATGCCTGGGACGATAGAAATTAGGCCGGAACTGAACGACCGACATCCCCAGGGCCACTCGCGACGGCTCTCCGGGAAGGCATCGCCACTACCCATGCAGAATTGCAGCATCAGTCTTTTGTCCTCGATCGCGACTGTGCTCCGACCAGACGGGGCCGAAGCCATCTCCTACCGTGGCAACAGGGAGAGCGTATGCGCCGCTGGGTAAAGGGCCTTCTCGCCGGCTTAGCCACGGCGTCGGTCGGCACCGTATTGGGTATCAGCCCTTTGGGGCACGGCGTCGAGCAGGATTTCGGCTTGGCATGGCTCTTCAAGCTGCGCGGTGCAATCGATCCGCCGCCGGAAGTCGCCGTCATCGCGATTGACGATCAGACCGGGGTTCACCTCGGACTTTCGCGGCTACCGCGCGAGTGGCCCCGGTCAGTGCATGCCCGTTTGGTCGACCGGCTGACGGCGTTGGGCGCGTCATCCATCGTCTTCGACTTCGACTTTCAGACGGAGAAGACCGCTTTGGAGGATTCGGCCTTTGCTCGCGCAATCGAGCGATCGAACCGGGTCGTCTTGGCGACGAAGCTTGTCGGCAAGCGCCAGATGATCCTGGACGCGAGTGGCAAACCCTCCGGCTCGGTGTGGATGGAGCAACTCGTGCCACCCATCTCACCGCTGGCGAATGCCGCGAAGGGCCTGGGGCCGTTTCCCCTGCCCAAGGTGCAAGTGGCGGTGTACGACTTTTGGGCATTCAAGCCCAGTGTCGGCGACGCGGCGACGATGCCGGCTGTGGCCTTGCAAGTCCACACGCTCGGGATACAGCCGAATTTCTGGGCTTTTCTGCGGGCATCAGGGCTTGGCCGCACCGGCACCGTCACGGTGCCCCGCGAAAGAGACCTGCGCGGAGTCGAACTCCGCAAGCTGATGGCACACACCCGGCAGCTGTTCCAGAAGGACCCTGACCTGGCACCTGCGCTGAGACAGCTTCTGGAGCAGGACCCCGCCCGCATTCCGGATCCAGGCCAGCGGCTGGCCGTCAGGTCGCTGATCAGCCTCTATGCCGGTGATGATCATCGCTACCTGAACTTCTACGGTCCTCCCGGCACGATCGCGACCATCCCCTACCATGTCGTCATGAACAGCGAAGACCCCGGAAGCGGGCAGCCGCCCCCCGATGTCAATGGAAAGGTCGTCTTCGTCGGTTACTCGGATCTCTACGACCCGGGACAGCCGGATCGGTTCTACACGGTGTTTACCAACGACGACGGCGTTGATCTGAGCGGTGTCGAGATCGCCGCGACCGCGTTCGGCAATCTGCTGCATGAACAGGGGCTGCAACCCTCCAGTCCGTTCACCATTGCCGCGGTACTGGCTATCGTGGGCGGTCTGCTCGGCAGCATGGTCTATCTGCTGCCAGCGATAGCCGGCGTTCCTCTTGCACTCCTACTCGGCGGCGGTTACGCGTTCGGCGTTTATCAGGCCTTTGTTCAGGCTCATGGCTGGCTGCCGTTGGCCATCCCGATGTTGGTGCAGTTACCGCTGGCCCTTTTCATTGGCTTGGTGAGCCAATACCTGCTGGAGCGGCACAAAAAAAACAAGGCCACGGAGGCCATCAGCTTTTATCTTCCGGAAGGGGTTGCGAGGGACTTCACGGACAAGGTCCTGGACCCCTCCGCGATCAACCGTGTGGCCTACAGCTGCTGCTTCGCCTCGGATATGGCGGGATTCACGACGATTTCCGAACAGTTGCGGCCAAAGGAACTGGCCGTCTTCCTGAACGACTATTTCGACACACTGTCGCAACCCCTCCGCGAGAACGGCGTGGATGTCGTCGAGTTCCGTGCAGACGGAATCATGTGTGCCTGGACGTCGGATGAAGAAACGGTCGCTGTCCGGCATCAAGCGATTCTTGGCGCACTGGATGCAGTAAAGGCGATGGCGACCTTCAAGGAGCGTTACTCACTGCTGACGCAGTCTTTGCGAATCGGGCTCGAAGTCGGCATGGCCTACGTGGGGCATGCCGGCGGGGGAGGCCATTTCGTCTACAGCATCGTCGGCGATTGTGCCAACACGGCCGCCCGAGTGGAGGGCTTGAACAAGCAGATGGGCACGCAGATCCTCGCCACGCGGGCAGCGGTGGAAGGGGTGAACGATCTACTATTGCGGCATGTCGGCGACTTCTGCTTTGTCGGCAAAACCACGCCGCTTCCGGTCGTCGAGGTCGTCGCCCTGCGCTACGCGGCCGAAGAGAGGCAACTGAGACTCTGCGCCGAGTTCGAGCAAGCGATGCAGGCCTTGGCCTCGGGAGACTGGCGGGAGGCCGAGCGCGCTTTCTCGGCCCTGCAGGACAGGTTTCCGGATGACGGGCCGACCAAGTTCCATCTGGCGCGGTGCCGACGCTTCCTCATGGCTGCCGAACTACCCGCAAACCCGCTGGTCGTCGCACTGGACGCAAAATAGCCGGGATTTCTCCCCGCACGCGAGCGCTGGCGCACCGCCTTTCTTCACCGGCGCAACAAGCGGACTTCCCCGGTCAATTGCCGCAGTTTCCGGCTCAGTCCTCGGGCGATATTACGAACGAGTTGGTAGCGGATCCGTGCGTGCAGTGGCGATGAGTCGGCTTCCAGGCGCGCGAAGTCCAGTTCGAGGCAGGTAACCGGGCCGTCGGCAATGATGTCGGCAGTGCGCACCCCTTGATCGAAAAGTGCCATTTCGCCGAAGGCCGAGCCGGCGGACAACATCGAGATTCGTCCCGATCGCCGGTGTTCCAAAGGAATGTTGACGCTGACTTGGCCACGCAGGATGAAAAAAATCGACTCGGCGACTTCCCCCTCCCTGCAGACCACGGCCCCAGGGGCATAATCCCGACGCTCCGTGATGGATTCCAGTCCCGCCAGTTCCTCGGGCGAGAAGCCGTCGCAAAACGCCTGATGCGCCAGCGGCACCTCCGTCGAGATTGTGGCAGCGTGATCGGTCAGCAAGCGATCCTCGCACCACTCCAGTGCGTGATCCACGTCCTCGCAGCCCAGTAGAGGCTCCCGTTCGACAGCGGTCACGCGCCGTCGGATCTCCCGCACCACTTCGAACTTATCCGAGATGCCTGTCAGCAATACCGTATTTCCCCCCTGGCCGAGGCTTTGTATCAAGGCCACCAATAGACAGACGGCACCTTGGGCGATCCGCGGCGCGCGCCGAAAGTCAAGAATTAGAAAGTCTGCCGTGTCCATCGCGCCCATGGCTTCGCTGACGATGATCTCGGCCGACGAAAAAACCAGGTCGCCCGCGAGTTCGAAAACGACGACCCGTGCGCCCAGAACACTCAGCGCTCGTGTGTGTTCGGCTGCCCGCGAGCGCTTCGAGGGAATCTGCGCGGCGTTGTAGCGCACGTGGATGACTGAGGTGGTCGTCATGCGCCCGGTCTGCAGGACGTGCAGCCCGAAGTCGCTGGATATCTTCTTGCAGGCGGCGATACCGCGCACGCTATTGCCGCGCGCATCCAACTTCGGCGAGAACACCGCGAGGCCGAATTGTCCGGGTAGCACGGCCATGACGCCGCCTCCGACACCGCTCTTGGCCGGCATGCCGACCTCGTACACCCACGCGCCGGAATAGTCATACATGCCGCAGGAGTTCATGACGCTTAGCACCTTAGGCACCAGCGGACTGGGCAAGGCCCGCACGCTCGTGATCGGATTCACTCCGTCGTTCGCCAGCGTGGCACCCATCAGGGCCAGATCACGGCAATCGACGAGAATCGAGCATTGCTTGAAATACACATCCAATATCTCATCGGTGTCCTTCTCGATGATGTTGGAATTGCGCAGCAGGTAGGCGATGGCTCGGTTGCGGTGACCGGTGGACTTTTCGGAACGGTAAACCTCTTCGTCTATCGTCACCTTACGGCCAAGATAGCGTTCGTAGGTCTTGAGCATCCGAGCGAGCTTCTCATCCGCCGTATCACCGGCGATCAGCGCCACGGTGGCAATCGCCCCGGCATTGATCATGGGGTTCCGCGGACGGCCGGTACCCGGCTCCAGGCTGATCTCGTTGAAGGCTTCGCCAGAGGGCTCGACGTCGACCTTGCCCAGCACGCTGGGGATGCCGCTATCGTCCAACGCGAGCCCATAGGTGATCGCCTTGGATATCGACTGGATCGTGAAGGGCTGTCGCGTATCGCCGCTCTGATACACATGCCCGTCCACGGTGACCAAGGCGATCCCGAACCATTCAGGGTCGGCTTTCGTCAGTTCGGGTATGTAGCTGGCGACCTCGCCGTCGTCGAGCGGCGCGTAATCGCGGTAAAGGGTGTCCAGGTACTGTTGCAGCGCATTCCCTTCGGGTATCACGTTATCCCCTCGCTCTGGATGGTTCTGCTGGTAGCGAAAGCATTATTGATGCCGCCCCAGCAGGGAAGGGCAGAAGCCGGTCGCCAGCGTCTCTTTCCCCATCGGCTCCCCACAACCTTGGCGTCGGAGGTGCCATAACGCAAGGGCAGCGCCTTTGGCCGGCTCTGATGCTGGCACGGGCCGTGCCAGTCCGCTACTATGGGCCGCAAGGAGGATTGCATGGATTGTCGCGTGTTCGCGTCCCTGGTCGGGATTGTGTGCTTGGCCGCGCTCAGCGCGGGTTGCAGTCTGATCGGACCCGACTTTGAAACTCCCCATTCCGATCTCGCCACCCACTGGCTGGAAAAGGGCGACCAGCGAGTGCGCAGCAGCAGCGCTGAAACCCGGGCCTGGTGGCGAGTCTTCAAGGATCCCGTTCTCAATCAGCTGGTCGAACAGGCCTACTCGCAGAACCTTCCGCTGCGAGTGGCGGGCCTCCGCATCCTCGAGGCCAGGGCGCAACTCGGCATTGCGATCGGTGACTTCTATCCACAACAACAACATCTGACCGGATTGGTCGAGAAGTTTCACCTGCCGCTCCGCGGGCTCAGCGAGCGGCTGCCAACGAGCGACGGTCTGGTGCACACCCTGTGGATAGATCGAATCGGAATGACGGCGAGTTGGGAGCTCGATATCTGGGGCAAGTTTCGTCGTGCCATTGAAGCCGCCGATGCCGAGTTACTCAGTGCCGTGGCCGACTATGACAGCACACTTGTGACGCTAACGGCCGACGTTGCAAATTTCTATATTCGTATCCGAACACTCGAGAAGAAACTCGCCATCGCGCGCGACAACGTCGCCGCGCAACAGGGAAGCCTGAAGATTGCCGAGGCCAAGTTCCGCGGGGGCAGTTCCTCTCAACGCGACGTAGAGCAGGCCAAAACCGTGCTCGGCAGCACCCAGGCCTCAATCCCTTCGCTGGAAAGCCAACTCCGCCAGACCAAAAATGCGCTATGCCTGCTGCTCGGGCAGTCCCCGCGCACACTGGACAAACCCCTCGGTGCCGGCGCGCGGATGGCGCAGATCCCTTCGCCGCCGCTCCACGTCGCCGTCGGCATTCCGGCCGATCTGTTACGCCGCCGCCCCGACATCCGCAAGGCGGAAATGGCAGCAGCCGCCCAGTCGGCTCGTGTCGGTGTGGTCGAGGCCAATCTGTATCCCGCGTTTTCCTTGAGCGGCAGTTTTGGCTTCGTGTCGTCCAACGCTTCCGGGAACAGTCTGAGCGACATGTTCCAGTGGAGCAGTCATTTCTACCGCTTCGGACCGGCCGTACAGTGGAATCTGTTCAACTACGGGCAGATCACGAACCAGGTGCGAACCCAGGACGCCTTGCTGCAGGAAGCGTTGACCCTTTACCAGAATGCCGTCCTGAGCGCGCAACGGGAAGTCGAGGACGGTCTGATCGCGTTCATCAAGACGCAGGATGCGGCTGACTATCTCGCACAGAGCACCGCGGCAGCTCAGCGCTCGTTGCAGTTGGCGACGCTGCAGTATCGCGAGGGTATCGCCGATTTCACGACCGTTTTGACCGCCGAACAATCCTTGCTGCAGCAACAGGACAGCTTTGCGACGACCCTTGGCGATATCGCCTCCAGCCTGGTCAACGTCTACCGGGCGCTCGGTGGCGGCTGGCAACTCCGTGAAGGCAAGGACTTCGTACCGGCTCCCATCAAGGATGCGATGGCGCGGCGCACCAACTGGGGGGAACTGCTCGAACCCATGCCCGTGCCTGCAGAGCGCCCAACGAACCTGATCCGAGCGCCCGCGTGGTGAACTCTCCGGTTGCCATCCCATCCATTGCAAGCCGCCAACGCCTGAGGCCCGAGGTGACGAAACCATTTCCCATTTGCTGCGTCGGGCGCTTCGCGTCGGCGGTATTGCTCGCCCTGTCGGTATTGTCGGCGGGCTGTGAGAACCCCAACACCTATGTTCCACCACCGCCGCCACCGGTCACGGTAAGTCATCCCATTCGGGGGGAAATCAAACCGTACCTCGAGTTCACCGGCAACACCCAGGCCTTGCACACGGTGCAATTGCGGGCACGTGTCGAGGGCTATCTCGAAAAGATACTTTTCAAGGAGGGCGATGTCGTCAACGAGGGCCAGGTGCTGTTCGTGATTCAACAGAACACCTATCAGGCGAAGTTGAAAGAGGCCCAGGCCCAGCTTCTGGCGGCAAAGGCGCGGCTGTTCCATGCCGAGACCGAGTTCAAGCGCTTTATCGGATTGCTGCAGGAGAACGCCGCCGCGCAGACCGATGTGGATCGCTGGCGCTACGAACGCGATGGGTCGAAGGCCGACGTCATGGCGGCCGAGGCGCAGGTCGAACTGGCGCAACTGAATCTCGGCTATACGACCGTCAAGGCCCCGTTCCGCGGCCGGGTTAGCCGCCGGTACAAGGACCCGGGCAATGTCGTCGGGGCAGGGGAGGAGACCGTGCTCGCCGAGATCAACCAGATCGATCCGATCTACGCCTATTTCACGATCAGCGAGCAGGATCTGCTACGGGTCCGCCGTGCCCGCCAGAACGAGGGAACGGACACGGCCAGCAAGGTCCCCTACATTCCGCTGGCGCTCGGCATGGCCAACGAAGAAGGCTATCCGCACAAGGGCCAGCTCGATTATCGCGGGATCGAAGTCGACACGACGACCGGTACCCTCCAACTCCGCGCCTTGCTGCCGAATCCCGACTACCGCATCCTGCCTGGCCTGTTCGTTCGGATCCGCGCCGAGACCGGGAAGCCGGAGCAACAATGGCTGCTGCCGGAGGACGCCGTAGGCTTCGACCAGGGCGGTGCGTTCACGCTGGTCGTGGACGACAAGAACATGGTCGCGCGTCGCCCCGTCACGCTGGGCGCCAAGACCGGCGGTCGCGTCGCCATCACCTCCGGTGTTGACGATCGCGACTGGGTCATCGTCAACGGTCTGCTGCGTGCCATGCCAGGGCGCCCGGTCACACCCACCCGCGCGCCGCTCCCTGACGACGCCCCCCATGCAGCCCCGGCGAAGACCGCGCAATGATCTCCCGTTTCTTCATCGAACGGCCGATTTTCGCGAATGTCATCGCGATCATCACGATCATCCTCGGCGCGGTCAGCCTGCTGAACCTGCCCGTCGCGCAATACCCGAATATCGTTCCGCCGACGATACAGGTCGTGACACGTTACCCGGGCGCCAGCGCCGAAGTCATCGCAAAGACTGTCGGCATCCCGATCGAGCAGGGCGTCAACGGAGTCGAGAACTCCATGTACATGTCCTCGACGAGCGGTTCCGACGGGACCTACATGCTGACGATCACGTTTCGCGTCGGGACTGACTTGAATGCATCGATGAGCCTCGTGCAGAACATGGTCAACGGGCAACTCGCGCAGTTGCCGGACGCCGTGCAAAAGCAGGGGGTCACGATCAAAAAGGTGTCGACCAATATTTTGCAGGTGGTAAGCCTGTATGCGGAGGACGACCGCTTCGACGACACCTTTTTGTCGAACTACGCGATGATCAACATGCAGTACCCATTGGGCCGGATCCCGGGGGTAGGGCAGATCAAGGTGTTGGGGGCAGGCGCATACAGCATGCGCATCTGGCTGAACCCGGAGCGCCTGAAGTACTACGGCCTGACGACCATGGATGTCGCCGATGCGGTGCGCGAACAGAATAATCAGGTGGTCGCCGGACAACTGGGCGGGGCGCCCGTGCCCGCGGAGCAATCCTACCAGCTCACGGTCAATGCCCTGGGGCGCTTGTCGGACGTGTCGGAGTTCGAGGACATCATCGTCAAGACGGTCCGCACGCAGAACGACGAAACCGCCCAACTGGTGCGCGTCAAGGATCTCGCGCGGGTCGAGCTGTCCCAGCAGATGTACAGCAACTTCGCGGGTGTCAGCGGGCACAAGGCGGCGCAGATTCTCGTGTATGCGTTGCCCGGCGCTAATGCCATCGATCTCGGGAAGAACATCCGAGCGGCCGTCGAACAGATGAGCCATGAATTTCCGGAAGGGCTCAAGTACGCGATCCATTACGACACCACGGACTTCATTCAACAATCGATCGATGCCGTCTACGAAACGCTGAAGGAAGCCGGCGTTCTGGTCCTCGTCGTCATCATGATCTTCCTGCAGAACTGGCGGGCGACGCTGGTGCCGGCCACGACCGTTCCCGTCACCATCATCGGCGCTTTCGCGGCGATGGCCATGCTCGGCTTTTCCGTCAATCTGATGACCCTGTTCGCCCTGATTCTGGCCATCGGGATCGTCGTGGATGACGCGATCGTTATCGTCGAGAACGCCTCGCACTACATCGAGAAGGGCTTGTCGCCGAAGGACGCCGCGATCAAGGCGATGCACGAAATGACCGGTCCGGTCATCGGCATCACGGCCGTACTGATTGCGGTCTTCCTGCCGGCCGCCTTTCTGCCGGGCATCAGCGGCCAGCTGTTCCGACAGTTCGCGCTGGTGATCGCCTCGACCGCGGTGATCAGCGCCATCAATGCCTTGACCCTCAAGCCTGCGCAGTGCGCCCAGTATTTGCGCTCACGCCCGGCCGACTACCGGCCGAATGCGTTCTACCGGGGCTTCAACCGCGTCTACGACGGCATAGAAAGCGGGTATGCGCGCCTCGTTCGCGCCATGGTCGCTCGAAGCGGCTGGATGGCCGTCGTGTTCTTCGTCATTGTCGGCGTCGGCGCGTGGTTCTTTGCCCGGCATCCCACCGGATTCCTGCCGATCGAAGATCAGGGTTATGCGATCGTCGTCGCGAAGCTCCCTGAGGGCAGCGCCCAGCCGCGGGTGAGGGCGGTATCGGCGCGGGTCGACAGTGTGCTCGCCAAGACCCCCGGGATTGCCGCATGGGTCACGATCGGCGGCTTCTCCATGCTCGACGCCGCGAACGTCTCGAATGCCTTCAGCACCTTCGCCATCTACGAGAAGTGGGACCAACGCGGAGAGAGGGGGCTCGATCAGAGGCAAATCCTGACCAGCCTGAAGCAGCAGTTCGACGCCGTGCAGGAAGCCCGGATCGCCGTGGTGATTCCGCCACCGATTGCCGGCCTCGGTCAGGCCGGCGGCTTCCAGATGATGATCGAAGATCGCCACAGCCTGGGATTGGCCGAATTGCAGAGAACCGTTCTGGAAACCATGCGGGCTGCCGGCGGGCAATCGGCGCTGGGATTCGTGGGTAGTACGTTCAGCGCACAGAGCCCGCAGCTTTTCCTCGACATCGACCGAGTCAAGGCGCAGTCGCTTGACGTACCGCTGAACAATGTCTTCGGAACGCTGCAAGCCTTTCTGGGATCGTCCTACGTCAACCTGTTCAACAAGTTCGACCAGTCTTACCAGGTCTACGTGCAGGCGGACGCACCCTATCGTCTGGAGCCCACGGATATCGAAAACCTCTACGTACGAAACAGCCGGCAGGAAATGGTGCCGCTTGGCACCATGCTGAATGTCAACCGGCGGGTCGGCTCGGAACTCGTGACCCGCTACAACCTCTACCCTGCGGCACCACTGTTCGGCGCGCAGGCACCCGGGCACAGCTCGGGTGATGCCATCAAGCTGATGGAGCAGGTCGCAAGTGCCAACTTGCCCAGCGGCATGGCGTTCGATTGGACCGCCACCGCGTTTCAGGAGAAACAGGTCGGCAATCAGGCTTATTTCGTATATGCGTTGTCGATCCTGCTGGTTTTCCTGGTGCTGGCGGCACAGTACGAGAACTGGTCCAGCCCGTTCGGCGTGATCCTGGTCGTCCCAATGGCCCTGGTAGGCGTGATCGTGGCATTGATCTCGCGTCGTTACGAAAACAGCCTTTACACGCAAGTCGGGCTCGTGTTGATGATCGCCCTGGCCAGCAAGAACGCCATTCTCGTCGTGGAGTTTGCCCGGGAATTGCGCGCAGAAGGGATGACGATCGCCGAGGCCGCCGTCGAAGCGACCCGGCGCCGTTTCCGGCCGATTCTGATGACTTCGTTCGCCTTCATCCTCGGTGTCGTGCCGCTGCTGACGGCCGACGGGGCCGGAGCAGCCAGCCAGCGGGCCATCGGCACGGTCGTGTTCGGCGGCATGCTGGCTTCGACCATCCTCGCAATCCCCTTCGTTCCGGTGTTCTACGTCCTGACGCAGCGTTGGAGCGAACGCAAGTCCTCGCGAACGAAAACGGCTGTCTGATCCGTTCAACGCGATCTCGAAAAGCCCCCACCATCGGTCCGCCTTAAGGGATCCAGCCACGACCAACAGCGAGCCCCGGCTCCTGCGCGAGAACTTGAGGTCTGGTCCCCCTTCCACGCCGGTGGTGCTCCCTCATGACATCTTTCAAGCCAGCAACGCGCACAGCGCCGAAGGGCAAGAGGCTTGCTGCGCTGCCCGTAACGTTGTCTCATGTAGGCCTTTCGGAGCGGCGCACTCGGAAAATGCGTTTTTCGTCAGCGCTTCATACAGCTTAGGGCCGAGCACTTCGGCTGCCCGGGCCCACGGCGGAGGTATGCCAATTGATCAAGTGGCGGCAAGAATGGATCCCAGCGCGGGCATGACGCCGGTGACGAGAGCGGAGGTGGAGCCGGCGCGACCCGGTTTCGTGCTGGTCGCCGTGCTACGAGCCGACGGCACGATAGCCGAAGTCAATCGCTCCGCTTTCGAATTCTTCCCCGACCAACGCGGCTCGGTGCTCGGCAAGCCGCTCTGGAACGGGCCGTGGTGGCGCGGTACTGAAGAGCGGGATGCGGTGCGGGCTGCGCTCGCGCGCGCTGCGGCGGATGAATTTGTGCGGATACGGTCTTTGGTGCGCACCGAGGCGGGCCCGGGTTGGCTCGAGGTCGAACTGTCGCTCCGACCGGTGTCCGATACAACGGGGCTCGTGACCTGGATCCTGGCGGAAGCCATCGGCGGCCGACAATGCCTCCGGGAGACGGAAGGTCATCTGCACCAGATTGCCGAGAAGGTCGAGGATGTCTTCTGGATCATGGAGCCGAATCGCGGGCAACTCCGTTACGTCAATCCCGCGTTCGAGCAGGTCTTCGGGCGCAGCACCGCGGACTTCTATGCCGGCCCGGGCGTCCTCGCCGAGGCCACACATCCCGATGACCGGCAGCGGGTGGTGGCAGCCCGCTCAAGTAGCGACCACGCGTCGTATCAGGTCGAATATCGGATCCGGCGACCCAGCGGCGAGGTGCGCTGGGTCCGCGAAAAGGGGTTCCCGCTGTTTGACCCGTCCGACGCGGTCCAGCGCCTCATCGGCATCGTCTCCGACATCACCGAGAGTCGCGACGCCCGGGAGGAGCTTCGCCGCCTGAACGAGAACCTCGAACAGCGGATTGCCGAACGGACCGAGCGGCTCCGCCTGATGATCGAGTCCTCGGCCGAAGGCGTCATCACCATCGATAGCCGCGGCGTCATCCTGGAATGGAACGCCGCGGCCGAGCGCATTTTCGGCTGGTCCCGGAGCGAGGCAGTGGGCGGGCGGCTGTCCGAGCTGATAATCCCCCAACGCTACCGTACCGCCCACGAAGCGGGCATGCGGCGCTTCCTCACTTGCGGGCAATCCCGAGTTCTGAATGCGACCATCGAGCTTTCCGCGATCCGCAGTTCCGGTGAGGAATTCCCTATGGAACTGTCGGTCTGGCCGGTGCACTGCGCCGAAGGCTACCTGTTCAGCGCGTTCCTGCGCGATGTGACCGAACGACACCGCGCTGCCGAGGCCGAGAAACAGCGGAGCGAGCAGGCCTTGCTGTTCCGCACCGTTCTGTATGATCTGGCGCGGGCCGACAAAGTCGATTTCCAGGCGTCACTACGGCACATTCTAAGCACGGCAGCGCATACGCTCGGACTGGCGAGAGTCATGTTCGGCCGCTTCGACAGCACCGGCAAGGACATCGTCCTGCGAGCCGAGATGGTCTACCGCGCGGCACTCGGGGACACCGCCCCGGCATCGGAACTAGCGGCATTCCGGATGGCCGATTACCCACAGTACTTTGCGGCGCTGGTGTCGAATCGCCCGGTCATCGCCAAGGATGCCCGCCGCGATCCCGCGACGGCAGAGTTCCGCGAGAATTACCTGATACCCGAAGGCATCACTTCAATGCTGGACGTCCCGGTCTGGATGGACGGCCACGTCGTCGCGGTGGTCTGCCACGAACATATCGGGCCGCCCCGCAACTGGTCACTGGAGGAGGTCGGTTTCGCGTTGTCGATCGGCAATTTGGTCGCGTTGGCGCTGGAAGCAGCCAATCGGGCCCGGACCGAGGCCGAACTGCGCGAGGCCGAAGCGGACGTGCGGAAGGCGTTGACTCGAGAACAGGAACTGAATGAACTGAAGTCGCGCTTCATTGCCATGGCTTCGCATGAATTCCGGACGCCGCTGACGGCCATTCTTTCATCCGCGGAGTTGCTGGAGCGATACTGCGCAAGGCTCCCTCCGGAGGAACAGAGCGCCCTGATCGTGATGATCAAGGACGCCGTGAAAACGATGACGCAAATGCTCGAGGAAGTGCTGTTCATCGGCAAGGCCGACACCGGTCACCTGCCATTCAATCCTCAGGTGACCGACATCGACGCATTCTGCGAGGTATTGCTGAAGGAACTGCGAGCCGGAGTGGGCAGGGAACACCGGATCGTGTTCCTGCCGGTGGGGCCAGCGAACCCCACCCACATCGATCCCCATCTGCTGAGGCAGATTCTCGCCAACTTGCTGGGCAATGCGATCAAGTTCTCACCCAAGGGCTCGCAGGTCACGCTGACTCGCACACGTGAGCCCGATGCGCTCGTGTTCGACATTGCCGATCAGGGCGTCGGTATTCCCAGGGAAGATCAACCCAACCTGTTCAGCACGTTTCATCGGGCCCGCAATGTCAATCACATCCAGGGCACGGGGCTCGGGCTGGCGATAGTGAAACAATGCCTGGACCTTCACCGAGGCGAAATCAGCTATGTCAGCAACATCGGCCAAGGCACCCGATTCACCGTGAAAATTCCTCTTACGGGAGACCCTGCATGAAGAAAATTCTCCTGGTGGAAAACGATCCGGCTCTTCGAAAACTGACCTCTCAGTTGCTCAGACTGGAAGGTTACGAGGTCCTCGAAGCGGAGAACGGCCGCGCCGGTCTCGACCTGGTTGCCGACGGGCAGCCGGACCTCGTACTCTGCGACCTGCTGATGCCCGAACTGGATGGCCGTCAAGTGCTTCGCGCCCTAAGGCGGGACCCGCAGTTCGCCTCGCTGCCTCTCGTCTTTCTGACGGCGAGCGCCGCTGCCGCCGATCGCGAGGCGTGCCTTGCCGAAGGCGCGGCAGGCTTCGTGACCAAGCCGTTCGAACAGACGACGCTCCTTGCGCTAATCGACCGGTTGCTGCAATGACGGGGAGCATCCGCATCATGGTCGTCGACGACGACCCCGCGTTGCTGAAGCTCCTTGCCCTGCGCCTGACGCTCGAGGGCTTTTCGGTGATTAGCGCCAGCAGCGGGGAGGAGGCCCTGGCGAAGGTCGCAATCCATCGGCCGAGCCTGCTCATCACCGACGTCCGGATGGGGGGCATGGATGGACTGGCCCTGTTCGAGACCCTAAAGGTCCAGTTCCCGGCGCTCCCGGTGATCATACTCACGGCACACGGCTCGGTTGTACATGCGGTAGACGCGGTGCGGCGAGGGGTTTTCGGCTACCTCACCAAGCCTTTCGAAGCCGATACTCTGCTCGTGGAAGTGCGCCGCGCGCTAGCGCAGAGTACCGGCGACCATGAACTGGAGCCGTCGGATTGGTGCAGCAGCATCATTACCTGCAACGCGCAAATGAAGACGGTCCTGGCCGAGGCCAGGATGATTGCAGCGCAGGATGCGAGCGTGTTGATCGTCGGCGCGTCGGGCACCGGCAAGGAATTGCTGGCCCAGGCCGTCCATCGAGCCAGCCCGCGCGCCGCAAATCCGTTTGTCGCAATCAACTGCGGTGCGATTCCGGAAAATCTACTGGAATCCGAGTTGTTCGGACATGTGAAAGGGGCCTTCACCGGAACGACCCGGGACCATAGGGGCCTGTTCCTGGCAGCCAATGGCGGAACGCTGTTTCTGGATGAGATCGGCGACATGCCCCTAGCACTGCAGGTCAAGCTGCTGCGAGTCCTGCAGGAACGGGCCGTACGGCCGGTTGGGGCACTCGACAGCACGCCCATGAACGTCCGCATCGTGTCCGCCACGCATCGTAACCTGGAAAAGGAAATCGAGGCGGGGCGATTTCGCGAAGACCTGTTCTACCGCCTGAACGTCGTGAGTCTGGCACTTCCCACGCTGCGGCAACGCGTCGACGATATCCCGCTGCTCGTCCGACATTTCACTTCCAAGGTGTCGGAGAAATATGGGAAGACTATCAACGGCTACGCACCGGAAGCCATGGAGATACTACTGGGAGCACCGTGGCCGGGGAATATCCGGCAGCTGCTCAATGTGATCGAGAAGATTGTGGCCTTGAGTGCGACTGAGCTCGTATCCGCCGGTCAGGTCCAGCGGGCATTGCAAAATCAGGCTGGAGAAGTCCTGTCGCTGGATGAAGCGAAGAGCAATGCTGAACGCGAGTACCTCATTCGGATCCTTAAAGGCACCGGCGGGAATGTGACGCAGGCAGCGCGACTGGCCAAACGCAATCGAAGCGAGTTTTACAACTTGCTGCGGCGCCATTCGCTGGACGTAAAGCACTTTAAGGAACCCTCCGAGTAGAGTAGGGGAGTCGGCTGCGGCACAGGATAGCTCCTTAACTTAAGCACCGTATCGAAGACCCTCGGCCAAGGCGATGCCCAGGCGACGGCAGGAGGGATCCGCCGCCGGAGCACCTTATTCTCCTGTGATCATTACGGTCTGGGCGTCCGCTAGTTCGGTTCGTCGATGACGATCGACCCAATCCAGGACTTCAGGCTGCCGTCCTTTGGCGGCAAATAGCAGGTGACCGTGTAATTGCCGTTCTCGCCCGCCGAGTCTACGTGATGGAAATACGGTGAGTAGTCGCTAACCGATCGCCGTGCCAAGAACTTAGAAGTAATCGTGCCAACCGATATTCTTCATTGTTTTTAATGGCTTGTAGATATTTCGCGAAAACGCAGCCGTGACGCACTGTTGGCTCCAGCCAACGCGTGATCAAGACGTCACATATAGGTGACTGTTCCTGTTTGCTTTTCGCCATATTGGCGGCAGCCAACACTGGCCTCGGGGAACCAAGCCAACGCGGCGCGATCACAGGGTAAGCGACATGCGAACCGTGCCCGCTGGATCTAAATGCATCCGCGCTGGCAATGCTCGAAGTCGCCGGGATCCGCTTACAAGCGGACAAAAGAGCCAAAGAAGCAAACATCACGAAGAGGACTTTGCCGATGAACGCTAAACTGACGACCTTGATCGGGGGCATCGCTTTGATACTGTCGACCCAGATAGCGCTGGCCGAGGAAAGCCATATGGCCGCGGCCCTGACGCATGCCGATGCTGCGGCCAAAGCTGCAGACGCCAAAGCCATCGCAGAGCATGCCGCAATGTCGAAAGAACACGCGACGGTTGCGGATCAACATCTGGATGCAGGACTCAAGAGCCTGGACAGTGCCATCGAACACGGCAAGCTCGGACATGCCGACCTGGCCAAGAAGTCGGCCGAGGAAGCCGTCGTACACCTAAAGGCCGCGCAATAAGACGCGACGCTCCCAACAGTTTTCAGACGGCGGGCCTTAAAGCCCGCCGTTCTCGCCATCAGCCGGCAAGACCCGTGAAGGTGTACGCCGCGCAAAGTTGCGGCCTCGACGTATTGCGCCAACGGGCCGCCAAGCCAGCAGATAGATGCCTTGATCCGGCCGAAAATACCCACACCGCAAGAGACTTAACAAGCGCAGCAAATAGCCCCGGTCAGTCCTGGCTTCAAGTGACGCGGTGCTGACTCGTCGAACTGATTGGTGCGCCGGGCGCCGATCCACTCGGTAGGCCGCCCAACATTCCAGACATGTTAGCGACAGACGATTGCGCATAATATATATTATGTCAAACAAAAAGCTTGGGGCCGGATCCCGCAAACGAGGAAGTCCGCTCTCATCGTTTCGTCACCGCGTGCCATTCGAGCGCACGCAATCCCGCGACTGATACCCGATCGAACCTGAATCCTTACCGTCCATGCTGGACAAGCCTCGGCTCACTCAGCGCCGCGACCGCCCCGTCGTTTGGCGCTGTCTGCCACGACGCGGAGTTTCCGAGAGCTCATCCCGAACGCGACGGGGCTTATCGGTGGGTTGCTCCGCAACCGAGAGCCCGACTGACAACATCAAGGCTTCGATCTGTTCCGGCTCGAGTTCCATGGATCCGCCGGCTCGCAGTCGCGGCGGCAACAGGACGTCACCGAAGCGCACCCGGATCAGGCGGCTGACCGTGACGCCTTGAGATTCCCACAAACGTCTGACCAGCCGGTTGCGGCCCTCACGCACCACCACATGAAACCACTGGTTGGCCGCATCGCCTCCCGCGGAACGGATCGACTCGAACTGCGCCGGCCCGTCTTCCAGCCCGACGCCGTCCTGCAATCGCTGCAGCATCGCCTCGCCGACGTGCCCGAACACGCGCACTGCGTACTCGCGCTCCATTTCCCGAGCGGGATGCATCAAGCGGTTCGCCAGTTCACCGTTGTTGGTCAGCAGCAGCAGTCCCTGGGTATTGATGTCGAGCCGCCCGACGGCAATCCAGCGACCATTCTCGAGTCGGGGCAACTGACTGAACACCACCGGCCGACCTTCCGGGTCGCGGCGGCTGACGATCTCGCCCATCGGTTTGTGATACAACAACACCCGGGTCGGTCCGGCACAGCGTTTGAGCAGATTGATCTGGTGGCCATTGACGACAACACGATCGCTGAGCGCACACCGGTCACCGAGTTTGGCGAGGCGCCCGTTCACAAACACCTTTCCCTCCTGGATGGTCTGTTCGATCTGGCGCCGCGAGCCCAATCCGGCCCGGGCAAGAATCTTCTGGATACGCCCTTCCGCTTCGCCCTCGCCTGCGGGGTTCTCATTCGGATCGACGGAGATATCAGTCATGGGGTGGCTCATCAGTTTGGGTCGTGAGGGCCTCTAGCGGTTCAGAATCGGCAGGCAAGACACTGTCGGGTGCCTCTTCCTCCACGTCCGCTACCGGTTCCGAAAAAACCGCAAGGGCCGGCAATTCGGACAGGGTACGCAAGCCGAAATAGTCGAGAAACTCCCGAGTCGTGGCATACAGGGCCGGTCGCCCGGGCACCTCCTTGTGGCCCACGACCTGGACCCATTCCCGCTCCTGCAGGGTGCGCACGATGTTGGAACTGACGGCGACGCCGCGGATGTCCTCGATTTCGCCGCGCGTGACCGGCTGGCGATAGGCGATGATGGCCAGCGTTTCCAGCAAGGCGCGCGAGTAACGCACGGGGCGTTCTTCGAACAAACGCGACAACCACGGCGAATAGCCGTCCCGCACCTGGAACCGAAAGCCACTGGCAATCTGCTGCAGTTGAACGGGTCGGGCCGCGTAATCCTGCATGATTTGGTCGATCGCCTCCCTGACAGAGGCGACGTCGGGGCGCTCCGCTTCTTCGAACAGATTCCGCAAAGCCTCGACGCTGAGCGGCTGCGGCGAGGCGAACAACGCCGCCTCAACGATATCCTTCCAGTTCACGCCGCCACCAGCCCGCTATCGCCGCGTGAACGGACCCAGATAGCGGCCAAGGGCTCGTCCTGAATGATCTCGATCAAATTCTCCTTGGCGAGTTCCAGTATCGCCAGCAAGGACACCACGGCGCCCTGCCGACCTTCGTGCGTCTCGAACAACTGCAGAAAGTCCAGGCCGCTGGTATCCAGCAGGCGAGCCAGGATCGAGGACATCCGTTCACGTACCGACAAGGCCTCGCGCCGGATCTGATGATGCACGGTTCGATCGGCCCGCTGCAGGACCGATTGAAAGGCGAGCAGCAACTCTTTGAGATCCACCTCGGGGTAAACCTTGCGAATTTGAATCGTGCTGTTGTCGACCTCGACCGGAAAGATATCGCGCTCCCAGCGCGGCAAGGTATCGATTTGCTCGGCTGCCTTCTTGAAGCGTTCGTACTCCTGGAGACGCCGTATCAGGTCCGCTCGCGGATCGGCTTCCTCTTCGTCCGCAGACTGCGGCTTGGGCAACAGCAGCCGCGACTTGATCTCGGCCAGAATGGCGGCCATCAGAAGATACTCGGCCGCCAGTTCCATCTTGAGTTCCTGCATCATGTCGATGTAGTCGATGTACTGGCGCGTGATTTCGACGATCGGGATATTCAGGATGTCGAGATTCTGGCGACGGATCAGGTAAAGCAGCAGATCGAGCGGGCCCTCGAAAGTCTCGAGCACGACCTCGAGGGCCTCCGGTGGGATGTAGAGATCCTCCGGGAGTTGCGTCAGCGGGCTCCCATTGACGATGGCGTAGGCGGGAGCTCCGCCCTCCCCCTCCGCGGCCGCACTGGCGGCCTCGGCCTCAGGGGCTTCAGAGTCCGGCAACATCGGCGAACAGACGGATCAGCAACGCTGCGGGGTAACCGAGAATACTGTCGAGCAGCTTCGTCGCCAGCAGGATCAGCAGAATCACGAAGCCGTAGGGTTCAATCCGCGCCAACCCGAAGGCCAGCTTGTCGGGCAGCAGCCCCACCGCGATGCGTCCACCGTCGAGCGGCGGAATCGGCAACAGGTTCAACACGGCCAGCACAACGTTGATCTTGATGCCGGCGATGCCCATCAGTCGCATCGGTTCCGAAAAGTAGTCTGGGAGGACAACGGCAAGTCGGATCGTCAGGGCCCAGAACACGGCCATCAGCAGATTCGCGGCAGGACCGGCCACGGCCACCAGCGCCATGTCCCGCTTGGGATGATTGAGACGACGGTAGTCAACCGGGACCGGCTTGGCCCAGCCGAAGATCATCCCGCTGGTCGCGACCAGCAGGCCCGGAATCAGTACCGTTCCGAACAGATCGATATGGTGGATCGGGTTCAAGGACAGGCGGCCCAGGCTCGCGGCCGTCGTATCGCCCAACAGCTTGGCAACGTAACCGTGCGCGACTTCGTGCAGCGTGATCGCGAACAGAACTGGAATGGCCCATACGCTGAGGGCCTGGATGAACGTGTCTAAATCGGGCATGGAGAGTTTGCGGGATGGATCAGGAGAGAAAGTCGACCGGGCCCGCACCCTGGCGCAGCACGCGGGGCTCATCTTCCGTGAAGTCGATGATGGTCGTCGGGGCATAGGCGACGATACCGCCGTCCAGCACTAGGTCGACCGCCTTTTCGAGGCGATCGCGGATCTCGACCGGATCCGACAGAGACTCTTCGGCATCCGGTGCGATCAAGGTCGAGTTGAATAGCGGTTCACCCAATTCGGACAGCAACGCCAAGGTGACGGGATTGTCCGGTAACCGGATTCCGATCGTCTTGGCCTTCGGATGTTGCAGCCGCCGGGGAACCTCCCGGGTTGCGCGAAGGATGAACGTATACGGTCCCGGGGACAACTGCCGTATCAGCCGATAGGCTTCGTTGCCGAACTTCGCGAACGCCGAGATGTGCGACAGATCGCGGCAGATCAGGGTGAAATGGTGCGCCTCCTCCAGCATCCTGATCCGCCGTATACGTTCCAGCCCGTCCTTGTTGTCCAGCCGGCACCCGAGCGCATAGGATGAGTCGGTCGGATAAACCACCAAACCGCCATCCATGACGATCTCGACCGCACGCCGGATCAGGCGTATTTGCGGGTTGTCCGGGTGGATCTGGAAGTATTGCGCCATCCGCCTAGTCTACTACAGGCGGCCCGCCGACTCATTCCCGGGCCTGCGTCCTGGGTTTCCGCGCCACCTGATCCCGGAGATAAACCGGTATGGCTTCGCCGGCCGACACACAGCGCCCGGCCGCGAAATCCCGGGCCCCCAGTCGCCCGATATAGGCTGCGCGAGGAAAACGGTCTTCAAGCACCTCGACGACCGTCTTCAACCGCTCGGACAATACCTCCCGATAGGTGACCCAGCCGCTCCCGACGCCCAATCGCACCGTTATGCCAGCGGCTTCGACCCGTTCCGGCGCGAGGACTGCTTCGTCCCCGATGAGGTCCGGGACACCCTCCTGCCCCCGCCGGAAAAGCGCACCATAAATTTCACCCATCCGCGCGTCCAGGCAGGCATAGACGCCCTCCCCGGCCGCTTCCTCGAAACTCTGGAAAGCCAGCGCCGCCAGCGTCGACACGGGCAACACCGGACAATCGAGCCCATAGGCGATCCCTTGCGTCACACCCGCTGCGATCCGGAGCCCCGTAAACGAGCCGGGGCCGCGACCGAATGCAACGGCGTCGATCTGCGTCCGCACTACCCCGGCTTCGGCCAGGACCTCTTCAATCATGGGCAGGATCAAGCGATTGTGCTCGCGGGGCGCGACAGCATACCGCTCAATGACGTCATCATCCTGCAAAAGCGCGGCGGAACAGGCCTCGGTCGCTGTTTCTATAGCCAAAATCTTCATGTGGACTCCTCGGCCTCCACTTCCTCCGCCGCGAAAAATGCCTCGATGTCACTGATGCAGCGCGTGCGCTTCATCGGTGGCAGGCTGCCGATGAAGCGCGCTCCATAGCTTCTCGTCAGAACCCGGGGATCGCACAGCACGAACACTCCGCGGTCATGAACATCACGAATCAGCCGCCCGAATCCCTGTCGCAACGCCATCACAGCCGCGGGCAGCTGCAACGAACGGAACGGATCGCCACCCGCCGCCTTGACGGCTTCGATACGCGCAGCGAGGACCGGGTCGCCGGGCGAGGCAAACGGCAATTTATCGATGATCACACACGACAGTATTGAACCCCGCACATCCACGCCCTCCCAGAAGCTTGCCGTGCCCAACAGAACGCCGTTGCCCGCGCGCTGAAACTGATCCAGCAACAGGGCCTTCGGCTGGCTACCCTGGACGAATAGCGGGAATGGCAGACCCGCCAGGCGGAGCAACTCGGCGCCGCGATTCATGGCATGGTGGCTCGTGAACAGCAGGAATGCACGCCCGCGGCTGGCCGAGAGTACCGGCAGAACGGTCTCGATCATTCGGCTCGTAAAATCGGGGTGAGAGGGTTCCGGGAGACCCGGCGGCAGATAGATCAGACATTGCTGACGGTAATCGAAGGGGCTGTCGCAATGGAAGGCGACAAAATCATCGACTCCCAACTCCCGGGCTGTCTCGTCGAAACTCCCGCCGCTGGCAAGTGTTGCCGACGTAAAGATCCAACTGGCGCCACTGGCTTCGTGGAAACGGGCGAACTCTTCCGCGGTGTCGATGGGTGTCCGGTACAGTTGGAACCCGCGTCGGCGTACGTCGACCCATAGCACGTCCTTGTCATCCGTCTCAATCTCCCCGACGAACCCCCCGAGGCGCCCAACCAGGGTCTCGACACGATGGTGGCAGGACTCCAGTCCCGGGCTCCGTTCGATAACCCGCGAAAGCCCATCACGCAGCGTACTCAAGCTCTCGGCCAGAGCTCCGAAGGCCTCCGCAACCTCGGGCAGCATGGTCGCGTGCGTCCAGGCCGCGCGTTCCGCGGCGCCGCCCAGGGCAAGCGTGGCATCCTGCAGCGTCTCTTCGACCCGGGATGCTCCAGCCACCAATTCCCGGAACTCGCCCGGAAATTTCCCCAGTTCGAGCCGGAGATCTTGGGCGCACGCGTCGATTTGTCTCGAGCCCAGACTGACCCCAAGAAACTGCGACGCGGCCTCGGAGAACTGATGGGCTTCGTCAACGATGACCACCTCCGCCTCGGGCAGCAGTTCACCAAGCCCGTCCGCCTTGAGCACCCAGTCCGCCCAAAGCAAATGATGATTGATGATCAGAATCTGTGCCTCTTGAGCGCGCCGCCGCGCCGCCGCGACACAACAGCTGCCATAGCTGGGACACTCCTGCCCCAGACAGTTGTCGGCCGTCGAGGTAACCGCATGCCACAGCGGGGACTCGTCGGGTATGTCAGCGACCTCGGCCTTGTCCCCGACTGTCGTAAAGCGCGCCCAGCGGCGCAGACTCTCGATCTGGGCGGCATCCTGCAAGCGCTGCCCGAGGTGGAAGCCGAGCACGTGCTCTAGCCGGTACCGGCACAGATAATTGCCGCGGCCCTTGAGCAGGTCGGCGCTGAACGGGACCCCCAACGCGCGACGGAGCACTGGCAAGTCCCTGCCGAACAGCTGGTCCTGCAGTGTGCGCGTCCCCGTCGATACGATGATTCGCCGGCCCGACAGGATCGCCGGTACCAGGTAGGCATAGGTCTTGCCGATTCCGGTACCGGCCTCGGCAAGCAGTGTCTGCCGGTCGGCTATCGCCGCAGCGACCGCCCGGGCCATATCAAGCTGGCCTTCCCGCGGCAGATAATGGGGCAACTCGCGCGCTAGAGGGCCGTCCGCAGCGAAAACCGCTTCCAGCGAAATCACCCTACTCTGCCGCTGCCGGCGCCGGTGCCCCAGGCGTCTGACGCTGGCGAGCTTCTTCCATCAGTTGCTGATTCGCCGCGATCAGGCCCTCGTTGTCCTCGGCCAGAGCAGACGATTTCCGCGCCAACTCCTCTGCGAGAGCAGGTTCGCCCTGTTCCAGCCGTACCCGTGCCAGCTCATGCCACAGGCGGGGATTGCGCGGTTGAATCCGCAGCGCCCTTTCCAGCGAGGCCGCTGCATTGTCCAGATCCCCGGTTGAGCGGCTCGCCGCCGATTCCTCCAGCAACGCGACGATCACTGCGGGTTCGACGGGCCCCTTCTCCGCGGCAGGAGAGGAAACCGCGTTGGAGGGCTGGGTCTCGGATGTCGACGTCGGTGCAGCGCGCTTAGAGGACAGGGGCACCGCTTCTGGCAGCGAAGCCGGGGGCCGGCCCGCGCTAGGTGCAGGCCCGGCAACCCGTCGCGGCGCGCAGCCCGGCAACGCTGCGGCAATTCCAATCAGCATGGACAGCACTATGAAGCGGGCGATCAGCAAGGGCTGGCGGGCGATCATTGCGGAAGCTTGTTTTGGAATTGCCGAATGATGTGTCAAGAAGAGCTACTGCCTTGCGGCGAAGCCGCCTCCCGCTGCCCCGACGACGGATTTCCGGATGACCTGTCCACTCGCAGGCACACCCGCAGGTGTCGGAAACTATCGCGATCACCGGCACCGGCGACCAGCGCCCACGCATGCTCTGCGCGGTGTCCACGCGCCTGTACCACCACGATCCACGGCGTCACGACACTGCTGCCCCTGATCGCCAGCGTCTCCGGTGGGCAACCGTTGCGCTCAAGCCACCAGCCCCGCTCTTCCCCGAAACACAGGAACCCGCCCAGCCGCGATAGCCGGCGCATCTGACACCAGTGACTGGCAGCAATCAGGCAGAGCCCAACTAGACGCGCCAGCAGCGGCAGTGCACAGACCCAGACCGCGAGCGCTGCCAGCAGATGCAGGAGCGCCACGTAGCGCACGAGTGCCGGACCCGGCTCAAGCGGAAACCGAAGCGAGCGCAAGAATCCGGGCCGGCAGATCGCCTAAGGACTCATCCCTGTTCGCCCCACCGAAAAACAGGGACTGCAGTTCGCTGTCGCGGCGCTCCAGCAAGGCGACGAATCGCGCTTGCTCGTCGGAAGGCGCAGCGGCATAGGCCTGTTCCAGGTAACGCGACAGCAAGAGATCGAGTTCGCGGGTCCCGCGGCGGCAGCGCCACACCAACTCAGGCGGCACACCCGTCACGTCTGCCGGGCTACCAACAGCTTCTTGATCTCCCCGATGGCCTTGGCCGGATTTAGCCCCTTGGGACACGCATCCACACAGTTCATGATCGTGTGGCAGCGATACAGCTTGAATGGATCCTCCAACGCATCCAACCGCTCCCCAGTCGCCTCGTCGCGACTGTCCGCGATCCAGCGATAGGCCTGCAGCAAGGTGGCGGGACCCAGATAACGGTCGCCATTCCACCAGTAGCTGGGGCAAGAGGTCGAGCAACAGGCGCACAGAATGCATTCGATCAGCCCGTCCAGCTTGGCGCGTTCCTCGTGGCTCTGCAGTCGCTCGTGGTCGGCCGGCGCCGGTGACTGGGACTGCATCCAGGGCTTGATGGACGCGTACTGGGCATAGAAATGCGTCATGTCCGGCACGAGGTCCTTCACGACCGGCAGATGCGGCAGTGGCGTGATCCTGACGACATCGTCCACGGCATCCAGCGCTTTGGTGCACGCCAGTCCGTTCCGACCGTTGATCGTCATCGCACACGAGCCGCACACCCCCTCACGGCAAGAGCGCCGGAACGTCAGTGTGCTGTCGATCTCGTTCTTGATCGCGATCAGTGCGTCCAGCACCATCGGCCCACAGCGCTCGGAGTCCACATGAAAGACATCCATCCGCGGATTCTCATCGCGATCAGGATCCCATCGATAGACCTCGATCCGCCGAAGGCTTCCGCTGCCTGTCGGTTTGGGGTGAATCCGGCCAGGCTGGACCTGCGAGCCCGGCGGCAATCGAAACTCAGCCATACGGCACCTTAACGTTATTGATACGAAATCGAAGGTCGTTGTTGACAGGAATCCGCTGCCCCACCTTTAGTGTCAGTCCGAGATTCCACCTCGGGTCAGCTGGGCAGGATCAAGCACGGCCAACAACTGCTCGCGCGATAACCCCGTCATTTCCTCGGCTACATCGACGATGGCTCGGCCGCTCCGATAGGCGGCCTTGGCCACGTCGGCCGCCTTGAGGTAGCCGATCATCGGATTGAGCGCGGTCACGAGAATCGGATTCAGCGACAAAGCCCGCGTCAGATTGTCTTCCCGGACTCGGAAGTCGGCGATCGCCTTGTCCGCCAGCAACCGAGCCACATTGGCCAGCAACTCGATGCTGGCCAGCAGGTTATGGGCAATCACGGGCAGCATCACATTGAGCTGAAACGAACCGGCCTGGCCGGCGACGGTAATCGTCGCGTCATTGCCGATTACCTGCGCAGCGACCATGCAGGCCGCTTCCGGAATCACCGGATTGACCTTCCCTGGCATGATGGAACTGCCCGGCTGCAGCGCTGGCAGTTCGATCTCGCCGAGACCGGCCAAGGGTCCGGAGTTCATCCAGCGAAGATCGTTCGCAATCTTCATGATGCCGACCGCAATCGTCTTCAGTTGGCCCGATACCTCGACAGCGGCATCCTGACTGCTCAAGCCCTCGAAGAACGATGGGTTCGGCACGAACGGCAGGCCCGTCGCATCCGCCAGCGCCTCGGCGACCCGCCCAGCGAACTCAGGATGCGCGTTGATGCCGGTGCCGACCGCGGTACCGCCCTGGGCAATCCGATACAAGCGCGGCAGGCTGGCGCGCAGGCGTTCGACGCCGCTGTCGATTTGCGCGGCCCAGCCGTGGAGTTCCTGCTCCAGCCGGATCGGCATCGCATCCATCAGATGGGTGCGGCCCGTCTTTACCACATGGCTTTCGGCCTGACCTTTGGCGCGGACTGTTGCCGACAGATGTTCCAGCGCGGGGATCAGGGCTTCGTTGATCGCCAGTGCCGCGCTGACGTGGATCGCCGTCGGGATGACATCGTTGCTGCTCTGACTCATGTTGACATGGTCGTTCGCACTGACGGCCACACCGGCGTTGCGGGATGCAATCGCCGCAAGCACCTCATTGACGTTCATGTTCGTGCTGGTTCCCGACCCCGTCTGGTAGACATCGACCGGGAACTGATCGGCATACTCGCCATCGAGCACGGCCTGCGCCGCCGCTTCGATCGCAGCGCCGATCGTTCCGTCCAGCAGGCCGAGATGCACGTTGACGGCTGCCGCCGTCTGTTTGATCAGTGCAACCGCACGAATGAAACGAGCCGGCAGGCGCAGGCCGCTGATCGGGAAATTTTGCACAGCTCGCTGCGTCTGGGCACCGTACAAGGCATCGGCGGGTACCTGCATCTCGCCCATGCTGTCGCGTTCGATTCGGGTATTCACGGTTATCCTCTGTGATCAATCCGGTGGTGAGTCCGGGTGCAAGGCCTCAGTTTGCCCCGTTGGCCATCAACTCCTGCAACGCCGCAGCATCGAACGGCCAGCCGACTTCGCACCCGCTCCCCTCATTGCGTACGACCGGGATGCGGGTGCCGTATCGCGCCAAGAGGGCCGCATCGTCGGCAATGTCGACCGTCTGCCAGACGGGGACCGCGGCCTGCCGCAGGACCGCAACGGCCTCGTCGCATAAATGGCAACCCACCGTTCCCAACAGCGTCAGCATTGGCGTGCCGGCAGTCACTGCCGCCCTCCGTGGTCGACGTCCCCTGCCCGCCCCTTGGATCGCGCTTCTGCCCCGTTGTTCATGATGCGCCGACCGGCCTACCGGCTCGACGGCTCGTAGGCCAGGTTCGGAGCCAGCCAGCGCTCCATCATGGCCAACGGCATGCCCTTGCGCTGCGCATAGTCCCGGACTTGATCTTCGCCAAGCTTCCCGACATTGAAATAGCGGGATGACGGGTGTGCCAGATACCAGCCGCTGACGGATGAGGCGGGCATCATCGCGAAAGATTCCGTCAGTGCAATGCCGGTGACACGCTCGGCGTCGAGCAACTCGAACAGGGTTGCCTTTTCGGTGTGGTCCGGACAGGCCGGATAACCTGGAGCCGGACGGATACCCCGGTACACTTCCTCGATCAGTTCTTCGTTGCTGAAATGCTCATCGGCCACATACCCCCAAAGCTCCTTGCGCACGCGCTCGTGCAGACACTCGGCAAAAGCCTCGGCGAGACGGTCGGCCAACGCCTTCAACATGATGCTGCTGTAATCGTCATGCTCCGCCGCGAAGCGTTCGAGATGCTGTTCGATCCCGTGCCCTGTAGTCACGGCAAATGCGCCGAGATAATCCGCGACCCCCGAACTGATGGGCGCCACATAGTCGCCGAGGCAGTAATTCGGCTGGCCCGGCGGCTTGACCGCCTGCTGCCGCAGCCCATGGATGACGGCCAGCCGTTCGGTGCGCGACTCGTCCGTGAAGAGCACGATATCGTCGCCTTCGGCATTCGCGCAGAAGAAGCCGACGGCCGCGCTGGCCTCGAGCCAGTCGTTCGCAACCAGGATGTCGAGCATCGCCTGGGCATCCTTCCAGAGGGCGCGCGCCTGCTCGCCGACCACCTCGTCATCGAGTATCTTCGGGTAGCTGCCGGCCAGCTCCCAGGTGTGGAAGAACGGCGACCAATCAATGTACGGCACCAGAGTTGCCAGCGGAAAGCGCTTGAACTGCTGCACGCCCAGGAAACTTGGCCGGGCCGGCGCGTAGTGAGCCCAATCCGTGCGAAAGGCATTCGCCCTCGCCTCGGCCAACGCCAGCTGTGGCTTCTGTGACTGCCGCCCGCCGTGCCGCTCCCGGACGTCTTCGTATTCCTTGCGGATCCCGGCCATGTAGTCGTCGCGCTGATCCTCGCTCAACAGGCTGGATGCAACACCCACCGCGCGGGACGCGTCGGTCACGTAAACCGTGGCACCACGCGTATAGTGCGGTGCGATCTTGACGGCCGTGTGCACTCGGGAAGTCGTTGCGCCGCCGATGAGCAGGGGGATGTCGAAGGCCTGGCGCTCCATCTCCTTGGCGACATGTACCATTTCGTCCAGCGAAGGCGTGATCAGTCCACTCAGGCCGATCACGTCGACCTGATGCTCGCGGGCCTCCTGCAGGATGCGTTCACAGGCGACCATGACGCCGAGATCGACCACGTCGTAGCCGTTGCATTGCAGCACGACGCCGACGATGTTCTTGCCGATGTCGTGCACGTCGCCCTTGACCGTCGCCATCAGGATCTTACCGTTGGAACGGTGGTCGCCCAATGCCTCCTTTTCTGCCTCCATGAAGGGCATCAGATAGGCCACGGACTTCTTCATGACCCGCGCAGATTTGACCACCTGGGGCAGGAACATCTGCCCGGCGCCGAACAGGTCGCCGACGACGTTCATGCCATCCATCAGCGGACCCTCGATCACATGCAGCGGCCGTTCGGCCGCCTGACGGGCTGCTTCGGTGTCCTCCTCGATGAACTCGTCGATACCCTTGACGAGTGCGTGCTCCAGCCGCTTCGCGACGGGCCAGGACCGCCACTCGAGATCTTCCTTGCGTTCCGCGACGCTGCCGTCGCCGCGATACTGCTCCGCGATGGCCAGCAGCCGCTCGGTCGCATCGTCACGGCGGGCCAGCACGACATCCTCGACGCGCTCACGCAGTTCCTCGGGCAGTTCGGCGTAGATCGCAACTTGCCCGGCATTGACGATGCCCATGTCCAGGCCGGCACGGATCGCGTGATACAGGAAGACCGCGTGGATCGCCTCGCGGACCGGATTGTTGCCGCGGAAGGAAAACGACACATTCGACACGCCGCCCGAGATCAGCGCATGCGGGAGCGTGGCCTTGATCGCGGCAACCGCCTCGATGTAGTCCAGCCCATAGCGATTGTGCTCTTCGATGCCGGTGGCCACCGCGAAGATGTTCGGGTCGAAGATGATGTCCTCTGCCGGGAACCCTATCCGCTCGGTCAGCAACCGATAGGCCCGGGCGCAAATTTCGACCTTCCGCGCCAGCGTATCGGCCTGTCCTTGCTCGTCGAAGGCCATCACGACGACGGCGGCCCCGTAGCGCCGCACCAATCGGGCGTGGTGCAGGAAAGGCGCCTCGCCTTCCTTCAGTGAAATCGAGTTGACGATCCCCTTGCCCTGTATGCACTTCAATCCAGCCTCGATCACGTCCCATTTGGACGAGTCGATCATGATCGGAACCCGCGAAATGTCGGGTTCGCTGGCGACGAGATTCAGGAAGCGCACCATCGCCGCCTGGGAATCGAGCATGCCCTCGTCCATGTTGACGTCGATGACCTGAGCACCACTCTCGACTTGCTGGCGAGCCGTGTCCAGGGCCGCGTCGAAACGACCTTCCACCACCAGGCGCCGAAAGACAGCCGAGCCGGTTACGTTGGTACGCTCACCGACATTGACGAAAAGGGTATCGGGTCCGATGTTCAGCGGCTCCAGCCCGGACAGGCGGCAGCGCGGTTCGATCTCCGCAACGCTCCGCGGCGGAAAATGCTGCAAGGCATCGTGAATGGCCTTGATGTGCCGCGGCGTGGTACCGCAGCATCCGCCGATGATGTTCAGGAAGCCCTGCTCGGCCCAGTCGGCGAGTTCCTTGGCCATGCTCTCTGGCGACTCGTCGTATTCGCCGAATTCGTTGGGCAGACCGGCATTCGGGTGCGCTGAAACATGCGTGTCCGAGATGCGCGCCAGTTCTTCGATGAACGGCCGGAGCTGCTTTGCGCCCAGCGCGCAGTTCAGACCGATCGACACCGGTTGCGCGTGGCGCAGTGAATTCCAGAACGCCTCTGCCGTCTGGCCGGACAGTGTGCGTCCGGAGGCATCGGTGATCGTGCCCGAAATCATCACCGGCAAGTCGACGCCGCGTTCGTCGAAATAACGCTTCACCGCGAAGACGGCGGCTTTGGCATTCAGGGTGTCGAACACTGTCTCGATCAGCAGGATGTCGGCACCGCCGGCCACGAGCGCATCGGCCGCCTCGAAATATGCGTCGACGAGTTCGTCGAAGGTGACGTTGCGGTGACCCGGATCGTTGACATCGGGGGAGATCGACGCGGTCCGGTTGGTCGGCCCGAGTACGCCGGCGACGAAGCGCGGACGGTCCGGGGTCATCGCCGTGACTTCGTCCGCCACCTGGCGCGCGAGGCGCGCGCTTTCGTAACCGATCTCGTAGGCCAGAGCCTCCATGCCATAGTCGGCCATGCTGATCCGGTTGGCGTTGAAGGTGTTGGTCTCGAGTATGTCGGCGCCCGCGTCCAGGTAGGCGCGGTGGATTGCACCGATGATCTGCGGCTGGGTCAAGGACAGCAGGTCATTGTTGCCCTTCAGATCGGAGGCCCAGCTAACGAATCGCTCCCCACGATAATCGGCCTCGGACAGCTTGTAAGTCTGAATCATCGTGCCCATGGCGCCATCCAGAAAAAGAATGCGCTCAGACAGGAGGCGATGGAGAAGTTCAGCACGCACGGTGGGGAGGCGAGACATCGGGAGGAAACAGGAGCATACGGAGGATCGTTCGCATTCTAAGGTGACACCCCGCCACGATAAAGCCCTTTTTCGCCGTAGCCTCTCGAAGCCGCAACGGGGTTTCCTTGCCAGCTTTCGCGTGAAGGTGTCACAATCCGGCCCTCTCGCCGCACGGCGGCCGCGGCCATTAGCCTGAGTTGGCGGAATGGTGGGCTGACAGACCGAAGGTGATCGACGCGGTACTTGGAGACGATGTCATGCCGAAACAAATGCGAATCCGACTGATGGGAATCCTGGCGCTCCTCGCGGTGGCCAGTAATGGCTGGGCCGAGGTCGCGCTGACCGACGGAGCCGAGTTGACCGGAAAATGGAAGCTGGAATCGGTCGCGCCCGGCATCAACAAGGCGCGAATCACCGAGAACCGGGTCTGGGAGTTCCGGGCCGATGGCACGATCGTGACATCCGGACATAACCGTATCCTCGGTGGCGAGGACCGCTACGAGTGGAAATACAAGATCGTTGACGGCAAGATCGTGGCCGACGACCCCGGCCGTCCCGGCCGGACCATCGATTATGTCGTCTACGAGAAGACGCCGGACTCAATGATCCTTAAGGGCGGCCTCGAAGGATTTTACTTCTTCAGAAAGCAGTAAATCGCCGATGGCGGCCACGCCACGGATCTCCCCGCGGCACCGCACCGTACTCGTACCGAGACCAACGCGCCTTCGCACTAACCCCAGCCGATTGCCCTTCACGTGAGCTACCAACCGCCTGGATCCGACAAGCCTTCCCTGTTCTCCATGATCGGCAGCGCATTGTCCGCCGCGTTCGGGGTTCAGAGCGAACAGAAGCGGCGCCGCGACTTCCAACACGGGTCTCCGACCATGTTTGTTCTCGTCGGAATCGCGATGACAGTGGCCTTGGTGCTGGCAATCTATCTCGTCGTCCGACTGGTACTGTCGGCCTCTGCCGGCTGAGGTACTTGCGTCCTGCGGTACCCGCGGGCCGAAAAGCACCGGCCGCGGAGCGCCGCTGACCCGCGCCGCCACCGCATGTCGATTGTTTCCGCGCAGGAAGCAGACGCGGCACTCGATGCAGCGCAATGCGCCTTCCTGCTACCAATTGCGCTTGTTTGGGGTCCTGACACGCGGTATAAATCGCGACATCGCCAAAGCGGTTGCAGGTGCGGGCAGTTGAGGACAGGCTCGATGGCCACCCGCGGAAGGAACGCCCAGCCGACACCGGGGTTAGCGCGCCATTCGCGGCGAGGAAGGGAATTCCGTACCCCCGTTCCGGCGACGGTGCCGGATGGATCGATCCTGCCCTGTCCCGCACGACAGCGATCATTGAGCGCCACTTAACGAGACTCCTATTGCCCCAGATGAGACAACGTCCGCTATCGCCACATCTCCAGGCCTACCGCCTGCCCGGCACCGCGCTGCTGTCGATCTCCCACCGTGTCTCGGGTGTCGTCCTGACTGTCGGCACCGTGCTCGGGAGCTTGCTGCTGCTGGCTCTCGCCTTCGACCAGAGCGGGTTCGAGCGACTCCGCGACGCCATCGCAACCCCGGTCGGGCGGGTGGCGCTGTGGTTGTGGCTATACGCCTTCCTGTTTCATCTATGCCATGGCGTCAGACACCTGCTGTGGGATATCGGTTGGGGCTTCGAGCGCGAGCGGATGCAGCGATACGTAATCCTTGAGTTAGTCGGTTCGGTACTTCTGCTCTTTGGTGTGTTCGTGACTTCGCAGATCCTGACTTAGGCAGCCGCTATGGAATTCCAGTCCCCGCTCGCCCGCGCCCGTGGCCTGGGCTCCGCCCACCACGGCGCAACACACTGGTGGCGCGAACGCATCAGCGCATTGTTGTTGCTGCCCACGGGACTTTGGTTTGCCGTCTCCCTCGCACGTCTTCCGGACGTTACGACTGAAGCCGCCAGCGAATGGGTCGCCTCCCCTGTCAATGCCTTGCTGCTGATCGTTTACGTGGTGACCGCCTGCTACCACGCCGCTCTGGGCATTCGGGTCATCATGGAAGACTACATCACGCGCCGCCCGCTGCGTATGACCGCGATCCTGTTCGCCAACGGCACCCTGCTGACCGCGGCGCTACTTTCGGTGTACGCCGTCCTGCACATCGCCCTCGGAACCTGAATACATGGCCGCCTCACCCTACACGCTTATTCCGCACCACTATGACGTGATAGTCGTCGGCGCTGGCGGCGCCGGGCTGCGGGCTACTCTGGGCCTGGCCGAGCGGGGTCTCAAGACCGCATGCCTGTCGAAGGTCTTCCCCACCCGCAGCCACACGGTCGCGGCACAGGGCGGCATCAGCGCCGCACTCGGCAACATGGGTGAGGACGACTGGCGCTGGCACATGTACGACACCGTCAAGGGCTCCGACTGGCTCGGAGACCAGGACGCGATCGAATACATGTGCCGAGAAGCGATTCCCGCCATCATCGAACTGGAGCATTACGGCGTTCCTTTCTCCCGTACGCAGGATGGGCGCATTTACCAGCGGCCCTTTGGGGGCATGACCACCCATTTCGGGGAAGGCAAGGCACAGCGCACCTGTGCGGCGGCAGACCAGACCGGCCATGCCATCCTGCACACGCTCTATCAGCAGTCGCTCAAGCACGCGGCCGAATTCTTCGTCGAGTACATCGTGGTCGACCTGATCATGGAGGACGGCGCCTGCCGCGGCGTCATCGCGTGGCGGCTCGAAGACGGTTCCATGCACCTGTTCTCAGCGCCGATGACGATCCTGGCCACCGGCGGATACGGACGCTGCTATTTTTCCTGCACCTCCGCTCATACGTGCACGGGTGACGGCAACGGGATGGTTGTCCGGGCCGGCTTGCCGCTGCAGGACATGGAGTTCGTACAGTTTCATCCGACCGGTATTTATGGCGCTGGGTGTTTGATCACCGAGGGCGCTCGCGGGGAAGGCGGCTATCTCACCAACAGCGAGGGCGAGGCCTTCATGCCTCGCTATGCGCCGCACGCCAAGGATCTCGCCTCACGCGACGTCGTCAGTCGGGCCATCACGGTCGAAATCCAGGAAGGGCGTGGCGTCGGTCCCGAGCGTGATCATGTGCTGCTCCACCTCGAGCATCTCGATCCCTCCATCATCGAGGAACGCCTGCCGGGGATTTCCGAGACGGCCCGCATCTTTTCCGGCGTCGATGTCACCAGGGAGCCGATCCCGGTGCAACCGACCGTACACTACAACATGGGCGGCATCCCGACCAATCTGCATGGCGAGGTGGTGACGCTGCGGGACGGAAATCCCGAGACGCCGGTGCCTGGCTTGATGGCCGTGGGCGAGGCGGCCTGTGTCTCGGTGCACGGGGCCAATCGGCTAGGGTCCAACTCGCTGCTGGACCTCGTGGTCTTCGGCCGCGCCGCGGCCATTCGCTGCGCCGAGCTCATTACGCCGGGCACACGCAGCGCTGCTCCGCGTCGCGCGAGCTACGAGCCCATCCTGGCGCGCTTCGACCGCTTGCGTCATGCCGACGGATCGACACCTACCGCGGCCATCCGCCTCGCGATGCAGAAAACGATGCAGAGCCACGCCAGCGTCTTCCGGCGTGCCGACACGCTGGCTGCGGGGATCGAAAAACTGCGGTCCGTGATCGATTCGATGAGCGATGTCCGTGTCAGCGATCGCTCGCTGATCTGGAACACCGATCTGGTCGAAACCCTCGAGTTGGAAAACCTGCTGCCGCAGGCCCTAGCCACCTTGGCCGCGGCGGAAGCTCGCGAGGAGAGCCGCGGAGCCCATGCTCGTGACGATTTTCCGGAACGGGACGACGTCAACTGGTTGAAGCATTCGCTGGTCTGGATCGCCGATCAAACCCGCGTCACGATCGATCACCGCCCGGTACATCTCCGAACGCTGACCGACGAGGTCGAAGTGGTCCCGCTAAAGAAGCGGGTCTACTGAGGGCCTCAGCTCAAATCCATCCGGCTCATCGGCCCGGGCGGAGACCATCGTTTCGAGCAGGTCCAACTGCTCGACCGTTCCCAAGGCCAACAACTGATCGCCGCTGCGCAGCACCAGTTCCGGGTCGGGATTGGGCAGCACGCGGCTGTCTCGCATCACGACGAGGATACTCGCCCCTGTCGATTCGTGCAGCCGGAGTTCCGCCAATGTCCGGCCGGTGATCGCGGCGCCGTCTTCGATGTTGATTCCCTCCAAGTTGAGGCTTTCCTCGCCATGCTTGATCACGGCGTCGAAGAAGTCGACAACGGTCGGACTCAGAATCAGGTGGGCCAGCCGCCGGCCGCCGATCGCATAGGGACTGATCGCCCGGTTCGCGCCGGCACGGACCAACTTCGGAATGCTGGCGTCGTCGACCGCGCGCGACACGATGAACAGGTCCGACCGCATCACGCGCGCGGACAGCACGATGTACAGGTTGCTCGCATCATCCCCGGTGGTCACGATCAATCCGGAAGCACTCATCAGTCCCGCCGACTGCAAGACTTCGTCATTGGTGGCATCGCCGGCCACCAACAGATAACCACGCTGCAGCGTGTAGGCAAGCGATTCCGGATGGGGGTCGATGATCACGAACGGCACACCCGACTCGAACAGCTCCAGGGCCGCCTGCCGCCCGACTCGGCCGAGTCCGGCGATGATCACGTGGTTCTCCAGCTTTTCAATCGTACGTTGCATCTTTCGATTTCCGGACGGGTCCATCAAACGACTCATGACCAGATGGTCCATCAGGACCGTCAGACCGTAGAAGAGGCTTCCGATACCGGTCAGCGCGATCATCATCGTGAAGAACCGGCCCCAGTCGTTCAGTTTGATGACTTCAGCGTAACCGATGGTCGTGATCGTGATCACGGTCATGAACAGGGCATCCAGCCAGGTTGCCCCCTGGTCCCGACCCAACCATTCGTAGCCCACCGTCCCAATCACCGTGATCAGGAACACCAGCGTGAAGGGAATCACGATGCGGCGCGGGAGCGACTTCTCCAAAGCCATTTTCCGAGTGCCTCAGCCGTGCTCCATGGCCGTCGGACTGGGCCTTCCGCAACGGGCAGCGCTCATCGGAGCCCCTGACGTATCGTGAAGCCCTCGGTTACCGCACCGGAGGGGAGTTCCTCGACCACGACCGACTCCACCCGGGCCCAGCGCGGCCCGCGGTGACACCAGGTGATGAACTGAGCCAGCTGCTGCGGTTCGCCCTGTGCCTCGATTTCGACGCTGCCGTCACTACGGTTGGCGACCCAACCGGCAATCGCGCCTTCCGCTGCCGCCCGGGCCGTCGCCGCACGAAAGCCGACGCCCTGAACCCGCCCCGATACGATGAGTCTGACTCGCCGTGTCATGCCTGGACCCGTCGTGTAATCTTCCAGCAGCGGTGGATTCTCGGGTTACGCTCGAAGTCCTTGGGCAGGGTGGCATGGCTGATATCCTCAGCCGTCAGGTTACCTATCGCGTCCGCATCGAGTTTGAAGCGGGTCGCATTCGTGGAGAAGATCAGAATGCCGTCCGCCGTCAGCAGAGCAGCGGCTGCCTGCAGCAGCGCCACGTGATCGCGTTGCACATCCAGGGTCGCGCTCATCGCTTTAGAGTGAGAGAACGTCGGGGGATCCAAGAAGATCAGGTCGTACCGCCGGTGCGTCGAACGCGCTTCTCCCAGCCACTCAAGCACATCGGCACGGATCAGTTCGTGCCTGCGGTCATCCATGCCATTCAGCTGAAAATTACGCCTTGCCCAATCCAGATAGGTGTTGGACAGATCCACACTGGTCGTGCTCACGGCACCACCGCCTGCCGCGTAGACCGAAGCCGTGCCGGTATAACAAAACAGGTTGAGCATCGTACGTCCCCGCGCCAGTTCCCGCAGCAACGCCCGTGTGGGCCGGTGATCAAGAAACAGGCCGGTGTCCAGATAGTCGTCGAGATTGACCAGGAAGCGCAGCCCTCCCTCCGAGACCTCGAAGTAACGGCGTGAATCGGCCTGCCGATCGTATTGGGCCAGGCCTTTCTGCCGTTTGCGCACCTTCAGGGAGAACTGTACGCGTGGAATCTCCAGTACCTGCATCACGGCGGCACAGGCCTCCGCGAGGCGCAACTCGGCCTTCGCAGGATCAATACTGGCAGGCGCCTGATATTCCTGTACATGAGCCCAGACCCGTTCGTTCTGGTAGAGATCCACCGCAACTGCATACTCCGGCAGATCGGCGTCGTACAGGCGATAGCAGTGGATACCATTCTGCCGTGCCCAGCGCCCCAGATGCCGAAGATTCTTGCGCAGTCGGTTGGCGAACATCTGTCCCGACTCACTCAGTTCAGCGGCTGGCTCCGGCAGGTAGACTGGCGCCGACTGTCCCGGAGTCTGAACCGGCCGTGGCGTGAAGAAGCGCTCGGGAACGATCTCGAAATTGAACAAACGACATGGAATTCGGCCGTTGTACAGGGCGTAATGACGCTGAGCGCGAATGCCGAGTTGAAAGGCGAGATCCGGGTTGCCGGTCAGCATCGTCAGCCGCCAGCCCCGAAAGTATTCACGGAATACCTCGCCGGCTTGGCGATACAAGCCCGTCAACTGGGCGACTTCCCCCAATCTCTCCCCGTAGGGCGGATTCACGACGACAAGACCAGCCCGCTCCCCGTGCGGACGAGCGTGCCCTAGCGCTTGGCGCTCGATGTGCACCCGGCCCTGCAACTGAGCGCGCTCGACGTTTTGCCAGGCGGCGGCCACGGCATCGCGATCGATGTCGTGCCCGACGATACGGGGCATCCGCTCGAGCCCCTCGGATCGCCGGGCATCGGCCTCGGCCACCAGTTCCGCCCAAGCCTCCGGCTGATGCTGCTCCCAGCCCAGAAAGCCGAAATACTGGCGCAGCAAACCCGGCGCGATATCGGCGGCGATCAGTGCCGCTTCAATCGGCAAGGTGCCGGACCCGCACATGGGATCCAGCAGTTCACTCCCTGCCTCGGCTAGGATCGGCCAGCCGCCGCGAATCAATACGGCGGCTGCCAGATTCTCCTTCAGCGGTGCGGAGCCCCCGGACAAGCGGTAGCCACGGCGGTGCAGGCTTTCGCCGGAAAGATCCAGGCTCACAGTGGCGACGTCGCGGTCGAGATGGACGTTCACGCGAATGTCCGGCTGGAATAGGCTGACATCCGGACGCCGACCGTGGCGGTCGAGGAACTGATCTACGATGGCATCCTTCACCTTCTGCGCACCGAACAGCTCGTGCGTGATCCGCGAGCGGGAAGACACGAAATCAACGGCCAGTGTTCCCGTCAGCCGAAGATGTTCGCCCCAGTTGATCGTGCGTACGCCGTCGTAAAGCGCATCCGGCGACGCGGCCGGGAATTGCGCCAAAGGCAATAGAATGCGGTTGGCGAGGCGCGACCACAAACAGCCTCGGTAAGCACAGGCCAGATCGCCCTCGAAATGCACGCCCGCGCGTGTCTCTCTGACGTGCTCGGCCCCGAGGGCGGCCAGTTCATCTGCGAGCAGTCCTTCCAGCCCCAGCGGGGCCGTGGCGAAGAACTGCCTGTCGTCTTCCATCATGTGTGAATCAGGGATTTGGCTTTCGCCCGAGCAGAGGTTAGGTACGAAGTGATGGGTGGCTAGTATGCCTATCCGTCAGGACCGCAACAATGCGGCTTAAGCAACCCGGACGGATCCCCGGCCGTGGGGCGCCGACTTCGAGACTGCAGAGCCCGCGGCGGAACAACGTCCGCCCGAAATGAAAAAGCCCCGACGCCAGACGTCGGGGCTTTTCGGAGACAGGGGTGTTCGGGCGACGGTCTTACATCATGTCACCCATACCGCCCATGCCACCCATACCGCCCATGCCGCCCATACCACCCGGCATCGGCGACTCATCCTTCGGCTCCTCGGCGATCATCGCCTCCGTGGTCAGCATCAGACCGGCGATCGAGGCAGCATTCTGCAGTGCAGTGCGGGTGACCTTGGCCGGATCGAGAATTCCGAGCGCTACCATGTCACCGAACTGTCCTGTGGAAGCGTCGTAACCGAAGTTGCCGCTCCCTTCACGGACCTTGTTCAACACGACCGAGGGCTCGTCCCCACTATTCGCGACGATCTGCCGCAGTGGCTCCTCGAGCGCCCGACGGAGAATGGCGATGCCCACATCCTGATCATGGTTAGCGCCTTTCAAGTCCTTGACCTGGGAGAGTGCACGGACGAGCGCGACGCCACCGCCGGGAACGACTCCTTCCTCGACCGCAGCACGAGTCGCGTGCAATGCATCTTCGACACGGGCCTTCTTTTCCTTCATCTCGACTTCGGTCGCAGCGCCCACCTTGATCACCGCGACGCCGCCTGCCAGTTTCGCCAGTCGTTCCTGCAGCTTCTCGCGGTCATAATCCGAGGTGGTTTCGTCGATCTGCTTGCGGATCTGCGCGACTCTGCCCTGAATCTGTTCCTTCGTGCCGGCGCCGTCGATCAGCGTCGTGTCGTCCTTCGTAATCTGAACACGCTTCGCAGTGCCGAGATCATTGATCGTCGCCTTCTCCAGGCTGAGGCCGACGTCTTCCGAAATCACGGTGCCGCCCGAGAGGACCGCGATGTCCTCGAGCATCGCCTTGCGACGGTCGCCGAAGCCCGGCGCTTTTACCGCTGCGACTTTCAGGATACCGCGCATGTTGTTGACGACCAGGGTAGCCAGCGCTTCACCTTCCACATCCTCGGCGATGATCAGCAAGGGGCGGCTCGCCCGTGCGACCGCCTCCAGAACAGGGAGCAACTCGCGTATATTGGAAATCTTCTTCTCGTGGATGAGGATGAACGGGTTTTCCAGTTCCGTGTTCATGCTCTGCTGGTTGTTGACGAAATACGGCGACAGATAGCCACGATCGAACTGCATACCCTCGACGATATCGAGCTGGTTCTCCAGGCCCGAGCCATCTTCGACGGTGATCACGCCCTCCTTGCCCACCTTGTCCATCGCTTCCGCAATGATCTTACCGATGGAGTCGTCGGAGTTCGCCGAAATCGTCCCGACCTGCGCAATCGCGTTGGTGTCCGTGCACGGCACCGAGATCTGGTGGACCGCTTCGACCACGGTCGCCACGGCGCGGTCGATGCCGCGCTTCAAATCCATCGGATTCATGCCGGCCGCAACGGCCTTCAGTCCTTCTGTCAGGATCGACTGCGCCAGCACCGTGGCGGTCGTGGTACCGTCGCCGGCCACATCGGAGGTCTTGGACGCCACTTCGCGCACCATCTGGGCGCCCATGTTCTCGAACTTGTCGGCGAGTTCGATTTCCTTCGCAACCGATACCCCGTCCTTCGTGACGGTGGGAGCGCCATACGACTTCTCGAGCACGACATTGCGTCCCTTGGGACCGAGCGTTACCTTCACCGCCTGAGCCAGCACGTTGACGCCACGCATCATGCGCACGCGGGCATCGTCACTGAACTTAACTTCTTTCGCTGCCATTATCGCTACCTCGAAATTGTTGCCAAAACTGGGATTACTGATATCGAATCAATGACCTAAATCGGCCGCCATACCTTCTTCGTGCAGAACGATCGCTTCCTCGCCGTTCAGTGTGACTGCTGTCCCCGCATGTCTGCCAAACAAGGCGCACTGGCCGAGGCGGACCGCTACGGCACGAGTGCTGCCATTAGTCGGATTCCGCCCGCGTTGACCGCGGGCACGCACCTGACCCGGCTTCCCGGACAGGCTGCCCAGGACGACCGTTTCCGCGGGGAATGGGCCAGGTTCATACACTCGCTCTCCCGACCTGCGATCATTCAGGCGTCGCATCTTCACGCATCTCTTCTGGGGAGTGCGAGTCGGCGCACGCCGTCAACCGGACGAGGAGATGCCGCGGGGCCCAACCCTTTCGCTCGAAACGGATACGGTGTCGTCGCTGCGGATACCAAGCGGTCGCTCGCTCGTTGTTAGCACTCACCCTGGAGGAGTGCTAATCATAACTGCGGATCAAACGGTGTCAAGAATTAATGGGCTACGAGGGGCTTGATTCCAGAAACGGCCACTCGATCGCAGCAGACCCGAGCGGTTCAAGGCGGAAACGGATGCCGAATGACACGAGGCCGTGTTTATGGCCCGTACAACGCGCTATCGGCAATGAATGCGCGCACGGCTTCGGGCATCAGGTATTGAATGCTCTTCCGGTGTCTCACCAGATCCCGAATGCGCGACGCCGAGATGGCCAGTTGAGACACATCCTGGAAGTAAATGCAGCCGGCAGGTTGTTTGGCGAGCACTGTTCGGTCCGCCACCAGACGTTGGGACAGGACTCGTTCCAAGGCATCGGCATAGGACGGTTCGAAAGGCCGCTCCATGACGACCACATGCGCCAGTTTGAAGATGTCACGCCAGCGGTGCCATGCGGGCATGCCTTGAAAAGCGTCGATACCGACGACTAAACAGAGAGCGCACTCGGAGAATTCGCTTCGGATCGAGGCCAGCGTGTCCACCATGTACGAGGGGCCGACCCGTTGCAATTCTCGATCGTCAATCCGAAAGCGGGAGTCTGCGCCGTCAAGAGCGAGCTGCAGCATTGCCAGGCGCTGTGCGGCGGACGCTCCCGGCTGAGACCTGTGCGCCGGGGACCCGCAGGGTACGAAGCGCACCTCATCCAGTTCGAGTGCCTCGCAGACCTCCAGCGCGGTGCGGAGGTGCCCGTAGTGGATGGGGTCGAACGTTCCCCCGAAAATGCCGATCATGAACCGCAGCGATCAGCCACGAATATGGCCGTCGCCCAGGACGATGAACTTTTCGGTGGTCAGGCCCTCCAGGCCCACCGGACCGCGCGCATGGAGTTTGTCCGTACTGATTCCGATCTCTGCGCCCAAGCCATACTCGAAGCCGTCCGCAAAGCGGGTCGACGCATTCACCATGACCGAACTGGAATCCACCTCCCGGAGGAATCTCCGGGCCCGTCCGAGGTCGCGAGTGACAATGGCATCCGTGTGACCGGAACCGTGCTGCGCGATGTGCTGCATCGCCTCGTCCAGTCCACCGACGACCCGGATGGCCAGAATGGGCGCGAGATATTCGGTATCCCAGTCAGCCTCCGTCGCGACACCGCAATCGGCAATCCAGTCGCGCGTCTTCGGACATCCCCGCAACTCGACGCCGTGTTCGCGGTAGAGCGCAGCGAGCCGCGGCAACAGTTCGGACGCGACCGCTTCGTCGACCAATAGCGTCTCCATCGCGTTGCAGACACCGTACCGATGTGTTTTGGCATTGACGGCGATGCGGAGCGCTTGCTCTAGATCGGCATCCGCGTCGACGTAGACGTGGCAGATACCGTCCAAATGTTTGATGACGGGGATCCGGGACTCGGTCGTGATGCGCTCGATCAAACTCCGGCCGCCCCTGGGTACGATGACGTCGATGCAGTCGCTGAGTTGTAACATCGCGCCGACTGCGGCGCGATCGGCTGTGTCGATCAACTGAACCGTATCCGCTGGAAGGCCGGCCTGCTCCAGCCCGAAGCGGATGCACTCGGCGATGGCCTTATTCGAATTCAGGGCCTCGCTACCCCCGCGCAGGATACAGGCGTTGCCGGACTTGATGCACAGGGCTGCCGCGTCCGCCGTTACGTTCGGACGCGATTCGTAGATAATTCCGATCACGCCAAGCGGTACCCGCATGCGCCCCACCTGGATGCCGGACGGCCGATACGTCAAATCGCGAATGCCCCCGACAGGATCCGGCAACGCCGCCACCTGACGGAGGCTCTCCGCCATCACTCGAATACGCGGCAGCGTGATGTCGAGACGCTCGAGCATGGCCGGCTCGAGGCCGCTCTGAGCCCCCGCCTCGAGGTCCTTGCGGTTCTCGTCCATCAGATGGGCGGAGCGACCTTCGAGCTCAGCGGCAATCGCCAACAAAGCGGCGTTTTTCGCTGCCGTTTCCGCTCGCCCGATCAGCGGCGACGCGAGGCGAGCCCGAGTTCCTACGGCGTGGATTGCCGCTGGGATTCCCGAGCTTTCTTGAGTTTCAACAACAGGAGAAATAGGCATGCCGGGTGAGTCTTCGTAAGGGGCTGCGTGCTCAGGGACATCGGTCGTTACCTGCGACCGTGACCGGGATCGCATGACCACCGATTATATCGCATCGCTTCCGGGCTTCAGGCGGCGCGGTCATGAGGCCGGGCAGCTACTCGCCTCGCTCGTCGATGGCCTGCCCCATGCACGACATGATGTGGTCGGTGATGGCGAGCGCGGCTTCATTCGCCGCCTTCTCCGAGCCGAAGAAATCCTTGTATTCCTTGATGATCGCATCCGCCTCGCCCGGCGTGTTGGCGTTGAAGAATTTCGTGTAGGCGGCGAAGTACGTGTCCCGACGCGGATCGCCCGGGATGCTTGGGGCCCCATCGGAAACGGCTTGCACGACGCAGTCGGCGATGGGCTCCGGATCCAGCTTGTAGTCCTTCAGATCGGGGTCGGCCTGCAGCTTCGCAAGCACGGCAGCACGCAGTCCCAGCGCCTGTTGCTTGGCTTCACAGCCATTCAGCAGGAACGCCAGCGCGATCAGTGGCAGAATTTTCGACATGGGTTGGCGACTCTCAAATGCTAAAAAGGAACACCGTTCCTCGGTGCTCGCGAACGCACATTATCGCCGGACGCAAGGGATTCTGACCAGCCATGCCGGTCCTTCGGCTCCTTCGCACTGCCGGGCTTCGTCCGTTGAGCCCGTACCGCCTAACCCACACGTGCGGACCGGCGCGCGCGCAAGTCGCCGCGCGATGGCACGAGCGGCCTGCTTGAGACGGATCCCACGCTATGGCATTCTGTCCGGCAATTTTTCGGTCTCAGGTGTGCTGTGACGCATCGTGGAAGTCACTGCAGGGCGACCTCGGCCGCAGCTTACCCATGTTCCTGAGCACGACCACGGCCCGGCGGCAAAACATGTCCAGCCTGATTCCGGTCCCAGTGTGGCTCGAATCCACTGAGAACGACGACGCCCGGCCCGATCTTGAACACGCTGTTCGTTCGAAGCTGGACAGTCGGTTGCGCGACCTAGGGATCGCGCCGGACTGCGGCGACCACCTGCGTGCACTGACTATGCGCCTGGCGGCCTGGATCAAGGTACAAAAGGGCCATGGGGCGCTGATCATCGGCGTGAACGGGGCTCAGGGATCGGGCAAATCGACGCTGGCCGAGTTGCTGACGCTGACTCTGTCGTACGGGCATGGTTTGCGCGCGGCCCGACTGTCGATCGACGATTTTTACATGACGCGGGACGAGCGCTCGGAGCTGGCGCGGTCGGTACACCCGCTGCTGGTCACGCGAGGAGTGCCCGGAACCCACGATGTCGGGCTCGCGCTGTCGACTATCCATGGTCTATTGGGTGCCGATCCGGCGCAGGTAACGTTGATTCCGTCATTCGACAAGGTATCGGACGACCGTCGGCCACGTTCTGAATGGACACGTTTCGAGGGACCGGCCGATGTCGTGATCCTTGAGGGTTGGTGCATCGGCGCCCGGGCGCAGGACGAAGGCGCCCTTGCGGCACCGATGAATGTTCTCGAGTCCGACGAAGATCCCGATGGACGCTGGCGGCGGTATGTGAATGCCCAGCTGATCGGCGCATACGCCCCGCTGTTCCAACTGCTGGACCGGCTCATCATGCTCAAGGTACCCGGCATGGCCTCTGTGCTGCGTTGGCGGGGCCTGCAAGAACGGAAGCTGGCGGCGAACCTGGGCGCTGACGCCGCGCGCCAGATGATGGGCCGGCGGGCCCTGCGCCGTTTCGTGATGCACTATGAGCGCCTGACCCGCGCGATGCTCGCCGAGTTGCCGGGCCGCGCCGACCTGACGCTTGTTCTCGATACTCGACATCGTTTCACCCACATACAAGGGCTGCACTGACAGATGGACTTCAAATCGTTTCACCCTCCCGCTCGCACACTGATGGGCCCGGGCCCTTCCGACGTCAATCCACGCATACTCGAAGCCATGTCCCGGCCCACTATCGGCCATCTGGACCCGGCTTTCGTCGGCATGATGGATGAGATGAAGGGCTTGCTGCAGTATGCGTTCCAGACCGCGAACGAACTGACGCTCTCGGTCTCGGCGCCAGGCTCGGCCGGCATGGAAACGTGCTTCGTGAACCTGCTCGAACCCGGCGATACTGCCATCGTCTGCCAAAACGGCGTGTTCGGTGGGCGGATGAAGGAAAACGTGGAACGATGCGGCGCGAAGGCGGTAATCGTAGAGGATGCCTGGGGCCAGCCCGTGGACCCGGAGAAGGTGGAACAAGCGCTGAAGGCTAACCCGGAAGCCAAGATTCTCGCCTTCGTTCACGCCGAGACCTCGACCGGCGCCGCCTCCGACGTAGCGACACTGACCCGGCTGGGACACGAGCACGGTTGTCTGGTCATCGTCGACGCGGTCACGTCGCTGGGTGGTATTCCGCTGCGGGTGGATGACTGGTCCGTGGATGCCATCTATTCCGGCTCCCAGAAATGTCTGTCATGTACCCCGGGGCTTTCCCCGGTCAGTTTCAGCGCGCGCGCGGTCGAGACTATCCGCAACCGCAAGACCAAGGTCCAGAGCTGGTTCCTGGACCTCAACCTCGTCATGAGCTACTGGGGTGGGGGCACGAAGCGCGCCTACCACCACACGGCGCCAATCAATGCACTCTATGGCCTGCACGAAGCATTGGTACTGCTGCACGAGGAAGGGCTGGAGGCGGCCTGGGCTCGGCACAAGGCGATGCATCTGGCGCTGCGCGAAGGTCTTGAAAGCATGGGACTGCGCTTCCTGGTACCGGAAGGCTCGCGCTTGCCACAGTTGAACTCGGTGTTCGTGCCCGAGGGCATCGATGAGGCAGCGGTGCGCGAAACCCTGCTGCGCCGCTACTCGCTGGAAATCGGAGCCGGCCTCGGCGCATTGGCAGGTAAAGTCTGGCGCATCGGACTGATGGGGTACGGCGCCTCGCCGCGCAACGTGCTGTTCTGCCTCGGCGCCATCGAAGGCGTGCTGTCGGAGATGGGTGTCAAGGCCGCGCACGGCGCCGCCATTCCCGCTGCACAGTCCGTTCTCCGGGACCAGGGCTACGCGTGAACCCACGGTCCTACGAGCACGACCCTGCACACCCCTGATCATTCTCCGGTCTGATATCGCGTGATGAAGCGACTGTTTGTCTTGTTGCAATACCTGTTGCCGCAGCATGCGCTGTCTGCCGCCATGTACCGCTTGGCACGCTGGGAAAATCCGCTTTGGACTCGGACATTGATCCGTGTTTTCAGCCAAGCCTTTCGCGTGGACTTGAACGAAGCGGAAGTCGCCTCCCCCAGCGATTTTCGGAGCTTTAATGCCTTCTTCACGCGCGCGCTGAAATACGGAGCCCGTCCCCAGGATGCCACTCCCGGCGGCCTTACCTCCCCCGCCGATGGCATGATCAGCCAAATCGGACGCATCGAGGAAGGCCGGATATTTCAGGCGAAGGGACACCGTTACGATGTGGCCACGCTGCTGGGCGGAGAGGAGGATGGCTTAGCGGAGTTGTTTCGCGACGGGTCCTTCGTCACCATTTATTTGTCACCCCGGGACTACCACCGGCTGCACATGCCAGCGACCGGCCGCCTCCGCCAGATGATCTATGTGCCCGGGCAGTTGTTCAGCGTCAACGCAGCGACGACCGAACTCGTCCCCGTCCTGTTCGCCCGCAACGAGCGTGTCGTGGCCGTGTTTGATACCGACAACGGGCCGATGGCGCTGGTGCTGGTGGGCGCAATTTTCGTCGGCAGCATCGAAACCGTGTGGCAGGGCGAGATCACCCCGCACCGGAGTCCGCGCGAGATCGAACGATGGCGTTACACGGAGGCCATGACACTCGAGAAGGGCGCGGAAATGGGGCGCTTCAACATGGGCTCGACAGTTGTGGCGCTGTTCGGCGGAAAAAACGTGGCGTGGGATTCGGACGCCCGGTCCGGCAAATCCGTACGTTGCGGGGGCCGCCTCGGACTGTGGCGCTGAACTCGGCTGCTGCGGTTCGACGCGAGTTCCCGGGACCAGACACAAACATTATGATGCACTAATCGCGTGCATAAGAAAGTCTGATCATCAAGGAGGCAGGTTGCCTATATCATTTATACAACCTCGGCAGAACTGTTGAGCGGCAGTACGGACCTCCAGTCAGAGCATCCGTATTTCAGCTCGGTTCTCCTCCTCCTTGGCGACCGCAAAACGGTCGCTTTTTTTTGCCCGTTGGCCAGGCATTGATGCCGCGCGGCAGCGAACACTTCGCGCACCGCAACATGCGCCGGCACCTCTGTCGCCCTGCCCTTCGGACCGCTTCGGCTCGTTTACGACAGCCGGGCCAAGCCCGCGGGTTTCAAGCAGGGATTGCATCACGAAGCGGTTAGAATAGCGGGCGCCGGGCGAACCCGCCGCGTGACACAGTAGGCTACCCGGACGATCGCGGCACCCGCAGAGATGTGCTCCGAACGCCCCGGCCACGAACGGTTCGGATGGCAGGCTCGCATTGGAACGCGAAAACGAAAATCTCCTGGTGTGATGGCATGCGACGAGCAATTATTGAAAACCTGCGTGAAACGGCAACCATCATGGCGCTGATGGCCGGTGACAACGACTTGCTCGACCGTATCGAGCACGTCGTCGACATCTGTCTGAACGCGTTACGCTCCGGTGGCAAGATTCTGATGGCCGGCAATGGTGGGAGCGCAGCCGATGCGCAACATCTCGCCTGCGAGTTCGTCAGCCGCTTCGCCCTCGATCGGCGTGGTTTGGCGGCCATCGCGCTGAGCACTGATACCTCGGTCCTCACCGCGGTCGGCAACGACTACGGCTTCGAACGTTTATTCGCGCGACAAATCGAGGCACTGGGCAACCCCGGAGACGTGTTCTGGGGTATCTCGACTTCCGGCAAGTCGCCCAATGTTCTGCAGGCCTTGCGACAAGCCCGCTCCCAGGCCTTGATCTGCGTCGGCCTGACCGGTTCGGGGAATGGACCGATGCACGAGTTGTGTGACCATCTCCTCTCCGTACCCTCGCCGAGCACTCCGAAGATACAGGAAGGACATATTGCCCTCGGCCACATCATCTGCGGACTCATTGAGCAGCAGATGTTCCGTGATGGGTCCTGATGGAAGTCAGCCTCTGCCTGCCATACTCGGACGACGCTCGACCCGAAGCATCGGCCGAGGGAAGCACTTGACCCTGGCCGGCATGAATGGCCGTCGGTAAAGCCGGGCGCTCAATGATCGACGGCGACGGCCGGGTAACCCGGCGGGCTCTGTTCTTGGACCGGGACGGCGTGATCAATCACGATACCGGCTACCTGTGGCGCATCTCGGATTTCGTATTCAAGGACGGAATTTTCGATTTCTGCCGTCTTGCCGTCGCTCGCCACTATCGACTGATCGTCGTCACCAATCAGGCCGGAATCGGGCGCGGTCTCTACAGCGAGAGAGATTTCCATCGGCTGACCGCCTGGATGCGCGGCAGGTTCGAGCAGGAAGGCGCGCCGCTCACGGGCGTCTACCACTGCCCATTCCATGGACAGCAGGGGTTGGGCATCTACCGCAAAGACTCCTTCGATCGCAAACCCAACCCGGGCATGCTCCTCAAGGCAGCTCGAGACCACAACGTCGCTCTGGCCTGCTCGGCGATCGTCGGCGACAAGGAATCCGACATGGAGGCGGGTTATCGCGCCGGCGTACCGGATCGCTATCTCTTGCATGAGCAAGAGGAGCCACCCGTCTCCGGGTTTGCGACCCGCACCGTCAACTCCCTGGCAGTGCTAACCCGGATATGGGATGAAGATTCCGGAACACTGATGCGGCGTCAGCACCGCGCGCCCAACTCAGGCTGAAGCCCTTACCCGGATGGAACGCCGCCGGCCCGCTTCTTGTGAAGCCTCGCTACAGCAAGCCGACCCGACAACCGTACTTCCGAAGGCCGTAGCAGACGACCCGTTCGAACGCATGGGCTGGCGTGTCGCAGGGATGGTAGCCCACGGGAAAGCTGGCGAAGTAGGCGTCAAGATCGAGCGGGGCCAGGAGTCGTTCCAGATAGGCGTAGGACACCGTGTACATGCTTCCGCTGAGATAGTGTGACGCGGCGGGGACGTCGAAGAGATCACACGCCTCCGCAATGACTCGGCTTTCCGCCTGCCAGTTCGCATCCTGCATGCCTTCCGCGAGCCACCATTGTTCGGAACACACCATCCCGAGTCCCGCGTTCTTTCGAAACGCATCAACAACACCCGGATGCTCCGCCAGCAGCCGCTCATAAAGTTCGAGACGCCAGCGCCGGGCCGTCGCCTCCGGAATATGCGTGCTCTTTTTCGTGTGAAGCTTGGTCAGTGTGCGCGGGCGCAAGCCGTTCTCCCGCAGGAATCGGAACTGCTGCAGAAAAGGGAGCACATCGAGCCCGCGGTTCTCCACGGTGAAACAACGGCACGCCTGAGGGCCGAACAGTTGGACGAGGCGTTCTCCGAACTCCGCGTTCGACTCGGGCAGCGAAACGTACAGCGGCGTTGCCGGCCCTACGATAGGGGCTAATGCGCTGCGAAACTCATCCCAAAGATCGACATGGAACAGATGCAGACAGATCGGGTTGAACTCCTCCGTTTCGCTGGCAGCGACCGCTACCCCCTCTTGCGCCGAAAAGCTGAGGCGGATCGGGGCATCCGTTCCATCCGCAGCGCTCGAGCCCAGGGCCGGTTCTTTAGGTTGCGGCGCCGCCTTCGGTTTCCGCTGCAACCTGCACAGGGCTGACCGCAATAGACGGATGCCGACCCGCAGCACGCCAGTCATTTCCCAGGACTTGGAGCGCAGCAGGTTCAACAGCGTGACCGCCAGAGTTTCGCAGGAGGCTTCCGCGAACAGCCCCGGCTCCTGCCCGCCGCGCAACCATCGGGTGTAGCGCCACGAACTCGAGGCGTGCGCCTCGGACAAGGCCTCGCGCAGAACCTCGCCAGCCCGGTCGAGTTCGTAAGTCTTGCCGGAAACCTCCGCGTTCAAAGCATCGACACGCGCCTGTTGCTCGATGAACAGTCCGATCGGACCGGCGTCTACATCCGGATGCAAGGTGCACGGCGCGGCCAGCACGTCCCCAGATAGCCTGAACATCCGCGATCGGGCGGGCGTGGGCAACTCGGCGAGACAGTCCCCAAACAAGGCTTCATACTGCGCGGCCTGAGCATCCAGGGTGTATCGCTCCGCAACGGAGCGACGGGCAGCCTCCCCCAGGGCCGCGGCTGAGGCAGAGTCTTGGAGCAAGTTCGCGATGGCTGAAGCCATGCCTCCCGTGTCCAGAGGAGGCACCGAAAGGCCATTCCGGCCATTTTCAATCACGTCGGCGATACCACCCACGGCGAAGGCCACCCCGGGCGTCCCGCAGGCCATGGCTTCGAGCAGGATGTTGGGGAGATTGTCCTCTCGCGACGGCAGCGCCAGGAGATCGGCGGCGCTGTATATCAAGGCCAGATGCGCGTCGTAGCGCACCATGCCGAGATCCTGCACCGGAAGGCCGATCTGTTGAAGTTGCGCGCTCGCCTGCCCGAAGGCGAGGATACGCAGCCGCCCCGCCTGCAGCAGACCTGCCATGCCAGGGTCCGCGCGCATCCGGCCTACGGCATCCAGTAGCAGGTCGAAACCTTTCCGTCGTTCCTGTCCGTTTTCCGCACCGAACAGCAGCGTTCGGACCTCCGGCGCAATACCTAGACCCCGTTTGGCGACCGCTTTGGGTGTAGGACGAAAGAGGTCGGTCTCGAGACCATTGGGTATCACCCGAACGGTACCCGGCGAAAAGACCCGGCTCGCCTCCGCGCATTCGGCGAGCCAGCGACTGGGCGACACCGCGGCGACATTCGGAACCCTCAGCACGCGACGCTTTTCGGCCAAGGCCCAGGCGGCCATCCGGAGCACGTCCGGATCGACCTGAGCACACGGTGCACAAGACTCCCGGTAGCCGTCGCAGCCGGCGGAGTAATGGCACCCACCCGTGAAGGCTGCCATGTCATGCAGAGTAAGCACCACGGGCTTACGCGTGCCGATGACCTCAGTCAGGTTGTGGGGCGCAAGGAAACCCGGAACCCAATGGATGTTGATGACATCGACGTCGTCGAAGAGACCGGTACCCGCCAGGTTAAATCCGGCGACTTCGCTCGAAAACAACGTGTTTGAAAGGCTGCTGCGACGCGGCGTGATGTAGCCATTGCGCAGGTGCTCGTTGGCACGCACGACCCGCCGGTCTGCCTCACCGTCGGGATATTTCGCTTCGATACCGATACCCGCAGGATCATGATCCGGGGTCAGGGACACCATCACGACATCGTGCCCGCGCGCGCGCAACCCCGCAATCAATCGGCGAGCTGCGCGAGTCGCACCGCCGCTCCCGGTCCCCTGGCGGTTCAGAATGGCAATTTTCATGGAGTGAGACGAACAGGTCTGTTGCGAACAAACACGCTTGACAGCGAACTTTCGACAGTCGCATGGCGGAAAAAGTGGCGCTTCCGTCGTCGCGTTCGGGCTGGCGCGGCGCCATGTTAACCGCCAGGCGCGGGGGATGGAATCAACGGGCGATATTCGATCGCTCGGGAACAGCACTCACGTATGTTCCCGGGGCGGGAGGCAACCTCGAAACCCCCGTCGCTTCATGTTGTTGAACCAAATTCTCGGCTCCGTTCGCGTACAATCAAGAACGTCTCTCGCGTGACTGGCCGCGAGAGCCTCACGACTCCCAAGGTCGGATCAGGAAGGTTTTCGCCAGCCGAATACCCGCAGGTCGGACGCGGACGCACGGTTACCCACATCCCCCTACCAACCCGCATCACTCCGAGCATGACCTATTCCAAGCATCCCGCGATCGCCGGCGACGAGCAGTTGCGAAAACTCCGAACCGCTCTGGCCATCGCGCAGGGAACCCATCTGCTACCCGCCCTGCAGCAGGAGGCCGAAGCGACGGTCTCCCATGACCAGACCAAGAGGGTGACCTACCTGACCGCGCTCTTCTCGCGCATTCACCGTGAACTCTTCCACCACTGGAAGGAGCAGGCGACCGCAAGCCATCGTCCTGGGACCATGACCGAGTCGGCCAAGCGGAAACTGTTCCGCAAAACCATTGCGCGCCTTGTCTACGATGACGAACAGCATGCCGAGACCGCCCTGTTCGACAACAACGGCTTCGTGATCGAGACCCGCAATATCGCAGAGCGGCTGGCCGACTTCTACGAGAACATGCGACAGGTGCGCCCCTTCACCTACGGCAACCGGATTACCCTGGACTTTTTCATCACCGCCCTCGGCCGCCTGCCGGCCTTCCGGGCCGTGTACGAACAGGGCATCGACTTCCGTCGGCTCGAGGCCTGCGATGCCGTGGCGCTCCATGATCACAAGAGCCGGCGCGAGGATTTAATCGCCGCCTTCGAGCACGCACTCGACCCCAGCCGGAACCGCCGCCTGCCGAATCAGCCCAATGGTTACGGCAAATGGCCCGAGCACAAGCGCTTTGTCACCGGTATCCCGTTCCTGTTCCATCGCACGGCGGAAGGCCTGGACTGCCTGGTACTGGTCAATGGTGGCTTGGTTCCCGTGGACTGTGTGAATGACGAGCTGTTCTCGTCAGAAACCCACTTCGCCGACTATCCGTGCTGCGACCCGGCGCGTATCGTTGGCTATCTGCCCGGCACCGAAAACCTGCGTGCTGCGGACAAGATGGAAATCGACGGCATTACCCTGCCCGGCAATGGCTCAGCCCCCCTCTTCTGCCTCGACGTCAACATGATGACCGGGCTGCGCGCCCAGAGTCATACCGAGGTACTGGAGTTGCTCAAACAATGCGGCGGCGAGCAGGCGACCATTTTCGACATCGCGACCAATTCCGCCTTGAAACGCAAGCTGCTCAGTTCGGCCGCCGACGACCCCCGGCTGCAGCGGGGCGTCGAAATCGCCCATGAGCGGCTGTTACGGACGATGCGCATCCTGCACAAGGAAAAGGAAGCCATCTTCGCCGGCAAGACGCCAACGGCAAACCCGACGCTGTTCATGTGCATGGGCGGAGCAGGGTCAGGAAAAACCGCCGTCGAGCAGATCGCGCAGGCCCAGTGCGGCGAGAATTTCGTGATCGCTTCACTCGACGAGTTTCGGAAGAAGAGCGACCTCTATCAGGTGTTGACGGCCGCCAATCACCACAGTGACGACTATGTCTACATCGAGCCATTCGCCAACCGGCTGCGCGACCTGGTCGCCAATCAGGCGCGCATCGATGGCATCAACCTCTTGTATGACGGCACCGGCATCCCTTATCGCCCCCGCTACGCGCGGATCATCGAGAAATTCCACGACGCGGGATTTCATACCCACATGATTGCCGTGGACGCCTTCATCGTGAAGCCGGAAGGGCGCGAGGGGGAACTGGTGCGATCGACGGTGATCGACAGCGTCAAGGAGCGCTATGAGCGAACCGGCCGCGCCCTGCCCTGGGTCGTCACGGTCTACAAGCACATCCGAGCGCCGGAGTCATTCCTTAGTGCGGTGGAGGACGAAGCCTTGTCGAAGATCTCGCTGTTCGCTAACGACGGCGAACGGAATCGGCACTATCTGGTGGCCGAGAGTTTCTCCTGTTCGGAGGAGCAGGTCACGAAGCTTCAAGACTCTCAACTGCACGGCAGCTTGGCACCGCTGTTGCGGATGCTGAGCGCAACGCATGCCGACTCGATCTGGCGCGCCTACGCCGATGGTGACACCGACGCCATCGATGACCTGATTGCCCGCAATCCCAGGCTACGCGAAAACAACGTGGGTTATCTCGTTTACCCGATGCAGCATCAGGACCGCGTACTGGCGATTTACAACGTCGCGCGCATGATCGATTTCGTAGAAAAGCGGCAGTTGAATCCAAATGCATCCGGTGGTGACGGTCTGCTGCACAAACCGGAGACACTCGCTTTCGACGTGGATCCGCTGGCACCTGAACCTTGCAGCATTCGCCTGCAAGGTTCCTTGGCTTCCTGAGCGTCACGCTAGTCCGAGCCGAGAACAGAGAGACACGATAGACGCTGTCAGCGCATGGGCGCCTTGGGATAAGACGGGCTGACACGCCGTCCCCGGTGCGCAGGAGCTGCCACCGGGGGCTGCGGATGGTTAGCAAGGCCTAGGGCTGAACGCGAAAGACGGAGACAAGCGTTCCTTCGTTCCTTCGCGCCCCGACTCGGTACCCATATGGTCGCCGAGATCACTTGCGCCTCCCCGGAAAACCAACATCGGGGGGACGGGCTGAAGTCTAGTAGACAGTGATGCCCGTCAGTCCCGCGTGTCGATTCGATCAGAACCCGTTTCGTGGAACTCGGCCTTGCCCTCAGCCAGCCTTAACCTGGCTTCGTCGCGACGTTAACCCCGACGCAGGCGCGGACGAGGTTAGCCCACTGCCCGGTTCGCAAGGGACCTGGCTCAGTGCGGCGTGGCGATCAGGTGCCGCCACCGAACTTGGGCGGACCGGACTTCTTCATGTCGGTCATGGCTTCTTCTACGGCCTGGACGCCTTCGGTCAATTTTCCGTCCTTGCCTTCCGCGACGGCGATCTTGAGTTTGCCGACAATTCTCTGCTGGGCGGCAGAAGCAGGCATTTCCTTGGCCTTGGCCAGGAGATCCTTGGCTTCGGTCAGAAAGGCTTCCGCTTCACCGCGCTTCCCAGCCTCAATGACCTTCTGAGCGGGCGCCGCCAAGGGCGTCAGGTCCTCATTCATCGGACCGCCGGCCGTGTGGCCCACACCCGTCAGCAGTGCGGACAACACTGCTATCCAAACAACTTTTTGAAACTTCATCGATATTCCGCGTTAGGCCCACTCTTGCGACGTCGAGTGTGATTGAAAATTATGTGTTGGCGAGTGCGAAAACGCTAAATCCGCCTGTGTCGCTCGACGCAGCATAACATGAATTCCTGACTGTATTTCTAGGATTTTTTTACCGGCACTCCCACTGGATTCCCTCCGCGAACCATGCCTGCGACCCGCTACCGACGCGGGCGCCGCATCGCGAAACGTCGCAGCGTCCAGTGCATTGCCTTGAGCGTCTCAGCAATCAGCCTGGCCGTGATCAACCGAGCCGCGCGCGGGCCCGTCAATCCGCCCAAAGCATCGGAAAGGCCTTGCGCGCACGCTCGATGTGCTCCGCGTCGACACGCCGCCCTTGCAATGTCACCAGCAACGCATGGATGTCCTGAGTGGTCACCTTGAAGGTCTTTTTGGGCTCCGTCTCGAGCAAACTCGATACCCGCTTCAAGGTACTGCCCAGCGGCAAGGGCTTAGCAACCACCCGCAAGGGACTCGCCAGTTCGGAATCGATGATGGCCCTCTCGTTTCCGGCAGGCGCCTTGAGCGCCTTCTGCAGAATTTCGCGGGCCCGGTTCCACGACAGGTCACCGCTCGCGAGTTTCTCCCGCATCGGTGGGGTCACCAGCGGCGCATAGCGGATGATGTCCTCGATCCAGCTCACGCTCTTGTCGAAGAACTCCGCCATCCTCGCCTTGGACCAATTGGCATTGTTCAAGTAGATCACCGTCTGGAAATAGTCCGTGATACGCGTGTCGACCCGGTCCGAGTTCAGCTTCAGATTCAGCGCCTTGATCTCGTCCGGATCGCCGCTGACCACGCGGACGTCAATCCGGTCGAAGTACCCGGGATGTTCTCGCCGGATACCCTGGATCGCCTCCATCCGGTGAAATCCACCCACCAGATAGTATTCGCCGCTGTTGCGTTCCCAGACCACGAGCGGCTCCAAGAGTCCGTTGGCGACGATATCCTTTTCGAGGTGCGCCACCTTGGCGCGATCGAACTCGCGGTGGTTCGTCAGGGTATGGTGAAACTCGATGCTTTCTATCGGAAGGTACTCGTACCGCTTTGTTGCCAGCATTGCTCGCTCTCTGAGGAAGGTGGGGATGTCTGGAAGAATCGGAGCGCGTCGCCGCGCGCTTCTGCGTCGGTTCACCTTACCCGAAGGGCGGGAAATCGGTCAAAGCGCCCGTTTCAACCCCACCGCCAGGAAATCCCCGCCGTTTCGAGGATCCCAGCGGCTTTGGCCAGTACCCTCCATTCGGCGAAATGGTCAGTTTCGACAGATGGCGCGCAAACCGCGCGTCAGCCGGCGCATGCCTTCCGCGGCGGTTGTCTCATCCAGCGCTCCGTAGGCCACGCGCAACGCGCAAGCCTCCGTGCAGCCGAATGCGAGGCCCGGGATCACAGCAACGCCATACTCCCGGATCAGGCGCTCGGCGACCCTCAGGGAATCCAGCGGTGTCGTGACCCGCAAGAGGACATAAAACGCGCCCCGCGTGCGCGGGAATACACAAAGATCGCCGATCTGCCCCAACGCGGCGAAGACCCCTTCACGCACGCGCCGAGTGACCGCCAACTTATCCTTGCAATAACGTGCACCGGCCGCCAAGGCACCGACCGCCGCATGCTGAGAAACCAGTGGGGGGCAGATCAGGTTGGTATCCTGGATTTTTGCGATTGCCTGGTGCAGATGGCCGGGAATGACCATGTAGCCGATACGCCAACTCGCAAAACCATAAGCCTTGGATAATGAATACAGGGCAATCGTGTGTGCCTCCGCTTCGGGGATGGCGAGGGGCGAAAAGTGCCGAGCATCGTCGAACAGAAAGTATTCGTAGGCCTCGTCGCTGATGTGGTAGAGACCGTACTTCGCGCACAAGGCGTTCACCGCACGCAGCGCCGCTTCCGGATAGATGGCGCCGGTGGGATTGTTCGGCGAGACCGTCACGATCGCCCGAGTCCGCTCGCCGATCGCCGCCCTCAGCAGGTCGAGACGCAGTCCATAGTCGTCATCGGTCGGGACCAACACCGGCCGGCAGCCGGCGATGCGGACTGCCATCTCCTGATTGAAGTAATACGGTGATGGCAGGATGATCTCGTCGCCCGGATCGGCGATCGCCAGCACGGCATTCAGGAAACCCATGTTGGCGCCGGCGGTCACGATGATGCGGCCGGCAAGCTCACCCCGGCAGCCGTTCTCCGTCGAAAGCTTTTGTGCAATCGCCGCTTTGAGGGCCGGAATGCCGTCGACCGGGCCGTAACGATGATGAACGGGCTCGGCAAAGAACCCCTGCAACGCGGCCTGGGCCTCGGGAGGCGGACCGTACCACGCCACCCCTTGCCCCAGCGAGATGCAATCAGGGTACTCGCGGATAAGTGCCGCGATCTGCGGAATCACGGGGGTCTGAACGGCCGCGATGCGATTGCTGAGTTTGCGGAAAGAGTCCATGACGAGTCGCGGCAGGGTTGGATACGAAATCAAGCCCACAGTGTAACGCGGTTAGCCGGGGCGGATTCCGCTGCGGCCGGCGCCCGTGCAAGGGCCCGCCAGACATGGTATTGTCTAGCGTAAAGCTCGGTTTATAGCTCATGCAGGTCGACTGGTTAATCGAAGCACGCTGGATCATACCCGTGGAGCCCGAGGGCGCGGTCTACGAGGATCACGCTCTGATCGTGGACGGCGGGCGGATCCTGGATCTGCTGCCGGCCGAGGAAGCCCACCGCCGCTATGACGCTGCACATCGCAAGACACTGGCTCAGCACGCGCTGATTCCCGGCCTCGTCAATGCCCATACCCATGCCGCGATGACACTGATGCGCGGCATCGCCGACGACCGGCCATTGCGGGAGTGGCTGCAGGACCACATCTGGCCCCTGGAACAACGTTGGGTGAGCGAGAGCTTCGTGCGCGACGGCGTGGATCTGGCCATCGCCGAGATGCTCCGAGGCGGCGTCACGTGCTTCAATGACATGTATTTCTATCCCGAGGTGGCTGCCCGGCAATGTATCCGTATCGGCATGCGTGCGGCGATAGGCATGATCCTGGTCGATTTTCCGACCAACTGGGCACAGACAGCTGACGAGTATTTCGCCAAGGGTCTTGCCCTACATGACGAGATGCGTCATCAGCCTCTGGTAACGACCGGTTTCGCACCGCATGCGCCCTACTCGGTTTCGGATCCGGTGTTCCAGCGCATGCAGACGCTGGCCGCCGAACTGGACTGTCCCGTAACCGTCCATTTGCACGAAACGGCCGACGAAGTCAGCGAGGGGCGACGCGCCTACGGCATGCGGCCGTTCAAGCGACTGCAGCAACTGGATATCCTGGGTCCACAGCTTGTGGCGGTGCATATGACCCAGCTGACCGACGAGGAGATCGCCGCACTGGCCGAAAGCGGCGCCAGCGTCGTGCATTGTCCCGAATCGAACCTCAAACTGGCCAGCGGCTTCTGCCCGGTTCAGCGCTTGCTAAAGGCGGGAGTCAATGTCGCCATCGGCACGGATGGGGCCGCCAGCAACAACGACCTGGACGTGCTCGGCGAGACCCGTACCGCTGCCTTGCTGGCCAAGGCCGTCGCGAACGACGCTGCCGCGTTACCGGCCCACACCGCACTGCGCATGGCTACACTGAATGGCGCCCAAGCCCTGGGGCTGGGGGATCAGATCGGCTCGCTTAGCGTCGGCAAATACGCTGACTGTGCCGCGGTCAAACTCGGCGAAATCGAAACGCTGCCGCTGTTCGACCCGGTGTCGGATCTGATCTACGCGGCCAGCCGGCACCACATCAGCGACGTCTGGGTTGCCGGCCGGCACTTGCTGAACGACCGGGAGTTGACGACGCTCGACACCGCGGAGATTTGCGACAGAAGCGAAAGCTGGCGCCACAAGCTTCGGGCCGCAGACAAGGAGATCGAAACATGATGACGGCAGGAATCAATGTGCACGAAGCCGAGATCGCCAAGTTCGGCGGCAAGGCGCATGACTGGTGGAATCCGCGCGGTGAACTGAAAACACTACATGCAGTCAATCCGCTCCGTATCAACTTTATTCGGGAGCACGCCACCCTGGCGGGTAGCGTCGCGGTGGACGTTGGTTGCGGCGGCGGCATCCTGACCGAGGGACTCGCCGATGCCGGCGCCGCAGCGCTCGGTATCGACCTCAGCGAACAAGTGCTAGACGCCGCTCGTCAGCACGCTCAGGCCAGAGAGCTTGCCGTGGATTACCGCTGCATCAGCGTCGAAGCACTGGCACGCGAACAGCCAGGGGCCTTCGATGTCGTCACCTGCATGGAAATGCTGGAGCATGTGCCCGACCCCGCCTCGATCGTGCGCAGCTGCGCGCAACTCGTGCGGCCCGGCGGCAAGGTCTTTTTTTCGACGCTGAACAAGAAGCTCAAGTCCTATCTGCTGGCGATCGTCGCAGCCGAGTACTTGTTGCGGATGATTCCTCGCGGCACGCATCAGTTCGACACCTTCATACGTCCGTCGGAACTCTGCGGCTACGCCCGCGCGGCCGGCCTGTCGCTGCTCGACCTGCGCGGCATCAGTTATCACCCGCTATGGGACAGGTTCGAATTGAGCGACGACCTGGACGTGAACTATCTCGCAGCGTTCGAAAGGCCTCTGGACTGAATGGCGAACCGCCCGACTTCGCCGGTGCAAGGCGTGTTGTTCGACCTCGACGGCACGTTGCTCGACACCGCCCCCGACCTGATCGCTGCAGTCAATCAGGCACTGTCCGAAGTCAGCCTGCCGGAACAGCCAAGCACGCGCCTGCAACCCCTGATCTCGCGTGGCGTCGCCGCGATGCTGCGGACGGTGGTCCCCATCGAAGAACCAGCAATCCTTGATGCGGCGCTCGCCTCGGCCCTTAGCTTCTATGGCAACAATCTTGCCCGGCAGACGCGTCCGTTCGAGGGTATTCCTGCAGTGCTCGATGAACTCGATTGTCGCCGCATCCCCTGGGGTATCGTGACAAACAAACTCACGCGGTTCACAGATCCGCTGGTTGCTGCCTTCGGACTGAACGAACGGGCTCGCGCCATCATCAGCGGCGACACCACGGCACGGCGCAAACCGGACCCGCTGCCGTTGAACGAAGGCTGCCGGCGTATCGGCCAGCCGGCTGCGGCCTGTGTCTACGTCGGTGACGCCCGCTCCGACATCGAGGCCGGACAGCGCGCCGATATGATGACCCTCGCCGCTACCTACGGCTATTTGGCCGCGGATGACCGCCCCGACGCATGGGGTGCCGATGGAACCCTATTAACCCCAACTGAGCTTCTCGGCTGGCTGCAGCCGCGGCTCATCGCCTAACTTTCATGAACCGCTTGCTGGAAGAACGCACTCTCCTGATTTCCGGTGCCGCCGGCACCCTGGGGCGCGCGGCCGCATCTGCCTGCGTCGCCGCGGGGGCCACCGTCGTTCTGGCCGACAAGAATCTCCGGGGTCTGGAACGTTTGTACGACGACATCCTGGCCGACGATGAGAGCGCCACCGTCCTGCTGTACCCACTAGATCTGGAGGGCGCGAGCGAAGCCGATTTTGCCGAACTTGCCGAGCGCGTCGAAGCTGAACTCGGGGGACTGCACGGGATTCTGCACGCAGCCAACGATGCCGGGGTGCTGGGCCCCATCGTCGACCTCGGCGCACGCGAAGTCGAGCGTGCCTTCAAGGTGAACTGTTCCGCTCCGCTGCAACTGACCCGCGCCCTGCTGCCGCTGTTAACCAGGAGCGGAGATGCCTCGATCGTATTCGTGTCCGACACCGCAGCGCGGGCCGGCAAGGCCTACTGGGGTGCCTACGGCATCAGCAAGATGGCGATGGAAGGTCTCGCGACCATTCTTGCGGAGGAAACCGCCGCCGCGGGAAAGGTGCACATCCACACGTTTCTGCCCGGTCCATTCCGATCGCCGGTGCACCTGCGGGCCTTCCCCGGCGGCGGCCGCGCGGACCTGCCGGAGGCCGGCCAGCTCTGCCCGAAACTGATCGAATTGTTAGCGGCTGCGGGAACCAGTCACGCGTCCGGCATACCGATTCCAAACGTTGATACCACAGGTCAAGTGCATGTACGGTAACGAAAGCATCGTTCTGCAGCGGGACGTGAATATGGTTCAGATACCCGACGGGACACCCGGCGTCCTGCCGAAAGGGCATATCGTGACGCTGTATCAACAGCTCGGCGGCAATTTCACGGTGACGACCGAGCGCGGTTACATGGTGCGTATCGCTGCGGTCGATGCCGATGCGCTGGGCAAGGAACCGGCCATCGCCGGCCAGATCGCCCACGGGCTCGATGCCGAGACGGTCGAGCAGAATGTCTGGGAAGTGCTCAAGACGATCTACGACCCCGAGATCCCGGTCAATGTGGCCGACCTGGGACTGATCTACAGCTGCCGGGTAATCCCGATTGCTGAGGGGCAACACCGCGTCGAGATCATCATGACACTGACCGCACCGGGCTGCGGCATGGGTCCCATCCTGCAACAGGACATCGAGGCCGGCGTCAAGAACCTCCCGGGCGTGGCCGAGGTGGGCGTCGAAGTGGTGTTCGACCCACCCTGGTCGCGTGAGATGATGTCCGAAGTCGCCAAACTCCAGCTTGGCATGTTCTGAGACCGCGCCAGCCTCAAAACGCCGCGTTACCGGCCGGCCGCCGCCAGGGAAACGGATCTGTAGGATGTTCGAAAACCTGCTGTGGTCGCTCAGCTTTCGGCCCTATGTGACCGTCTTCATGCTGGCTTTCCTGGCGCTTTCCTACCTCGAACAGGGCTGGAAGCGCACGTTCCTCTGGATGGTCTCGGGTTATCTCGTGGCTTTCCTCGCCGAATGGAGCAGTATCAACCATGGGATACCCTTCGGCTGGTACAGCTATCACGCCCCCGCACTCACGCGGGATCTCGTCATCTGCGGCGTACCGTTCTTCGACAGTTTGTCCTTTTCCTTTCTGAGTTACGTGAGCTTCTCGTTCGCCCAGTTCTTGCTCTCGCCGCTCTGGAACCAGGGCTGGGACGTGCAGCGCATCACTTCCCGGGAGACTCGGAATGGGCCGGCAACCCTGGTGCTGGGCGCGGTGCTGATGGTCGTTACGGACTTGGTGATCGATCCGATTGCCTTGCAGGGACGCTTCTGGGCTCTCGGCGAGATCTACCATTATCCTGAACCCGGTATTCATTTCGGCGTGCCTCTGGTCAACTATGCGGGCTGGTTTGCCGTTGCCCTCGTGACACTCTGGGTCAACCAGCGCATTGATGTGTATCTGTTTCGCCAGGGCACGCCGCCACATCGTCCGGAACGCGTGACACGAAATCTGCCCGGTCAGGGACTCTTCGCGCCGCTGTTCTGGACCGGAATCGTCGTGTTTCAGCTCAAGGTGACCGTGGACGTGGCGCTCAGCGGCAATCCCGAGGTAGACCGCGACCGGTTGCTACTTCAGGCACTGACCGGCAGCTTCATCGTGTTGCCCATCCTGACGCTCGCCTGCACGCAGATTTTCTCGCCCTCGCGTCGCGCCTCCGCGGCAGAGATTGCGCAGTGGCAGCAAGAGGCACGGCGCGACGCCGCAGCACTCGCCGACGCCGTCCCTGAAGCGGAGACATAGCGACTGCATCCCGGCACCGTGACCTGGGGCACCCCGCCGTCGCGTGGTGCAAGGCACACGGCGGCGCGTCCGTTAGATACCAATTTCGGATAAGATGTGGTCCGGTAGCCAGTGGCGTGGCCGCTTCCGGCCGACCATCCATCATTCAACGGGAGGCAAATGGACAAGAACATCGTCTGGCATAACGCGGTCGTCAAACGGGAGGATCGCGAGAAACTCAACGGGCACAAGAGCTTCATTCTTTGGTTTACCGGTCTCTCGGGCGCGGGAAAGTCGACCCTGGCGCACCGCGTCGAGGAAATGCTCTTCGAACTCGGCTGCCGCACCTTCGTGTTCGACGGCGACAATATCCGCCATGGACTTTGCTCCGACCTCGGCTTCGGTTCCGAACACCGGCAGGAGAATATCCGCCGCGTCGGCGAGCTGAGCAAATTGTTCGTCGAAGCCGGCATGATCGCCTTGACCGCCTTCATTTCGCCGTTCCGCAGCGACCGCGCGCTGGTGCGCTCGCTGGTCGCGCCCGGCGATTTCATCGAGATCTACTGCAACGCGCCGATCACGGTCTGCGAAGATCGCGACGTCAAGGGCCTGTACAAGAAGGCTCGCGACGGACAGATCGCCGATTTCACCGGGATCACCTCACCTTACGAAGCCCCCGAAAATCCTGAGATCAGCGTCAATACCGGAACCGATAGCCTCGAAAACTGCGCGGCGGCGGTCATCCAGTACCTGCGCGACCAGGGCAAGCTGCCATCCTAAATCAACCGTTCCGGAGCTGAACAATGAAAAAGGCGATTAGAAAAGCGGTCTTTCCGGTTGCGGGCATGGGCACACGCTTCCTGCCGGCAACCAAGGCCAGCCCCAAGGAGATGCTTCCGATCGTCGACAAGCCGCTGATCCAGTATGCGGTCGAGGAGGCCGTGGCGGCCGGGATCGACGTCATGATCTTCGTGACCGGGCGCAGCAAGGGCTCGATCACGGATCATTTCGACAAAGCCTATGAACTTGAGACCGAACTGGCGGCGCGCGGCAAGACTGAAACGCTGAAGATCGTGCAGGAGATCGTGCCACCGCACGTGACCTGCGTGTACATCCGGCAGGCAGAGGCCCTGGGCCTGGGCCACGCGGTCAACTGCGCCAAGGCGGTGGTCGGTGATGAGCCGTTCGCGGTCATCCTGGCCGACGACATGATCGACGACAACCACAACGGCTGCCTGTCCCAGATGGTTCATGTCTTCGACGAGTGGCAGTGCTCGATCCTGGGCGTCGAACAGGTCGATCCGTCCGAGACCGGAAGCTACGGCATCGTCAAGGCCCACTCCGTCGAGACGAATCTCGGCAAAGTCGATCAGATCGTCGAAAAGCCCAAGCCGGCCGAAGCGCCGTCGAATCTGGCGGTCGTCGGGCGTTACATCCTGACCCCTGCCATCTTCGACAAGCTGGCCTATGTGCCACGGGGCGCCGGCGGCGAGATCCAGCTGACCGACGCCATCGCGATGCTGTTGCACGACGAGCCGGTGCTGGCCCACGAATTTCATGGTCGACGCTATGATTGCGGCTCGAAGCTCGGCTACCTGATCGCTTCGGTCGAGCAGGGTCTGAAGCACCACGAAGTGTCCGAACAGTTTCGCGACTACCTGAAAGGTCTGTCGCTGGACTGAGTCATCCTCGACAGCGAACCGGGCGACGCTGCGCCGCGAGCGGGACCGACGACGGTTCCACCGCGGCGCGGCGGCCCTAATCCGCAGCGACCCTCTGACTGCCCTGCAATTTACGGTAGTCGATACGCAGCTTGAGCCCGACGAATCGACCCTGCATCTGGGCCAGGCTCTCGTCCGCACCCTGAAATAACAGGTGGACCTCGGCCAGTCGCCTTGCTTCCGCCTTGGGGGTCAGCGGCCGCACATCGGCCAGGAAGCGGTAGACGACCCGCGTACCCTCCCCATCCTTTGTCTTCGAGTAAGGTTTCCCGAAGATGCCCTGGATGACGCTCCGCGTTGGGAGACGGGCATGAATCGTCGGCAGATCGCGCGGGTCCACGCGGAGTTGCCGATGGCCGGTATCCACGCTGCCCTTCCCCAACGAACGGATCGACGCTTCGAGAAACTCCGGCGGAGCCATGGCCAGAAAGAGCGGCGCAAACGCAAAACCGGAAAGCTTCTGTTCGGCGTTGAAGTCCATCCAGAAGCTCAAGGTCTTCCTGGGCAGTTCGACCTTCCCGTGCGTATCCAGCTTGTGGAAATCGACGGTCCAGCGCATCCCCGGCGGGTTCGGCTCGATGCGGGTCGGCTCCAGTTCCGTCAGATAGCGGAAATCCTCCGCATACATCACCGGGTGACGGAACCGGAGCGCGAGCCGGTCGGTGATCTCGACCCGGACATTCTGGTCGAAATCGCTGACCTGCCCTTTCACCTCGAGGAGACGCAGCCACACGCACCCGCTCAGACAGAGCAGCAGGACGCCCAACGGTAGTGCCCTCGCGTAAAGGGTCCGAGGCAGCCGGAACAATGCTCCCCGAAGATCGCCCTGTGCGAGAATCCCGGGCTTGGTGAATAGCGTCATGAAAAAGCCGAATAAAGACTCTGGTGCTGCTGAGTTCGGGCTTGTGAACGCGCACCGGAATGGCCGATCCCGCTGGCCCGAAACTTGATTCGAGAACGCTGCAACGCTACCATAGCGTGCTTTGGGGCCGTTAGCTCAGTCGGTAGAGCATTGCACTTTTAATGCAGTGGTCGCTGGTTCGAATCCAGCACGGCCCACCATTATTATCAACGTAACGCACGCGTTCGCTCGCCGCAGGTGCATGGCGAAGGTGAAAAGCACGATCACACCCCGGCCGGATACGTACGCTGCGAACGCGCCGCACCGCGTGGCAGTGCGCACCCCCACACCACCCCGGTAACCCTGACGACGCCATCGAGGCGTTGCCGCCCAAGCGTTCTTACGATTTCCCAGGCAGTTGACTGACGCAGAGGCCAGCGCGACTGCGTCGCAACCGGTGATGCATCGCGCCGCAAAAAAGACCGCGGGGCCGCGCGCTTGCGCGGTAAGAGGAGATTGGTTCATCGTTGCGCCGCCAATGCGCCCGGCCCCATCATGTCGCCGACGAAACATCCCGCACACCCTCTTCGCGATCCCAATTTCTACGCCCAAACGCCGACATACCCCAACCCGATGTTTGACGCCCGGATCATGGCCTTGTCCCGACTCGCACTCGCGACGTTCGCTACATGCCTGCTGACAACGGCCGGTTGTGCCTCCTACCATCCCCCGGTACCGTCGGCGGCGGCCACAGCGCACAGGGCTACCGCGCTCATACCCGATGTGCCTGATGCCGCCGAACTGAAACCCGGCGAGTTCTATTGGCATCCTGAGCGCTCGCCCAGCGGGCCGGTCGTAGTGATCGTGAGCATTCCGGAGCAGCGGGCGTATGTGTACCGCAACGGTGTGCGCATCGGCTCTTCTACCGTGAGTACCGGCAAGCCGGGCCATGAAACGCCCACGGGGGTCTTCAGCGTGCTGGAAAAGGACAAGCACCATGTGTCCAGCACCTACGCGGGCGCCCCGATGCCCTACATGGAACGCCTGACCTGGGACGGCGTGGCGCTGCATGCCGGCAAACTCCCGGGCTACCCGGCTTCCCATGGCTGCGTCCGCCTGCCGCTGGAATTCTCCCGTGAACTCTACAGCGTCACGCATACCGGCACGCATGTGATCATCGCCGATGCCCATTCGGCCCCTGAGGCGATCGTGCATCCGGGTGTCATCGCGCCGGTGGATCCTCAAGCCGACCAGCGCATTCCCGGACGTGTGACCACGCGGCGAACCAGCATGTGGGAACCGGACAAAGCCCCGAAGGGACCGGTCAGCATGGTCGTCAGCGGGGCCGATCAGCGCCTGTACGTATATCGCAACGGGGTACTGATCGGTGAGACTGCCATCGACATCACCGATCCCGGGCAACCGCTCGGGGCCGGCATTTTCGTGGCGCTGGAAGGCACGACGCACGAACCGAGCCCTTTCGCCCCGAATCGCGCGAAACGCCGCTGGATGGCGGTAGGCCTACCGTCGGAAACCGGCAAGCTGTCCTTACGACCGGACCTCGCGGACCGCGTGCGCGTGCCGGCCCAGTTCTCGCAACGCGTCTACGACCTGCTCGAACCCGGCGCATCACTGGTCATTACGGATCGGTCGGCGGCGCCCGAGACCCGAACACAACCGGGGTTTCGGATCCTCGCAGATGCCGATGATTCGAGGTCACGCCATCTCGGACACGCGAGCGACTGAGTCCGCGAGCTGCCTCTTGCCGGCACTGCGGGTCGAACCTGTCGCCGCGAGCGTCGCCGATGCTTGCGGTCAGAAAACATCTACCCTGTCACCGGCGTTCCGCAAGCCGACGTGCTCAGCGTCTGAGCCAAGCCCATAGCTATCCCTTACGGAAGCAGGACGCTGCCTGCCAAGGGCAGTTCCACTGAGTCCACGCGTAGCTGATCGACGGCAAACCCAGAATGTATGCCGATGCCGTAGCGAATACCGCAGTGTCACAGGGCAGCTTGCGGGCCGCTAGCCGGCCGAGGGTAGGTGGCCCTAAACTTTGGCGTTCATCGACCCATAGAGAAGCCGCCATGAACTACACCAACCTGCTCATCTTCCTCGCCATCGGCGCCATCGCCGGGTGGCTCGCCGGCCAAATCGTAAAGGGGCACGGCTATGGCCTGTTGGGCAATATTGTCATAGGGATCGTCGGATCCGTCGTCGGCGGTCATCTCTTTGGCTTCTTCGGGATCGCCGCCGCTGGCGGCTTGGCCGGGTCCATCATGATGGCGACGGTTGGTGCGATCGCGCTGCTGTTTCTGATCGGATTGATCAAACGCATTTAGCCTTCCGGCACCGCGCGGCCAACGCTGGATGTCGGGGCCGACCCCAAGTAGCGACGTCAGTCCATCGGAGCCAGGCGCGACGGGTGCATACTGGCACTCTGCAGCGGCTGGCCGCAATATCTGGGCTCCTCCCACTGGCCACGATCTGCTAGTCCGGGAGGGTGCTGAATAGACGGTGCGCCGGACACGTTCTAACGTGACCCGCAGCGGCTGGACAGGCGAACAGTCGGTGTCGTATCTTTCCGCATCCGATTGCAGCGTATCCGAGTCGGCCCCAGACGAGGCCAGACCGCCCGGCACCGCCGGGCTTCTTTGTTTCCGACGCCCACTTTTCTGGCCGTGCGCGGCCCGAACGATCGTCGCGATGGCGATACGCGCAGAACCTGCCGCGAAAACCCGATGTCCCAACTACCCTCAGAAACCGCCCGACGCCGCACCTTCGCGATCATCTCGCATCCCGACGCCGGCAAAACTACGCTGACCGAGAAACTGCTGCTGTTCGGCGGTGCAATCCAGTTGGCCGGTACCGTCAAGGGCCGCAAGGCGTCGCGGCATGCCACGTCCGACTGGATGGAGATGGAAAAGCAGCGCGGCATCTCGGTGACCACCTCGGTCATGCAGTTCGAGCACCGCGACAAGATCTTCAACCTGCTCGACACACCGGGCCACGAGGACTTCTCCGAGGACACCTACCGCACCCTGACCGCGGTTGACTCGGCGCTGATGGTCATCGACAGTGCCAAAGGCGTCGAGGATCGCACGATCAAGCTGATGGAGGTTTGCCGGCTCCGCGACACGCCGATCCTGACCTTCATCAACAAGCTCGACCGCGAAGGCCGCGAACCGATCGAATTGCTGGACGAAGTCGAAGCGGTGCTGAACATCCAGTGCGCCCCGATGACCTGGCCCATCGGCATGGGCAAGCGCTTCAAGGGAGTGTTCCATCTGTACCGCGACACGATTCACCTTTTCAGCCCGTCGCATGGCGACCGCATCGTCGAGGGCGAGGTGATCCAGGGACTCGACAACCCGCGTCTCGATGAAGTGCTGGGCGACCAGATCGACGAGGTCCGCGAGGAAATCGAACTGCTGCAGGGAGCGAGCCACCGCTTCGACCTGGACGCCTATCTGGCCGGGCGGCAAACACCGGTGTTTTTCGGTTCGGCGATCAACAACTTCGGGATTCTCGAACTGCTCGATACCTTTGCCGACTATGCCCCGGAACCGCAGGGTCGGCAGGCGCGTGAGCGCAAGGTCGAAGCTTCGGAAGAAGCTTTCTCGGGTTTCGTGTTCAAGATCCAGGCGAACATGGACCCTGCGCACCGCGACCGGATCGCCTTTTTGCGCATCTGTTCGGGCCGTTACCAGAAGGGCATGAAGATGCATCATGTCCGCTTGAAACGTTCGATCCAGGTGGCCAATGCGATCACCTTTCAGGCCGATTCGAGAAAGAACGTCGAGGAAGCCTACGCCGGGGACATCATCGGCCTGCACAACCACGGGACGGTGCAGGTGGGCGACACCTTTACACAGGGCGAGGAGTTGAAGTTCGAAGGCGTTCCCTACTTCGCGCCGGAACTGTTCCGGCGCGTCGTACTGAAGGATCCGTTGAAGTCCAAGGCGCTGCAAAAGGGCCTGCAGCAATTGTCGGAAGAAGGCGCGACGCAGCTCTTCAAGCCGCTGCGCAACAACGACCTGATCCTGGGCGCCGTCGGCGTGCTGCAGTTCGATGTGACGGCCTACCGGCTCAAAAGCGAATACGGCGTCGACTGCATCTACGACAACGTGCAGGTGACGACCGCACGGTGGATCGAATGCACCGATGCAAAAAAGCTCGAGGACTTCAAACGCAAGGCGCACGATAATCTTGCCGAAGACGGCAGCGGGCACCTCGTCTATCTGGCGACCAGCCGCGTCAACCTCGAACTGACGAAGGAACGCTGGCCGGAGATCGAGTTCCGCGCCACCCGTGAGCTTTGACGCCGGATGCGGAGACTCCTGCGTCGCAACGTACCCATGACCACCAAAACCCTGGCCCAAGCCTCGGGCGGCGACACTCGATAGGAGCGGAAACGTGCACATCGTCATCATCGGATCGGGCATCGCCGGCGTCACGCTGGCGGAAGAGGTGCGCAAGACCTGCCCGAGCGCGACCGTCACGGTGCTGACCCACGAGACCCATGGGTACTATTCGCGCCCGTTGCTTTCGCACGGATTTTCCCGGTCGGACATCGAGCAGAAGATCGTGCTGCGCAGCTTCGACGCGCTCGTCGAGACCGGCATTGCGGTTATCGCAGGCGCCGAGGCCGTCGCGATCGAGCGCACACTGCGGCAGATCCGGTATCGGCTGGACGGCACCGAATCGGCGCAGCCTTACGACCGGCTAGTACTGGCCGTGGGCTCTGACCCGCTGATTCCCGGTCCATTCCGGCCGCATCGCCCGCTGTTTCGGGTCCTGAACAGCCTGGATGACTTGTTGGCCCTGCGGCGACTCCGCGCGACCGTACTCGATACCGGGCGGACTCCGAACTGGGCCATCATCGGCGGCGGCCTGATCGGCTGCGAGTTGTCTTCCGATCTCGCCAAGGCAGGCGACCGGGTAACCTTGTTCCATGCCCTGCCCCGTCTGATGGAGCGCCAGTTGGAGGACGAGGACTCGGTCCGCTTGGCGGCGGTGTTGCAGGAATCCGGTGTCGAGCTGCGTGTCGACACCGCCGTCCAGGGTTTCGTTACCGACCGTGGCCGCGCACGGGTCTTGGGGGCAACGGGACCGGACCCTGCCGACTACGACGGCATCGTCGTCGCCTGCGGCTTCAGTCCCAGGACAAACCTGGCGCGCGACGCTGAACTTCCGGTGAACCGGGGAATTCGCGTCGGCGGCAATCTGGCCACCCAGGACCCGGCGATCTTCGCGCTGGGTGATGTCGCGGAGTTCGAGGACGGCCGGATCTACGCGTATGTCATGCCAATCCGCAGCCAGGCGCTGTGGCTGGCAAAGCATCTGGCGGATCAGGCCGATGCCCACTGGACACCGCCCACCTTCCATCCCAAGGCCAAGGTGCACGGCTTCACCGCCATACACCCTTACCGATGGTAATCCCCGCAGTCCTGCGGCGGGGTCGGATTTACGAGTCGTTCCGCGACAGCGGCGACAACACGGGCACTTCGGGAGGATCGGGCGGTAACGCGACGAGGTCTTGTCCGGTTTCACCCAAGCGCGGCCACGCGGTCAGCACGGCCTTGACCAGCGTCGCCAGCGGAATCGCAAAGAACACGCCCCAGAAGCCCCACAGCCCGCCGAAGAACAGGATGGCGACGATGATCGCCACCGGATGCAGATTCACGACCTCGGAAAACAGCAGCGGCACGAGCACCACCCCGTCGACGGCCTGGATGATTGCGTAGGCGAGCAGCAGATACCAGAACTCATCGGTGACACCCCACTCGAAGAAGGCCACCATCACTACCGGGATCGTGACCAGAGTGGCGCCTACATAAGGGATGATCACCGAGATTCCCATGAGCACCGCCAACAACAGCGCATAGTTCAGGTTCATCAACGTGAAGGTCAAGTAACTCGTCCCCAGCAGGATCAGGATCTCGATGAACTTACCCCGGACGTAGTTACCGATCTGCATGTCGACTTCACGCCAGACCCGCATCGACAGATTGCGTTCACGCGGCAGATACTGATTGAACCAGCCGATGATCCGATCCTTGTCCTTCATGAAGAAGAACACCAGCATCGGCACGAGAATCGCGTACACCAGCACCGTCAGCGCACTGACCAGGGACGAGTACGAATAGGTCAGCATCGACTGGCCATACGCGAGCAACTCGCGCCGGATCGTATTCATGAACTCGTAGGTCTGCTCGGTCGTGATGAACTCCGGATACAACTCCGGCAGCTGCAACACGAGCACCTGTCCACGACCGACCCACGCCGGCAGCTGTTCGATCAACTGTGCCGTCTGCTGGTATAGGAGCGGCAACAGCGCGAAGAAGGTGAAGAAGACAAAAGCAAGAAAGAAGATATAGACGACGATGACGGCAATCAGCCGCGGCAGCCGTTCGCGCACGCCAATCGCGACGATCCCTTCCAGCAGATAGGCAATCACACCGGCCGCAAAGACCGGCATCAACATGTCGGCCAGACCGACGACCACGACGAAGCCCAGGGTGAGCAACAGCGCGAACGAAACCGCCTGCGAATTGGGCAGTACGCGCCGCACCCAGTCACTCAGCCATTCGCGGACGGATTGCATGTTCTCCCGGGCCCTCCTTAATCAGGCGGCTGAGTCTACAACAAAGCCCTGCCCAGGATAAGGCGAACGCGACGACGCGGATCTGCAGCACCGCGCCCCAAGCCCCGAAGAACCCTGTCCCGCCCGGCCTGCGATGGCACCAACGCGCGCGGAGGTACGGCTTCAGAACACAGCTTATCCACAGGATCTGCACAGAAAAAACACACTATCTTGTGCTTGACGCTAGAGAAAACCACATCGTATAGTGTCAGCCGTTCGATCCGATCACCATCCCGATACCGCACAGGAGCGCTGCATGGAATCCGAATCCGCTCTCGCCACCCAAACCGCCCGCCCCCTTCCGCCCACCCCGCCGACAACCGTTCCCGTGGAACTGCGCAGCGTCGCACCGGGGGAATTGAAGGTCATCCGGCGCAACGGCAAGGTCACGTCCTTTGACGCCAGCAAGATCACGGTGGCGATCACGAAGGCTTTCCTGGCGGTCGAAGGCGGCAGCGCGGCAGCCAGCCGTCGTATCCACGACGCGGTCGACGAACTGACCGATCAGGTCGTCAAGGCGCTGCTGCGCCGTCTGCCATCCGGCGGGACGCTGCACATCGAGGATGTGCAGGATCAGGTGGAACTCGGCTTGATGCGCAGCGGCCACCACAAGGTCGCGCGCGCCTATGTCCTCTACCGCGAAGAGCGCGCGCGGCTGCGGGCCGAAGCGGCGAAGGAGGAGACCCGCCCGGACGAGGACACCGCGCTGAGCGTCACCTTCCCGGACGGCACGACCCGCCCGCTCGACCGCGCGCGGATGGATCGACTGGTGCGCGAGGCCTGCCGTGGCCTGAGCGGGGTCGACGCCGACTGGATCCTCGCCGACGCGCACCGTAACCTGTTCGATGGCGTGCCGGAGAACGACGTCGTCCCCACGCTGGTCATGAGTGCGCGGGCCCGGATCGAACAGGAACCCGATTACTCCTATGTCGCGGCGCGCCTCCTGCTCGATATCGCTCGTCGTGAGGCCCTGAGCTTCATCGAGGGTCGACATCTCGAAGCCACCCAACAGGAGATCAGCGAACTTTATCCCGACTATTTCGCCCGCTACATCAAGCGCGGCGCCGAACTCGAACTGCTGTCCTCCGAACTGACCCGGTACGACCTGCCGCGTCTGGCACAGGCCCTGAAGCCGGAACGGGACTTGCAGTTCAGCTATCTGGGTCTGCAGACCCTTTACGACCGCTACTTCATCCACAGCAATGGCGTGCGAATTGAGCTCCCGCAAGCCTTTTTCATGCGGGTCGCGATGGGGCTGGCGATCAACGAGGTTGACCGCGAAACCCGCGCGATCGAGTTCTACGACCTCCTCTCCTCGTTCGACTTCATGTCGAGCACCCCAACCCTGTTCAATTCGGGCACCCTGCGCCCGCAGTTGTCCTCGTGTTATCTGACGACCGTCCCCGACGACTTGGATGGCATCTACGGTGCCATCAAGGACAACGCGATGCTGTCCAAGTTCGCCGGCGGCCTCGGCAACGACTGGACGCAGGTCCGCGCGATGGGCGCCCATATCAAGGGTACGAATGGCAAATCCCAGGGCGTGGTGCCCTTTCTGAAGGTCGCCAACGACACGGCCGTGGCCGTGAACCAGGGCGGCAAGCGCAAGGGCGCGGTTTGCGCCTATCTCGAAACCTGGCACCTCGACATCGAGGAGTTCCTGGAACTGCGCAAGAACACCGGCGACGACCGCCGCCGGACGCACGATATGAACACCGCGAACTGGGTTCCCGACCTGTTCATGAAGCGGGTCGCCGAGGAAGGCGACTGGACCCTGTTTTCGCCGAATGACACGCCCGATCTGCATGACCTGACCGGCACCGCCTTCGAAGAGCGCTATCGCGCCTATGAAGAAAAGGCCGATCGCGGCGAGTTGCAGGTCTTCAAGCGCCTGCCGGCGCTGCAGCTGTGGCGCAAGATGCTCTCGATGCTGTTCGAGACCGGCCATCCGTGGATCGCCTTCAAGGATCCCTGCAATATCCGTTACACGAACCAGCATGTGGGTGCAGTGCACTCCTCGAACCTGTGCACCGAGATCACGCTGCATACGAACGACTCCGAGATCGCCGTCTGCAACCTGGGTTCGCTGAACCTGTCGGCACACATCGGCGCCGATGGGCAACTCGACGTGGCCAAGCTCGAGCGCACCGTCGGCACAGCATTGCGGATGCTCGACAACGTCATCGACATAAACTACTACAGCGTACCGCAGGCGCGCCGCTCCAACCTGCGGCACCGTCCGGTAGGACTGGGCGTGATGGGCTTCCAGGACGCGCTGTACCAGTTGCGGATACCGTACATGTCCGAGGCAGCCATCGCCTTCGCCGATCGCAGCATGGAGCTGGTCAGCTACTACGCGATCAAGGCTTCCACCGATCTGGCCGAGGAACGCGGTCGCTACTCCACGTTCCAGGGCTCGCTGTGGAGCCGCGGAATTCTCCCGCATGACGCGATCGACCTGCTGGAGCAGGCGCGCGGCGGCTATCTCCAACTCGACCGCTCGTTCACGCTGGATTGGGACGACCTGCGCGAACGCGTAATGACCGTCGGCATGCGCAACTCGAACGTCATGGCCATCGCACCGACCGCGACCATCTCGAACATCTGCGGCGTATCCCAGTCGATCGAACCCACCTACCAAAACCTGTTCGTCAAATCGAACCTGTCAGGCGAGTTCACCGTCGTCAATCCCTACCTCGTCCAGGATCTGAAGCGACTCGATCTGTGGGATTCGGTCATGATCAATGACCTCAAGTACTTCGACGGCAGCGTCCAGAATGTCGAACGCATCCCGGAGGACCTGAAGCAGTTGTACGCCACCGCCTTCGAGATCGATGCCCGCTGGCTGGTCGAGGCCGGCGCCCGCCGCCAGAAATGGATCGATCAGGCGCAGTCGCTGAACCTCTACATGTCGGAGCCTTCCGGCAAGAAACTCGACACGCTGTATAAGCTCGCGTGGGTTCGCGGGCTCAAGACGACCTATTACCTGCGTTCGCTGGGCGCCACGCACGTCGAAAAGAGCACCGCCTTCGACGGGAAGCTGAACGCCGTCAAGACCGACCCGCTCGATGACGCCCTGCCCCGCCAGGCGGCGACCGAAGGCAAGGCCTGTCTGATCGACGATCCGACCTGCGAGGCCTGCCAGTAAGCCGAATGTCGGTCGGGGCCGCAGGTCGGGTCGTAGGTCGGGCTTCAGCCCGACAAATAGACCAGCAGGTCACAAGAACGGGTGGGACGCACAGCCGCCAGCGCTTCTCCGGTCGCTGTCGGGAAACCTGTGCGTCTTGACCCCTCTATCCTGATGGTCATCACATTCTAAAGCCGTGTTTCAGGGGACATCGGTAAACGAGATGAGTTCGAACAATCCGTTTTGACCCAAAAAGGCACCCGTAATGGTCCAGCGAAGGGCTCAAGATGTTGCGTGATACCGAGCTTAGGAAGCAGATCTTCATCGGGATTCTTAGCTCCCTAATCGTATTATTCCTAATCGAGCCGTTGCTGAAGTGGTCCGCACATACGTTGATGTGGGCGGGAGAGCATGTGTACGCAGGATTTGTCAACTCAATATACAGGAGTGCTGCTCTTGGTTTGCGCGAGAAGTTTTCATTCAATGCAATGGCTATATTGATGTCCGCTGTTACTGGAATCTATATGGCAATCCTGATGAGAGCTCTCCCCACGACTCTTATGCAGCGCGCTAAATTTCGTTTGAACCGATCATTAGTAATTTTTATTGCGGTCGTAGCAGTTAGTTTGGGCTTAAGTTCTGTCACCAGTGAATTCATTGAACTTCAACTCAATGCATCGTTCAACCAACGACTGGCAGTCTTGGCTGCAAGGGCACAGGAACAAGACATAAGAGATTTGCGCGCGCGATGGGCACTTATGCAAGCTAGATCAGATTACGAGTCATTGCTAACGGAAATGGATCAACTTGCAGGCAAGTTAGGGCAACCATTGCCAATAGCCCTGTGGAGATAAATAGTCAATACCGTTCGACGCAGCCGAGCATCGCAGGCGCGGACGGAAACAGCCCGAAGGGTGACCGCAGGGACGCGGTCATGCGGCAGCCGGGCTAGGACAGCCCGTCTGCCGCGCCCGTCTGTGCCGAGACCCGCAGGGAACCGCGCAGCGGCAAGTCGCCGGGCGGCCTTTCTTTTGGTGACTTTTCTTTGGACGAGCAATGACAAATTCGCCGGGAGCGAATTTGGACCGCCGTAGGCGGGCCCGCAGGGCGAACGCCATGGATGGACGTTCGCAGCAGGACCTCGCCCGCGGGGGCGAGACCCCGCACCAAAATAAGGTATTTTTGCAGTGAAGAGCGCCACTGCCTGCAGCTAACCTGGCCCGCACGAAGAAGGATAAAGGCAACGTAATTGGCAGCGCCAAGCCCCAAAAGAAGAACGAGAACGAAGGAGGACATGCAATGATCGACCTACCCTACTCCCTGATCATCGAAACCACCGAAAACCCCGAACGCTATGGATTCCATTCCCCCGACCTCGACGGCTTCGCCGGCGTCGGCTTCTCGATCGACGACTGCATCTATCGCGCACGATGGGGTATGCGGGAACATATCGAACAAGTCCTCCAGCAGGGCCTGACCGCACCGCCGACCAACGGCGAACCGACGATCACGATACGTAACCCCAAGCGCGCCGAGGCAGCCTGACGCTCCCCCCTCATACTCGGCACCGACCACAGACCACAATCACCAAAATTTTTTTCACCGCTGTTTCAAGGTAGCAAGACGATGGAACTCAACTGGGACAATCCGCTGGCCAACCTGCCGGGACTCCAGACAAGACCCGAGAAGCCACTGAGCCTGGACTTCGAGACGGCGGTCGAGCCGCCGGCGCAGATCAAGGAGATCCCGGCACCAGCCGCTGTCGCGCCCGTTCCTCATCCCGCTTCTGAGACCCGCCCGCCAATGGTCTCACGGGCAACCGGCGCTACCGGACTCGAAGCGATCGAGATGGGGGCCAAGCGGATACAGGTCGACGACAAGCAAATCATCAACTGTCGCGCCGATCTGAACCAACTCGTCCCGTTCAAATACAAGTGGGCCTGGCAGAAGTATCTCGATGCTTGCGCCAACCATTGGATGCCGCAGGAGATCAACATGAATGCGGACATCGCGCTATGGAAGAGCGCGGATGGCCTGACCGAGGACGAACGTACGATCATCAAGCGCAATATGGGCTTTTTCTCGACGGCCGACTCGCTGGTCGCGAACAATCTCGTACTCGCCCTGTATCGCCATATCACGAATCCGGAATGCCGGCAGTACCTGCTGCGGCAGGCTTTCGAGGAAGCGCTGCACACCCACGCCTACCAGTACGTCGTCGAATCGCTGGGCATGGACGAGGGCGAGGTCTTCAACATGTACCGCGAGTTGCCAGCGGTCGCGCGCAAGGCCGAGTGGGCCCTGCCCTTCACCCAATCCCTGGGCGATCCGACGTTCTCGACAGGTGCCCCGGAAGCCGACCAACGTCTGCTGCGGGATCTGATCGCGTTCTACGTGATCTTCGAGGGTATCTTCTTTTACGTGGGCTTCGTGCAGGTGCTGTCGATGGGCCGGCGGAACAAGATGACCGGCACGGCCGAACAGTTTCAGTACATCCTGCGCGACGAGTCCATGCACATGAACTTCGGCATCGACGTGATCAACCAGATCAAGATCGAGAATCCACATCTGTGGACCGACTCGTTCAAGCAGCAGATCATCGACATGATCCGCGAGGCGGTCGACATCGAGGTGCAATATGCCCATGACACGATGCCGCGCGGCGTGCTCGGCCTGAATGCGCCGATGTTCAAGGACTACCTCGAGTTCATCGCGAATCGGCGGTGCAGCCAGATCGGTTTGCCGGAGCAGTATCCGGGTGCGTCCAATCCCTTTCCCTGGATGAGCGAGATGCTCGACCTGAAGAAGGAAAAGAACTTCTTTGAAACTCGGGTCACGGAGTACCAGACCGGAGGCGCGCTGTCCTGGGAGTAATGCCTCGCTGCGGCCACGACCGCCGGCCGCTTCCGGGGCACCCTGGTACCTGACGGAAGGCGAAGCGGGGCCGCGCGTTCAGGGCCGCGGCCCTTTCTTGCGGGCCTGAACAAAAGCGTGGTAAGCGCCGCGACATTCGAATAGTATTACCGCAGCTTGACGACCGCGAAGAGGATCATCCGATCCCGGTCGGTCGCGACGGCACATGGGCTAGGCGTTCGTCATCATTGCATCATTGGATGACGGACACCGCCAGGGTCGGCGCGGGGTGCTTTGGTGCCTCAAGATAAAACCACAGGCAATGTGGTGCTAACAACCAGTAAGTTGAGGAGATCTTAGATCCATGAAGAACGAAATCACCAAGAAGTTGGGTATCGCCCTCGTGACCGGCTTTTTCGGTCTCACCGTTGGTGTAGCGTCGGCTGCCGAGAACGCCGAAGGCGTCAAGGAGCACATGGCGCTGACCGTCAAGACGACCCAGGAAGCGCTCGCTGCTGCCAGCGCCGGTAATGGCGAGGGTTGCGTGACCAGCATCAAGCAGGCCATCCAGCATTACAAGGAAATCACGGGTGATGCAGCCGGCAAGCCGCTGCAAGACACCATCAAGAAGATCAAGGCCGCCAAGGATGCATGCGCTGCTGGCGATCCTGCGGAAGGTGCCGCCGTGTTGAAGGATGCCGTCGCCGACCTCGAAAAGATCCAGGCTGCCGCGAAGTAATCGGCCACCGGATACGCCCCGCCCACGCCGCAAGGGCGTGGGCGGGGATGCTAAGCCCCACTTTTGAGCCACCCGCAGACGAAGTCCACTTACCCTCCTCACCCGCTTCGGGAACCCAACCGTTCGCTCAGCCCGACGCCTTCCGAGACCCGCACCGACCGGGTCAATACTCCTGACCGCTTGATGACTCGCCGGCGACCCCGCCGAGACCACTCTGGCGTACTGCCGCCGCGAGTTTACCCACCCCGGGCAACTACCCCTCGCTGCACGCGTCATCGCGTTACGGCTTTTCGAACATAAAGTCCTCAATCACGAGTACATCCAGGCCAGTCGTCATGAACACCGACACGGCGTCCTCGACCGAATGGACGATCGGCTTACCCATCACGTTGAAACTGGTGTTGAGCAACAGCGGAATACCGGTCAATGCGCGGAAAGCCTCCAGCAGCGCGTGAAACCGCGGATTCGAGTCTCCGGTAACGCTCTGCAACCGACCGGTGCCGTCCACGTGGACGACCGCCGGGACGCGGTCCCGCGCCTCGGGCCGAAATCGCAAGGTGCGTTCCATATACGGAGACGGCTGGTAGTCGAGAAAATACTCCGGACCGTGTTCATCGAGAATCGATGGTGCGAAGGGCCGGTATTCCTCGCGGAATTTCACGCGACCATTGATCCAGTCTTTCATGCCGGCAGCGCGAGGGTCTGCCAGAATCGACCGATTGCCCAGCGCTCGCGGCCCGAACTCCGCCCTACCCTGCACCCAGCCGACCAAGCGACCATCCGCGATACGCCGCGCTGTCTCCCATGCGATCGTCTCCCGGAAGCGTTGCACTCGCAGCCCTGCCGCATGTCGCGCTAAGCGCTCGAGGGTCTCACCAGACATGCGCGCGCCCAGATACGGTGACAGCGCTGCTCCCCGCGGTCTGCCGACCAACCCATCCGAAGCGCGGGCCAGGTAGGCCGCACCCAGCGCCGTGCCGTCGTCCGCGGGCGCAGGCGGCACGTACAGCCGGCGAAACGGCGTGCGTTCGAGGATCTGACCGTTGAAGGACGAGTTCAGCGCACAACCGCCAGCCAGCGCCAGACTGTCGCTCGGGAGCCGCCGATGCAGGTTCGTCAGCAGTTCCGACATCCGTTCGGCGAACACCTGCTGCCCCGTGTGGGCCAAATCCGCGGCTTTGCTCCGCAGCTCCGACACGGACCGTCCGTTCAACCGCGCCAGCGCTGCACCCAAAGCCGCCGAGTCATGCCGCACATTCAGCCCGTCGATGCGGATGCTGTTGCCGAGCAGCCGATGGAAGTCCGGATCGAGTTGCCCATAGGCTGCCAGACCCATGACCTTCCACTCTTCTCCGTGCAGCCAGTCGAAGCCGCACCACTCGGTCAGCTTCATGTAGAACAAACCCAGACTGCCCAGCCCGCGCGCTTCGTGGATGCGCTCCAACCGCCCGCCGCGATAACGGAAGAAGGCCAGTGCGCCGCGCTCACCATAGGAATCGACCACCGCACAAGCAGCCTCCTCGAAGGGGCTCGCGAAACAGGCACTGGCGGCGTGCGTGTGGTGATGGTCGAAATCGACGATCCGCACGGGGACCTTTGGCCAGCGTTCCCGCAGCAGGCGGACCGCATTCAGTCCGGCCTTCGTGATCGCATTGCGCTGGCAGGCCATCATGTGATGCAGCTTGTAATTCGGCAGCGGGGAACGAAGGGGCTTGATGCCGGTCCGCAGCAGGCCGTCGGCGCGGAGTATTCCCAGCGCAGCGACGGCCTGCTCGTACAGCGGCCGGCGGCGGCGCCAATTCAGTGCCAGGCAGATGCGCTCCGGTTCGATCGCAAGACCACTCAGGACTTCCGGCAAGTAGGAAAGATTGTCCGGCTCGGCATTCAGCGCTCGCTTGTACTGCAGGCAGCGCTCGGTCGCCTCGGCGTACAGTACGTCGCCATCAGGCCCCAACAAGGCCAGCGCCGGGTCGTGGTACGTGACCGAAAGACCTATATACAGCGTACCGCCGCTCATCGCTGCGCGGCACCGGGACGCGAGACGGGCGGGGCGATTATTTCGGCCATGAAGCGGCCTCGATAAGACGTTACAATGGCGGCGACCACCGCCTTTTGCACTATGACCAAGATCGCATCGACCGCCGGACCTTCATCTGCTGTCTCACTCCGGCTTTTCGGATCGGTCGCCGAGCATGGCCTGGCAGTGGTACTACCCGTGTGCACCCTGTGGTTCCTCTTGACCGGCCCCCATACGGTGGGTAACGCCCTATTGTGGACGCTGCCGGTGTGGCTGTTCATCGCAGTCGATTTCCTGAGCCCGCCGGACCGGCGGGCACCGGCGCGTGACCTGCCCGCCTGGCCCTTCGACGGTCTGTTGTATCTGCTGGCGATCCTGCAGTTCGCCAATATCGTCCTCATGGTCGTAGCGGCATCGCAGCTGACTTGGACGGGCACCGAGAACGTCATCCTCGGCGTGGCCAACCTGCTCGCAATACGTATTCTGGTCGGCACGAATTCGTGCTGCTCATGCATCGCTGTCGCTCATGAACTGATCCACCGGCGCGGAACCTTCCCGCGCCTGCTCGGCCGGTGCCTGCTGCTGACGGTGTGCTACGAGCACTTCGCCGTGGAACATCTGCGCCGCCACCACCGACATGTGGGTACCGCCGCAGACCCGGCGACAGCGCGTTTTGGCGAGACCTATGCCGCCTATTGGCGCCGCACCAAGCTTGAACAGTTCCGCAGCGCGTGGGCCCTGGAAAACACCCGCCTTGGCTTGCACCCGGGTTTGCGCCTGTCGGGAAAGCTATGGCGCCACGAGGTTTTCCTCGGCGCCACCGCGGAAATCACCCTGATCGTCCTGATCCTGACCTACGCTGGACCAGCGGCAGCCATCATTTTCCTGCTGCAGGCCCTGGCCGCCGTACGCCTGCTCGAGGCAGTGAACTATTTCCAGCATTGGGGCCTGGAACGCCGCGCCGGTTTGCCTGAACCCTTCGATGCCTGGGTCACCGAGTCGTGGTTTTCCCGGCATGTCTTCGTCGGCCTGGCCCGCCATTCGGACCATCATCGACATGGCGCGAAGGCCTATCACCGGCTGGACTTCTGCGGCCGCGGACCGCGCCTACCCTACGGCTATTTCGGCATGGCGCTGTTGGCGAAATCGTTCAACGCCCGATTCCAGCAGATTGCCCGGGCCGAGCTGCTCCGCTATTCGCGTCCAGACTTTGACCCGGCGATGCGGGAAGCGGTCTCGTCGTCGCCGGTGACATGAGGGTCAGAAGGGTGGACGGTGGCCGCCCATCTGTCCCTTGAGGCCGCGCAACAGATTGGCAATATTACCCTTCTTGAACTTCTTCATGACCTTCTGCATCTGATCGTGCTGCTTCAGCAGCCGGTTCAGGTCGGCCACGTCGGTACCGGAGCCCATCGAGATGCGGCGCTTCCGCGATGGGTTGATGATGTCCGGGGACTGCCTTTCCTGGGGCGTCATCGAATTGATGATGGCGAGCTGCTGCACCATCTCCTTGTCGTTGACCTTGTCCTTGGCTTCTTTCGGCATGCCGGCCACTCCCGGGAGCTTGTCGAGCATCGCGGTGACACCACCCATGCTCTTGATCTGCAGCAACTGGTCGCGATAGTCGTTCAGATCGAAACCCTTGCCTTTGTGGATCTTCTTCGCGAGCTTCTCGGCCTTCTCGCGATCCATTTTTCGCTCGACCTCTTCGATCAGCGTCAGCACGTCACCCATGCCAAGGATGCGCGAGGCCAGCCGATCGGGGTGAAAGACTTCCAGAGCTGCGGTCTTTTCGCCGATACCGAGGAACTTGATCGGCTTGCCGGTGATGTGGCGAATCGACAACGCCGCACCGCCGCGCGCATCGCCATCCGTCTTGGTCAGGATCACACCGGTCAGCGGCAGTGCGTCGTTGAAGGCCTTGGCCGTGTTAGCCGCATCCTGACCAGTCATACTGTCGACGACGAAGAGGGTTTCGATCGGCTTGATGGCCGCGTGCAGACGTTTGATCTCGTCCATCATATCTGCGTCGATATGTAGCCGGCCGGCCGTATCGACGATGACCACATCGAAGTATTTCTTGCGGCCGTGCGCCAGCGCGGCATTGGCGATATCGACCGGATCCTGGCTCGGGTCGCTGGGGAAGAACTCGACCCCGACCTCTGCGGCCAGTGTCTGCAACTGCTCGATGGCAGCCGGCCGGTAGACGTCGGCGCTGGTCACCAGCACCGACTTCCGCTCGTTTTCCTTGATCCAGCGTGCCAGTTTCGCGACCGTGGTCGTCTTGCCCGCGCCCTGCAGGCCGGCCATCAGGATCGTTGCCGGTGGCTGTGTCGCGAGGCTCAGCTTCTGATTGGCCTTGCCCATCACCGCGACAAGTTCGTCGTTGACGATCTTGATCATCACCTGGCCGGGCGAAAGCGCTTTCTGCACTTCCTGGCCGAGAGCTCGCGTCTTGACCTGCTCGATGAACTCCCGCACGACCGGCAGCGCCACGTCAGCCTCGAGCAGTGCAGTGCGCACCTCGCGCAATGTGGCCTCGACGTTGGCCTCGGTCAGGCGCCCCTGACCCTTGATTTTTCGGAGTGACTCGCTGAGCCGTTCGGTTAAAGTGTCAAACACGGGTGTATTCCTCGATGATCCGTTCCGCGGCCTGTCGCTGCAGGCTTCAACTCGATCGGGCATTATGCCAGACTAGCCGAAAGGAGGGGCATGAACTCGATGACTTCAAACGCGTTCAGCGTTGCGGCAATACTGGCTTATTTGGGGGCCTGCGTTCTGATCTTCCGGTCCATGCGACAGGATTACTCGGCGCTGGGCGGCAGCGATCAAGGGCGCCTCATGACGCTCGCACTGGGGTGGGTTGCCGCCGTCTTGCACAGCCTTGCCGCCGCCCGCGACCTCAGCGCGGGCGGCGCCTTGAATCTAGGCTTCCTGAATGCCCTGTCGCTGGTCACGCTGCTGATCGTGCTGATACTGCTGATAGCGTCCCTGGCCAAGCCGGTGGACAAACTCGGCATCGTGGTGTTTCCGCTGGCCGCGGCCGTGCTGGCCCTGCAACTGAGCTTTCCCGAGGAGGGGCCACCGCCGAAGGACTATGCCTGGCCGATGCGCATCCACATCGTCGTATCGATTTTCGCCTACAGCTTCCTGAATATCGCCGCAATACAGGCCATCCTGCTGTCCCTTCAGGACTGGGGACTGCGGCGGCGCCACTTGAGCCGTTTGCATCGGTCGCTCCCTCCTCTGCAGACCATGGAGGCGATGTTGTTCCAACTGATTGGCGCTGGATTGCTGCTGCTGACGCTGTCGCTGCTGTCAGGCTTTCTTTTCCTCGACGACCTGTTCGCCCAGCATCTGGCTCACAAGACCGTGCTCTCGATCGCGGCGTGGATCGTCTTCGCAATACTGATGTGGGGACGCCTGATCCACGGCTGGCGCGGACGCACCGCAATTCGCTGGACGTTGGGCGGCTTTGCGTCGCTGATGTTGGGTTACTTCGGGAGCAAGATGGTCCTGGAACTGATCCTGCACCGCGTTTGATGACGCCTGAAAAACGGGAAGACCTCCCGTTTAGTTGAGGCGGAGAGATCGGGTACAATCGCACGGTGTGCCGAAGGCACAGAGATCGATTGGGGGGAATCGATCTCTGTCGCGGGATAAGCTTCCAGCACCTCCGGCACACACCCTTTGCAAAGCCCCATCGCATTCCGACGGGTACCGCCGACGCGGCGGGGCCACGCTACGGTTCGGAGGTGCGCCCACGCGGACGGCCCATCGGCAACCGGTCTGCTCGGCGCACCTCGGAACGCGCCGCGCAAAGCGATCGAGCCAGCCCCCAACTCGCCAGGTTAGCGGCTAGCTTCTCGCACCGACCATCACCGCCGCATCCGTGGGACGCGCGAAGGATTCGGCGATACCCTGGCGGACCGGCGACGTCCGCAGGCCTTCCTTGGCTCTTGGTGTGTCATTCTCCCTGCTAGAATTCGCCATCAATCTCGTTCGGCCGGGGACGTCGATCGTCTCCATGCATCGTGCTGCCGTCGGCTCATGCCATCGCCGGAGGTGTCGCCATGAAGTCCGCCAGCTTATCGGCCATTTTTTTGCGGATCGCCTTTCGCAGGAACGGCGTGTAGGCCAGCAGCGCCTTGGGCAACCCGACCAAGCGCTTGGCAAACTCGAACTCCGATAACTCGTAGAACCAGTCCCTTTGCTCGACGATCCGCCCTCCGGCCAGCGTGAACGTGCTGCCGATCAGGTAATCCATCGTCCGTGGTTCGACCTTGTCTTCCGGCTGGAAGAGATAACGGATCCGGTATCGCGCAATGACCCGGTCCCCATCTTCGCGGAGCACCTTATAGCCCAGCATCGTGATCGGCGGCGTACGCGTGCAGAACCATTGCCACATCGCCTGGACCTGCGCGCCATGAATGTCGTCAAAGGCGTAATCGCTGAAATGCACATCCTCATCCAGACAGGACTGCATTCCCACGAAGTCACGTTTTAGGTAACTGCGAAAGAACTTCTCCACGGTTGCCGTGTTGGACATAACCTCCTCCTATTATTCTCTTATTTATTATTGACTTATATCAGCGCCGGCAGGCGCTGGGAGAATGGGCACAGGTGAACTCGAGATTTCTGTGCATCGCTGAGACTACGGAATACCGGCGATTCGCGCAATCGCGCCATCCGCGTTGGCCCCGTATCGGGAATGAGCGGCGGATGCGGATGGAGGGGCACGTCGTCGCGCGCGAGCGAGTGCTGGAGCGGGTCGCTAGCCTCGGCAAACGAATACCGAGCGTCCCCGTGTTTTGCCAACAAGGGTCAGGTCGAATCAGGTCAAGTGCATCCCTTGTTCAAACCCGTGACGGACCGCCGGCCAAAAAGGCTGCCAGAACCTCCTCAGCCAGCCTCGCCGGCAGCTTCAATCCGTGGTCGTCCCGGAAGCGCTCCACCACCTCGTCGGCCGTCCGGGGTGCCGGGCTCATCGCTGCAAGAAAGCCTCCCAGGTCCTCCATGACGGCCCAGGGGTAGATCAGCCAACGCCAGGTTTTGACTTCTTCGGCGCAGAAGTCAGGAATAAAGGGAGACTGACGCTTGTGCTGCAATACCGCGACCTTGACTGACCTCACGCCCAAGTCCTGCAGATAGGCCACAGCCAGACGGAGGGTATCGCCGGTGTCGGCGACATCATCGACCAGCAACACATCGAGTTCGCTGATATCCGCGACCAAGGGGGTTACCAGACGGACCTTGGGCAATCTACTTGCTCCGGCCCGATAGTGTGCGATGCGGATGCTGTCCAGTTCGTAAAGGTTCAACCGATCGCACAATAGACGTGCCGGCACATAGCCCCCGCGCGCGATGGCCACGATGCGATCGGGTTGAAAGCCGGAAGCCCGAATGCGGCTTGCCAGGCTTCCAGCCAAACGGGCAACCCGCGCCCACGAAATCAACTCACAGCGCATGACCGAGGGTAGCTGGAAAGCAGGTTTTGCCCGGTTGCCATGAGATACCGCTTCCGCAGGCGGCCGAGCAACGGATTCAACGGCCGGAGTGCTCATCACCCCAGTACGCGGCTGCACCGCCATGCGTGGTCCTGAGTTCCGCAGCCGTGCGACAGAAGGTCTCGCGGCTCAACAGTGCTTCGGCCGTCAGCAAGCCGACGAAGTTACCGTAATGAACCAGCAGGTGCTGTTCGTATTGCTTGCGCTGCGGCTCCGGCATCGTGCGGTAAGCGTCGTCCTCAAACACCTCGAATGCCTGCTCGAAGGCGCTACGTTTCAGGGCGATACCACAGACATTCGCTCCCACGGAGGCATAGGCCAGATCGATCATGCGATGTTGCCGCTCTTCACCGACCAGCTTGACGACCTTCTGGGCCACGACGTCCCAAGCCGGTTCCAGCTCTCGCCACAGAGTCGCCGCCTGGGGATCGGCAGCGTCCGTTGCCGAAACCACCCGGAAACAGAACACCAGCATGCAGCTCCACAGCCGCCGATCGTTCATCGTCATTCCCCTGCCGTCCAACCCTAACGGCGCCAACCGCCGTGGTACCACCCGCCACCGCCCCGATACCAGCCGCCACCTCGCCAGGGTCGGTACACCCCGCCGTAGTAGTAGTTCCGGTAGCCGTAGACCCCGTAATACGAGGCACCGTAGACACCTGGCCCCATGACATAGTAGGGGTGAGCATAGGTTGTCGTTGCGCAGCCCTCCAGCAAGCACAGGCCCGCACCGGCCAGGGCCGCCACCCGCAGGTGCTGCCAGCACCGCACCCCCCGCCCCGGCTTCACCTTACTTCTCCCCGCAACGATAAGCTGCACCGACGTAAGTGACATTGGTCTGCTCCGAGCTACCGCCACCCGAGCCTTGCGAAACGGCCAGGGTTCCCGTCTGTCCCGATCGGGTTGTCAGCAGTTGGATCGTGTTCGCACCCATCTGCAACGCCTGGTTTTTCATATCGTTGCGCGCTCCTGTTTCCAGATTCGCGTTGCTTGTGAAACCCCCGGTGAACGAATTGCCCTGATTCCCGGTCACTTCTCCGAGGTACTCGCATCCGGCCGGATCGGCAGTGACGATTCGAATGCGCTGCGCGCGCGGGTCCAGAGGAACGGCGGCGCAGGCGACCAGATCCAGCGCGAGCAGCAAATTCAGACCAAGGACAAGGCGGTTCCTCATACTTCCACTCCAGACAAGCTGATGAGACTCCACGATTCGCTCGCGCGAAACCGCGCTTCCGCTTCCACCGAACATCACGCGATCGTGACTTCCGGCGACAGGTAGACGTCCTGAATCGCGTTCAACAATGCCACCCCCTCTCGCATCGGCTTCTGGAAGGCCTTCCGTCCAGAGATCAGGCCCATGCCACCGGCGCGTTTGTTGATCACCGCCGTGCGCACCGCCGCCGCGAGATCGCCCGCACCTTTCGACTCACCACCCGAGTTGATCATGCCGATACGCCCCATGTAACAGTTCGCAATCTGGTAGCGCACGCGGTCGATTGGATGCTCACTCGTCAGGTCGCTGTAGACCTTGGGGTGCGTCTTGGAAAACTTCAGGGCATTAAAGCCACCATTAGTTTCCGCCATTTTCTGTTTGATGATGTCGGCCTCGATCGTGACGCCCAGATGATTGCCCTGGCCCGTCAGATCGGCGGCTACGTGGTAGTCGACTCCGTCGCGCTTGAACGCGCTGTTGCGCAGGTAGGCCCACAGGATGGTCACCATCCCGAGCGCGTGAGCCCGCTGAAAGGCTTGGGATATCTCCCGGATCTGGCGACGGGACTCCGGCGAACCAAAGTACACGGTGGCACCCACGGCCACGGCGCCCATATCGAAGGCCTGTTCGACACTGGCAAAGAGGGTCTGATCATAGCTGTTCGGATACGACAGGAACTCGTTGTGATTGAGCTTGAGGATCATCGGAATCCTGTGGGCATAACGGCGCGCGACACTGCCCAGCACACCGAGCGTCGATGCGACGGCATTGCAACCGCCCTCGAGCGCCAGCTCGACGATCTTTCCGGGATCGAAATAGTCCGGGTTGGGTGCAAAGGAGGCGCCACCGGAGTGTTCAACACCCTGGTCGACGGGCAGGACGGACAGGTATCCGGTTCCGGCGAGGCGACCCTGTCCGTATAGCGCCGCGAGACTGCGCAGGACTCCCGGCTTCCGGTCAGAAGCTGCGACGACTCGGTCGATGAAATCCGGCCCCGGGAGGTGCAGACGGTCCTTGGGGATGCCGGTACAGACATGGTGAAGCAGTGTTGGCCCTTCTTCGCCCAATAGAGTGTCGAGGTCGATCATGGGAAATCCTCCGATCGGTCGCTGACGCTGTCACACGGTGGGATCACTCCCGCCGACCTTCCAGTCAGCCACCCGTCATGGCAACGCAGCTGACACTCAATGCCGACAGCGGATATGCCATCATAGCGCTATTTGCTAGAGGAGTGCCCATGCGCATCGATGCCGTCTCCATCGGCCGCAACCCGCCCAAGGAAGTGAACGTCGTAATCGAGGTGCCCATCGGAGGACAACCGATCAAATACGAGCTCGACAAGGCCGCCGGAACACTTTTTGTTGACCGCTTTCTATACACATCGATGCGGTACCCAGGCAATTACGGCTTTATTCCCCACACGCTGTCCGACGACGGCGATCCCTGCGATGTACTCGTCGCCAATCAGCGCGAGATCTTGCCCGGCGCCATCATTGCCGTGAAGCCGGTAGGGGTGCTGAAGATGCAGGACGAGGCCGGGGGCGACGAGAAGATCATTGCCGTGCCTGTGCCACGGCTGACAAGGCGCTACGAACACGTTCAGACCTATACCGATCTGCCCGACAACCTGATCCGTCAGATCCAGCATTTTTTCGAGCACTACAAGGATCTCGAGCCGGGCAAGTGGGTCAGTGTGGTCGGCTGGGGCGATGCCGACGAAGCTGAAGCCATCATCACCCGTTCGATGGAGCGCGATCGCGAGGCCGCCGTTCAGGAACCGCGGAGCCTGCGTCGCCGGGGCTCGGACTGATCGCCTACCGGAACCTTGCTTGGCCGAACGGACGCAGCGGCCTTCCGGCACGAACCAAGTCATGCGGAGAAATCGGGCTCGCGCTCGGGTCTTCATTCGTCTCCCGCGGCCTTCCGCCGGCGCAGACGTAGTGATACGCTCACGTTCCCGATTATCTCCATATACCCCTTCCCCTGCGCCGATCCTGCGGCGCGGCCATGACCCTGAAAACGCATTGGATCCGCGCCCTTGCCCACCCCGGCTCACTTCCCGGACCGGCGCGCCGCCGTCAACCGCCGGTGGCCATCGGATCACGGGTAGGATGATTATCCCGCGATGAGCCGAATCAGGCGACGCAGCCGCTCCATACGCATGCCCCGCGCCTCCGGCCCACTAGTCGGGGGGAGGCCGAGCCACACCGCCGACGAGGTGTCCCTCGTCGCCAAGCCCAGGTTCGGACCTTGGACCAGCCTGTTGGCGCTGGGCCTCCTGTTGCTGATTGGCGCGCTGGCATTCCACCATTTCGGCCTGGAGCGTGGCACGAAGACGGGGGCCGAGCCCGCTGCGCTCAGTGTGGCAGGGTATGTCGGTGCCGACTCCTGTGCTGCATGCCACCGCCCGGAATACGAACGCTGGCAGCAATCGCACCACGCCGCTGCGATGTTGCCACCGGATCCGCAAAGCGTGTTGGGCGACTTCGGCGACGCCGAATACGAGCGGTACGGGCGCCGCACCAACTTTCTTCGGCACAACGGCCAGTATCTCATTCGGACCGACGGCCCGGATGGCAGCACAGCGGAATACCCGGTCAGGTATGTGTTTGGTCGGGCGCCGCTGCAGCAGTATCTGTTGCAACTCCCGGGTCAGCGACTGCAGGCGTTCTCCATCGCCTGGGACAGCCGCAACGCGCCCGAGGGTGGCCAACGCTGGTTTCACCTATATCCAGGCGAGGACATCGACTACCGCGACCCTTTGCACTGGACGGGGCCTTACCAGAACTGGAACTTCATGTGTTCGGACTGCCATTCGACGAATGTCCGGCACAACTACGATTCGCAGCACGACCGTTTCGACACCCGGTGGTCCGAAGTCAACGTGGCCTGTGAGGCCTGTCACGGGCCCGGATCGGCCCATCTGGCCTGGGCAGAGAAGCGGCAGCGTTTCTGGAACCGGTGGCGGACGGAGGATCCCGGCCGCGGGCTGGTCGTCCACTTCGAACACACAGCCGACCCGACTCGCCATGCCGCGATCATCAACGGTCGCGCGTTGCGTTTCGCGGAGAGTTCAACAATCAAGGCCTGCGCGGTATGCCACTCCCGCCGCACTGCGCTGACAAATGAGTTCCTGCCGGAGGAAGGCTACGATCAGCACTACCTCGCCGCGCTCCTGTCGGATGACTTGTATTTTGTCGATGGCCAGATCAAGGACGAGGTTTACGAGTACAACTCCTTCCAGCAGAGCAAAATGTTTGCTCGCGGCGTGGTATGCAGCGATTGTCACGATCCGCACTCCACCAGCCTTCGCGGTGATCGCAACACGGTCTGCCTGCAGTGCCATGAGTCCGCGCGCTACGAGGCCCCAACGCATCATCACCATGATCGGGCACTCCAACCCGCCGTTGGCTGCGTCGATTGTCACATGCCGCAACGCACCTACATGGTTGTGGACCCGCGGCGGGACCACAGCTTTCGCGTCCCGCGACCGGACCTGACAGAGCACTTGGGCGTTCCCAATGCCTGCCAGCAGTGCCATCGCGACAAGCCGGCGCTCTGGGCCGCAGATCAGGTCAAGCGCTGGCTGGGACGGGATGCCGCAGGCTTTCAGCACTTCGGGACAGCCCTGCAGGCAGTCCGCACCACCGCGCCCGGGGCCGAGGCACTGCTCCGCGCGGCGCTGAACGACCCGACCACGCCGCCCATCGCCAAGGGCAGTCTCCTGGAGGATGCTGGCGCCATGCTGTCAGCCATTCCGGACGCCCTGCGCCGGAGCCTGTACTCGGAGTTCGTTCCTGAGCGCCTCGGTGCCTTGCGCGCGACGCAAGTGATGCCCCTCTCGCAGCGTTGGAACCTGGCGGGTCATCTGCTGGCCGACAGCCAAAGGGCGCTGCGCATCGAAGCGGCACGCCTTCTGGCTGGAACGGGCTTGACCTCGGAACAGAGCCGCCAACTCGAGCCGCCCCTGCAGGAACTCCGAACGGCAGCCGGGATCTATGCCAGCCGACCGGAGTGGCGCATGATCGCAGGCGGTGTCGAGGCGGCCTTGGGTCACAGCACACAGGCGGTTGAGCAGTATCAAGCGGCGTTGGCCATACAGCCGGGTTTTGCGCCGGCCTATGCCAATCTGGCCGATCTCTACCGGGCGCTCGGTCAGGAAGACAAGGTGAGAGAAACGCTGTCGCAAGGGCTCAGTGCAGTTCCTAATGACGCCGGTCTTCACTATGCCCACGGACTGCACCTGGTCCGCGTCGGGCGCACGCCCGCCGGACTCGCCGAAATCAGGCGCGCAGCGGAGTTGGCCCCCGATGACAACCGGTATACCTATGGCTACGCGGTCGGCCTTTACTCCTCACGCAACAAAAAGCCCGCTTTCGACTTTCTGACAACCCACCTGCGCGCTCATCCGAACGACCGTGAGGCGCTCTACCTGCTGGCACAAATGGCGATGGAGAGCGGGCGTCACGCAACGCTGGCGCCCTATCGGTCGAGACTGGAACATTTAGCGGAAGAAGACGCACGAGCACGTCAACTGATCGAAGCACTGCCACGCTAGCGCCTGGCAGGCGGAACGCCCGATCGCTGGTTGGCTACTGAACGGCAACTGCGCAGCACCCGCATCGTCACGACTCGGATTAGGGGTAGCGAACTGCAGCGGCACCCGCATCGTCACGACTCGGATTAGGGGTAGCGAACTGCAGCGGCACCGTCGCCGCGCGAAGCCGGGGCCGCGCATCAGTGTGTCCACTGGGGGGCAATTCGAGCTTCGGAGGTGCTGGCACCCTTCCGGGTGCATAATGAGTGCTGACCCGGGCCCCTGGCAACGCCGTGCAGGCCTGGCCGAAAGCTGCGCGTTACTCACCGCTCCCGGTACGACAACACGCGCCGACCCGACATTTTCATTTTTTCTGGCAAGGACTTATGGATAACTTTTTCGGCGGACTGGGGGCTCCGATGATGCTGCTTGCCGGCGCGTTCTTCGGCATCACGGCCCTATTGTGGTTTCTTCTCCCCTTTTCGGTCTTCGGCATCAAGGCCCGGTTGGATCAGGAGATCGAACTCTTGTTGCGAATCGAAGAGCAGCTTAAGTCCCTGAATCGGAGAATGGGCACCACGGCGTCGCATGCGTCCATTGCCCCGGAACACGGCAATACCGAACTCGCAACGCCAGACAGCGCGATCACCGAGGCGTCCCCAGCCCAACACGGCGATCAATGCGATACGGCGCCCGCCCCGCCACGCGAGAACCGCTGGCAGCGCCCCGGTTGACCCTACACGCTCGGCACCCGACACCGTGGAACAGACCGCAGCATGAAAAGACCGTCCATTGTTCCGACACTGCTCGCCCCCCTACTCCTTTCCGCCTGCGCCTCGATACCGGAAGGTCCGACCGTACTGGTACTGAAAGGCGGAACAAAAACCTTTCAGCAGTTTGCTCGGGATGACACGGTATGTCGCCGTTTCGCTGCGCTCGAAGCCAGGGGTACGCCCCCCGACCAAGCCTTCATCGCAGCTACCTCGCCCGCGCCACCCGCGAGCCCGCCGGCGCTCGCCGCAACGCCTTTGTCCGCCGGTGTGCGACCGCAACAGCAGCTTTACGACATCGCCTACGCACAGTGCATGGATGACAAGGGACACCGGGTTCCCGGAGCCATGCCAGAGGAACTGCCGGCTGCGCCGTTACTCCCGGAAACGCCGCTGCCCAGCCCGGAAGCCAATACCAACTGATCTCGAATCCCGCAACCGACCCCTTCGACCGGTTGCGCCGGCATCGACACGCCGCGATGTCTGGAGTCACCCGCTAGCCGGCCGAGACGAGACGTGCGCCGACCGCGCGTCCCCATCCATATGCTCGACCCGATCGGCTCCGTCGCGGGGCGGCTCGATGGCGCCGGCCCGGCCGGGAGCGCCTACGAACTCGGGCACCAGCCATCGAAGCGCCTTAAGAATCTCGGCGTCCGCTCCGTCGCGGCAACACTCGATCAGCGCCTCGATACCCGCACGCAGGGCGTCTCCGTCAGGCACGTAGGGTTGCGCCAACCTGAGCTTGCTGTGCGCGGTCTCGAGCAATTGCTCCTGCTCGAGGAACAGTTCCTCATGCAGCTTCTCCCCCGGACGCAGTCCCGTGTAGACGATTTCGATATCGTCGCCGAGACGTTTGCCGCTCAGGCGTATCATTTGCTCGGCCAGATAGCTGATAGCGATCGGCTCACCCATATCCAGCACAAATACCTCGCCGCCCTGTCCAACGGCCGAGGCCTGCATGATCAGCTGGCAGGCTTCCGGTATGGTCATGAAATACCGGGTCACATCAGGGTGCGTGACCGTGACCGGCCCGCCCGACTGGATCTGTTCGCGAAACAAGGGCACTACGCTCCCGGCCGAATCGAGTACATTTCCGAAACGGACGGTCACGAAGCGCGTCGTGGCGCGCTGGTTCAATTCCTGAACCATCATTTCCGCAGCCCGCTTCGTGGCACCCATGACGTTCGTGGGTTTAACGGCCTTGTCGGTGGAGATCAGCACGAACTCTGCGACCCGACTTGCCACGGCAACCTCGGCCACAGTTCTCGTACCGAGCACGTTGTTCAGGACGGCCTGACGCAGCTGATACTCCAGCAGCGGGACATGCTTGTAGGCGGCCGCGTGGAACAGGATGTCCGGATGCGCTTCGGCAATGGCACGTTCGACCGCGCGCCGATCTGCGACATCGCCCAGCAGCGCGCGGAGTCGAAGGTTCGGGAAACGCCGCCCCAGTTCCTGTGAAATTCGGTAGAGGTTGAACTCGCACCGTTCGAATATCGTCAACTCGGCCACCGGAAAGCGTGCGATTTGCTTGCACAATTCGCTGCCGATCGACCCACCGCCACCGGTGACGAACACGCGCTTGCCCGCCAGATGCGCCTCCACGTTGGAGCGTTCGAGACGGACCGGGGCGCGTCCCAGAAGATCTTCGATAGACACATCGCGCAGCGCCGAACCCAGCTGCTCCGTCAAGATATCCTGAACCGACGGCAGCGTCATGAACGGCAGCTTCGTCCCTTCGCAGATCTCCACGATCCGGCGCATTTCGCGGTCGCTCGCCGACGGGACGGCAATCAGGATCACGTCGATGTCGAGACGGACGACCAGATTCGGTATGTGGTCGCAGCCAGCGCGTACCCGGAGGCCATGAATCTCACGCCCGCGCTTACTCGCGTCGTCGTCGACGAAGGCGATCGGGACGTACGGGCTCCCGCGATCCCGCCGCAGGTCGCGCACGAGTGCCTCGCCCGCGTTGCCGGCTCCGACGACCAGCGCCCGCTGACCGTCGCGTAATGACGCCGATCGATCCTTCCAAATTCGATACAGCAATCGTGGGGAGCTGAGCATCAAGGTCAGCAACACGACGTAGAGGGGCAGCACGGAGCGCGGCACGCCCTCGAGCCGGTTCGTCACGAAAGTAACGCTGGCGATGACCAGGGCTCCCGTTGCGACGGCCTTCACGATGCGCAGCAGGTCCGGCACCGATGCGAAGCGCCAAACGCCACGGTAAAGCCCGAAGATCCGCAACGAGATGCCCTGTACGACAACGACTACCGGCAACCATTTGAAGGCCGCATCCCAGTAGGCCTGCGGGATCTCACCGAGATTGAAGCGGAGCCAGTAGGCCCCCAACCAGGCCATCACGACCATCGTCAGGTCGTGAATGAAGATGGCCGCTCTGGCCCGGAGCTTCGACAACATGTTCATCGGGACGGGACGGCAGGAAGGGTTACGGATCGCCAGCCTTAAGCCGCACGACCAAAGTGAGCAGCGGCAGGAGGGCGATGCCGAGTAACGGGACCGCCCAGTTTGGCCAGCGCTGCGCGGCGAACGCGCAAGGTAAAAGCCACAAGGTGTTGATGCAGAGCGCGTAGATTACCACGGGCCGATGCCCACCCAATATCGTCGCGGCCTTCTGATAGGCGTGGAGACGATGCGGCGAGTACCACCGCTGACCGGTTATGAACCGCCGCGCGAGGGTATAGGTGGCGTCGACAACGAACAGGCCGTTCAAGATTACCCATACCGGTAATCCGAGCCCGCCGCCTGGGCTCCTCATGTCGGCCAGCGCGATCAGCGCCAGGGAATAGCCGATGAAGCCGCTCCCGACATCACCCAGGAAGATCTTTGCGGGCGGCCAGTTCCACCACAGAAAGCCCGCGCTGGCGGCCGTCAACACAGCCAGTGCGGCGCTGGTCGCACCGAGTCCCTCGGGCTGCATGGCCATTAGGGCCAGAGCACCGCCGGCCACGAAGATCGCCTCGGTTCCGGCAATCGCATCGATGCCATCCATGAAATTGAACAGGTTCAGGGACCAGAGCAGCCACAACAGCGCGAAGCCCGTGCCGAACCAACCCAGAGACAGCGTCCACGAACCCAGGGGCAGTTCAGGAAATCCTCCGATCAGCCCGATCGCGACGGTCCCGGCCGCGGTGTGCGCCGCGAGCCTCACGCCGGCGGGAACGTGTCCGTGGTCATCCCAAAAGCCGGCACCGGCAACAATCAGCCCGCTGCCCAGCAGGCCCAGGAAGGCGGGCGACATGGCGCCGCTCATAACCGCTGCGAAACACCCGGCGAAAAAGGCCAGGACCACGGCCAAACCACCACCCCGCGGGGTTGGCACACGGTGAGAGCTCCTGTCGTTCGGCACATCGATGAGCCGCCTCAGCGCATACTGTCGGATCAGGCCCGTCATGAGCCAAGCTGCAATGGTAACGCCGGGGAGCGTCGTCAATACCCCCTCCTCTATCGAATCCAAATCGACTCCTTCGTCTCACTCGGCCGGATCGCAGCGTCGCGCTGACGAATCATCATCACGCCCGCCCGCCATGTCATGGGGTCACGCGACACCTCCGAAGACACTTGTATTGTCATCTGCTTAGCGGGAGCGCAATGCCTAAACAAGTCCGAGAAGGGCTGGGAGTTCTCGGAATGAGGCGATGATCGCATCGGGATGGATTTCGCTGGCATCTACATAGGTCTGTCGAAATTTTCCCGTTCGGGTGAGTACTCCGCGGATGCCAAGCCGCTGTGCGCCTCCGATGTCGGCGTCAATGTCGTCGCCAACCATGATCACCTCGCTCGAATCTGCCCCAAGGTCTGCGAGCGCAATGCGGAAAAAATCCGCCGATGGCTTACCCATGACCAGCGCTGCACGCCCTGTCGCATACTCCAGCGCCGCAACGAACCCACCGATATCCATACGTAGTCCGGTGCGCGTTTGCCAGAACCGATTCTTGTGCACCGCGAGTAACTGACCGCCATTCATCAGTCGATTGAAGACTCCGTCCAGCACCCCCCGTGTCAGCGCGTCTCCAATGTCGCCGAGCACCACAAAGTCGGCCTGATCGAGTCCCACCTGAGGAATGTCGTTAAAGTCTGCCCGAATATCTTCGGCCAGCAAGAGACAGCAGCTTGACCCCGGGCGTTCCCGCAAATACCGATGCACTGCCGCCGGGGCACTGAGGATCTCATGCCGTTCGACCGGCAGGCCCATGTCGAGCAGCTTGCGATGGAGCGCCTGCGAGCTGAGCGTACTGGTGTTGGTCGCGAAACGGCAGTTCAGGCCTGCCGTCTTAAGGCGCGCAAGCGCCTCCGCAGCCCCCTCAACGGGCTCTTGGTCAACGAAGAGCACACCATCCAAATCGATGATGAGGGCCTTCAAGACGTTCGGCAGGGTCATCGCAGCGACGATCCTCGGGTCGGTCAATTGATCAAGGGCACGCGGACGGGGACGGGGACGCGATGCTGCAAGCGCAAAGGCGTACAGCGCAAAAAGTCATCTTATTACTGGGGCAGCAAGCGACGAGTCGGATCATGACTGCGCGCAGTTTAATGCGGGCTTCGCCGAAACGCAGCACCGGTGGGCCCTGCTGTCCGGCAAGGGGGTCACTGGCCCACGAGGGCTCCTTACCCGAGCGCTCCGTCCGACGGACAAGGAGCCAGCGCTGCCAGCCGCCCGATCAGCCCCCTCGACCACACCCGGGGGCCCTTGGACCGCCACACCGATTCAACTTTCGCGCGAATTCCGTTATGATACGAAGCTCGATACAGGAGAGGTACCGAAGCGGTCATAACGGCGCCGACTCGAAATCGGATGGTCGGAGAGATCCGGCACGCGGGTTCGAATCCCGCCCTCTCCGCCACTCATCGACGATTCTACAAAGCGCGTACGGGATATCAGGCGACGGACCGCAAGATCGGTCTCCGACCGCGTAAATGCCGAGTATCATGCGAGCGCATTTCTGCATCGGACGTCCGACTAACGTCTTAGTCTCGCGGAAAATCTAGCGCACAATGCCCTAGCCCACGCCGATAATCCAATGTTCGGGATCACCCAGGTCGGGCGCTATCGGAACTGCACCACAGCGCTGAGCACGAACTTACCCACGAAAACGCGGGTTCAGCTTCAGCCAACAGCGGAGACCATGAAGCGGAATCCAGACCGAGCGGATGCGCGGTCACCGACGCCCCTGCAGCACAGTTGCGGCTGAGCCCCGAGCCCTAGCCGCTGACCCTTGATGGGACCGTTTGTTCGACGAGGCTACCCAGAAGAGCTCCCGTATGCAGCGGGGGTATGTGGCACCGGCAGACGCAGCGTCGGGTCGCGACGGGCGACCACTGTATCTTTGCGGTTCAAGGCTGTTCCGAGCGTTTGATTTCGACGTCAGACTCTCGCCGCAACTGATCGACCCAGGCGGTAAACTGCCGCTGGCCTACATAGTTGTTCAGATACTCTCTCAGACGCGCGAGTTCCTGATCTCCCTCTCCCGGTTTATCGTCAACCACGGACTTCAACTGATAGACGGCTTGCGAACCATCGTCGATCGCTACCAACCCGTTGATGTGCTGCGCTTCCTTGGGTCGGCCTGCGCCGAACACTGCGGTGACCAAAGGCTCCGGGAGGGCGTCGGAGTCACGACGGAATGGAGCGGGTGACTGCACCTGCACGCGCAAGGCCTTGGCTTGATCCGCCAGTGTCGCACCGCCATCCAGCGCCTTTACCGTGTCCATCGCACGCTGCTGCGTCAGGGCGACAGAGCGCTCATGCCGAATGCGCTCGATGACCTGGGCCCGAACGGCGTCCAAGGCACGGTCTGCCGCCGGGCGATGTTCGCGAACCCGGATGACTGCGACCTCTTCGGGGCTCAGCTCGATCAGATCGCTGTTCTTACCGTTCAGAACGTCTTCGCTGAAAGCAGCGTCCCGGACCGCAGGTTTGGCGGCGAATCCCTCGCCCGTGTCACGCGTGAAGGGCGTGCTGCTTTGCACGGACTTCCCGAGCATCTTGGCGGCCGGCTCCAGGGTATCCGGGTGTTCGAACGAAAGCTCAGTCAGCTTCTGGCCGAGCTCGTAAAACCGGTTGTCGGCTGCGTTTCGCTGAAACATTTTGACGAGTTCCGGCTTGGCCTGTTCGAAGCTTTTGGTGCTTCCGGGCTCCAGTTCCGTCGTCTGGATCAAGTGGTAACCGAAAGGGGTGCGCACCGGATCCGAGACCTGCCCCTGCCCCAATACCTTCACCGCTTTCTCCAGGGCGGGGTCGATGGTTCCTTTGGCCAGAACGCCCAGGTCTCCACCCTTGGCCGCAGATACGGTGTCCTCCGATTGCTCCTTCGCCAGCTTCGCAAAGGCTTCTCCGTTTGCCAGCCGTTCTCGTATCGCCTGAATCTTCGCCAGAGCCGCCTTGTCAGCATCCGCATTGCCTTCCTCGGCAGCGATCAGTATGTGGCTCACACGCCGCCGCTCCTCGGTCGTAAAGGCGCCCTTCTGCTCCTCGTAGAAGCTGCGGAGTTCTGACTCGTTGGGATTTACGCTACCGGCCAGTTCGTCCAAGGTCAGCAACAGATAATCTATGCTAACGGTTTCCGGTTCACGGAAATCCGCCCGATGCGTTTCGTAATAAGCACTTATATCCGACTCGGTCACCGGCTGCTCTGATTTCAGAGATGGGATCACGACATAATTAATGGAGCGCTGCTGGTTCCGGAGCCGATAAAGGGACTCGACCTGAACCTCAGGCACCAGCGCACTGTCCGTGATACCGCGCTGGTATTGCTCCATTGCCATTGCGCGTCGCACTTGCTCGGCATACTCGGCGGGAGAAAGATTCTGCGATGCCAGAAGCTGACGATACTTCTCCCTGTCGAACGCACCATCGGTCTGAAAATAGGGCAACGCCTGCAGAAAATCACGGACGCCGTCATCGCTGACCCGCAACTGGTGCGCATCGGTGGCTTCGGCGATCAACTCCTCACGAATGAGCCGCTCCAGCGACTGCCGCTTGATCTCCTTCTCGTCGAACTGCGCCAGACTTGGCATGCTCTGGAGACTCTGTTCGTAGGCTCGATTTACGTCCCGCTCATACAGCTTGCGCTTTCCGACTACAGCCAACGGGCTTTCCTGCCCGGTGTCCAGGTAGTTTTGAATCCCCCAGAGGGCGAAAGGAACACCAATGATGATGAGCAACACCCAGGAAAAAATTCCATGGGCACGGTCACGTATTGCCTGCAGCATGGGGCAAACCTGCGGATTCGAATCGGAATCTGGATAAGAAAAACCCCGAAACGAATGTTCGGGGTTTATTCAACTATTGGCGGAGCGGACGGGGCTCGAACCCGCGACCCCCGGCGTGACAGGCCGGTATTCTGACCAACTGAACTACCGCTCCAAAACTGGCTGGGTGGTGGGTGCTGTAGGGATCGAACCTACGACCCTCGCCTTGTAAGGGCGATGCTCTCCCAGCTGAGCTAAGCACCCAAAGAATGCCTAGCTTACAGCATCTTTCAGTGCTTTTCCAGGCTTGAAAGAAGGAATCTTTGCTGCCTGGATCGTGATCGTGTCACCCGTTTGAGGATTCCGGCCCTGCCGCTCTGCGCGCGACTTTACGGCAAACGTACCAAAACCGACCAGGGAGACCGTGTCCTCCTGCTTCAGCGCTGCGGTGATAGCGTCGATAACCGCATCGACCGCGCGACCGGCCTCCGCTTTATTCAGGTCGGTGGCATCCGCGACCGCCTGAATCAATTCCGCTTTATTCATCTAGTTACGTCCCCCGTCCAGTGTCTTGGTCATGAGTCTTTGTTCCTTTTGCGCGTTTACAGCCAAGCATCGCCAGCCCGACGCAGACTTTAGCAACTGCAAAAAACGCGTGTCAAGCAAGAAGTCCTTGTCCCGCGCGCGTTCCAGGCGCTTGCGAGTTGCCTTCGAGGTGGGTTGCGATCAGTGCGCGGTGACCATCCCTGCGCTGCCATTCTGCTTCGCACCCGCGTCAACCTCGGCTGACACCCCTTCAGACTGGAGCGGCTCCGGCATGTGCTGCAGCGCCGTACGCAATACCTCATCAATCCATTTGACGGTAACGATCTTCAGGTCTTGCTTGATGTTCTTGGGTATGTCGACCAGATCCTTTTCGTTTTCCTGCGGGATTACGACCGTTGTGATGCCTCCGCGGTGAGCAGCCAGCAGCTTTTCCTTCAGGCCACCGATCGGCAGAACCTCGCCCCGCAGTGTGATCTCCCCGGTCATCGCCACATCCGATCGAACCGGGATCTTCGTCAGAGCCGAGATCAACGCAGTGCACATGCCGATGCCCGCACTCGGCCCATCCTTCGGGGTGGCCCCTTCCGGAACGTGCACATGCATGTCATGCTTCTGGTAGAAGCTCGCTTCTATACCCAGATGATCCGTGCGCGACCGAGCCACGGTAATGGCCGTCTGAATCGACTCCTGCATGACCTCCCCGAGTTTGCCAGTGTAGGTCTGCTTTCCCGTGCCCGGGATCACCACGGCCTCGATGGTCAACAGTTCGCCGCCGACCTCAGTCCAGGCAAGGCCCGTGACCTGCCCCACCTGATCCTGCTCCTCGGCTCGTCCGTACCGAAAGCGCGAGACCCCAAGGAAATCCGACAAATTGCGGTGCGTCACCGTGACGCGCTTCGTGCTCGGCTTCAAAACCAGATTCTTTACGACCTTACGACAGATTTTCGCTATCTCGCGCTCGAGATTACGTACCCCTGCCTCACGGGTGTAAAACCGGACGATATCGCGTATCGCGCTTTCGCTGATTTGAATCTCCTGAGCCTTCAAACCGTTGTTCTTCAACTGCTTGGGCACCAGATAACGAATTGCGATGTTGATCTTTTCGGCCTCGGTATAGCCGGCGATCCGGATGACCTCCATGCGGTCCAACAAGGGTGCCGGGATGTTCAGGGTGTTGGCTGTCGCGATGAACATCACCTCCGAGAGGTCGAAATCGACCTCGAGGTAGTGATCGCCGAAGGTGTGATTCTGCTCCGGATCCAGTACCTCGAGCAAAGCAGAGGCCGGATCACCACGGAAATCCATCGACATCTTGTCGATCTCATCAAGCATGAAGACCGGATTGCAGGTCTTCACCTTGGACAAATTTTGCAGGATCTTGCCGGGCATCGACCCGATATAGGTCCGCCGATGGCCGCGGATCTCAGCCTCGTCCCGAACGCCGCCCAAGGCCATACGCACGTATTTCCGATTCGTCGCGCGTGCAATCGATTGGCCCAAGGAGGTCTTTCCCACGCCAGGCGGCCCGACCAGACAGAGAATGGGACCCTTCATCTTCTTGACGCGCTGTTGCACCGCCAAGTACTCGACGATACGCTCCTTGACCTTATCCAGGCCATAGTGCTCGCGTTCCAGAACTTCCTCGGCCTTGGCCAGGTCATTGCTGACCTTCGTCCGCTTCTTCCACGGCATACCGACCATCCAGTCGATATAGTTCCGCACGACCGTCGCCTCCGCCGACATCGGCGACATCAGCTTGAGCTTGTTCAACTCCGCCTCTGCCTTCTGGCGCGCGGCCGGTGACATTCCGGATTTCTGAATCTTCCTCGCCAGTTCCTCGAACTCGTTCGGCGCGTCCTCCATTTCACCAAGTTCTTTCTGAATGGCCTTCATCTGCTCGTTCAGATAGTACTCGCGCTGGTTCTTCTCCATCTGCTGCTTGACGCGTCCGCGGACTCTTCGCTCAAGCTCCAGCATGTCGTTCTCACCCTCCATGAGGGTGATCAACTTCTCCAGCCGGATCACGATATCCATCGTCTCGAGGATGCTCTGCTTCTCCTCGATCTTGATCGTCATGTGGGCCGCGATCGTGTCCGACAGCCGACTCGCGTCGTCGATCCCGGAAAGTGAGTTGACGACTTCGGGGGGTATCCGCTTGTTCAGCTTGACGTATTGATCGAACGTGGTAACAGCGGTCCGCATCAGCACGTCGACTTCCTGTTCCGTCAGGCTGACTTCCTCAGCCATCCGCGATACCTCGGCCACGTAGTGGCGATCCTGTGCGACGTAGCGCTCGACGCGGCTTCGTTGCTCGCCCTCGACCAGGACCTTCACCGTGCCATCGGGCAACTTCAAGAGTTGCAAGATGTTCGACAGGGTGCCCACCGCGTACAGGTCCTCGAACGCGGGATCGTCGATCTCCGCATCTTTCTGTGCGACCAGCAGAATCTGCTTGTTGTCCTTCATCGCGACATCGAGTGCGACGATCGACTTCTCGCGCCCCACGAAGAGCGGAATGACCATGTGGGGGTAGACGACGACATCGCGTAGCGGGAGAACCGGAACGACGATGGCGGATGAACCGGGCAACTGGGGATTGGAATTTTCCATGGATAGGCGTGCCGATGTCTGGTTTTAGTTGCTCTGCATGGACATGGGGACGAGGGCCCGCACAAACAAGCGGAAGAGACCGTTTAAATTTCCGCTTGGAGAGGAGCAGCCCGACACCCGCCGGGCTGAAAGAGGACGATGGGCAGAAAAAGCGCCCTAAAGTTCAATCCGCGCCGGCACACTGCCGCTCGGTGCTTTTATAAATGGTATACGGCTCTGACTCGCCCTTGATGACTTTCTCATCGATCGCGACTTTGGCGATGTGCTGGGCCGAGGGCAACTCGTACATCGTGTCGAGCAGAACATGCTCGAGGATGGTCCGTAAGCCACGGGCGCCCGTCTTCCTCTCCATAGCCTTGCGGGCGATGGCGCTCAGAGCGTCATCCCGGATCTCCAGTTCGCACCCTTCCATTTCGAACAGCTTGCGATACTGGCGCAGCAGCGAGTTTTTCGGTTCGGTCAGAATCCGCACCAAGGCCGACTCATCGAGTTCCTCGAGGGTCGCAACCACGGGCAGGCGACCCACGAACTCGGGGATCAAACCATACCGGATCAGATCCTCAGCCTCGACATCCGACAGGATTTCGCCCACATTCCGCTGGTCGTCCTTGCTCTTTACATCGGCCGAGAAGCCGATTCCACCCCGCTCCGATCGCGCGCGGATGATCTTGTCGAGTCCGGCAAACGCCCCGCCACAGATGAAAAGGATGTTGGCCGTGTTGACCTGAAGGAATTCCTGCTGAGGGTGCTTGCGCCCGCCCTGCGGCGGCACCGAGGCAACGGTGCCCTCGATCAATTTCAACAGCGCCTGCTGGACCCCCTCGCCGGATACGTCGCGCGTGATCGACGGGTTGTCGGACTTCCGCGAAATCTTGTCGATCTCGTCAATATAAACGATCCCCTGCTCGGCCTTTTCGACATCGTAATCGCATTTCTGCAGGATCTTCTGGATGATGTTTTCAACGTCCTCGCCGACATAGCCCGCCTCTGTAAGGGTCGTGGCATCGGCGATCGTAAAAGGGACATCCAGCAAGCGCGCGAGGGTCTCGGCGAGCAAGGTCTTGCCGGAACCGGTCGGGCCGATCAGCAAGATATTGCTCTTGGCCAGTTCGACGTCACTCTTCTTCGAATTCGAATGGATCCGCAATCGCTTGTAGTGGTTGTAGACCGCAACGGCAAGGATCCGCTTGGCCTTCTCCTGCCCGATCACGTATTCGTCGAGGACCGCCTTGATTTCCTTGGGCTTGGGCAGTTTGTCGACGCTGGCGGCAACATTTTCCTGGAGTTCTTCCCGGATGATGTCGTTGCACAGTTCCACGCATTCATCGCAGACGAAGACAGCAGGCCCGGCGATCAGTTTGCGGACTTCGTGCTGGCTCTTGCCGCAAAACGAACAGTACAGCAGCCGTCCGCCTCCGTCTTTGCCATGCTTCTCATCACTCATCGATCACTCCTCGTTTCTCGGACCGCGAAGGTGGTTGATTAAGAGCAGAAGGGCGCTCACGCACACCCCTGTCGAACGATAGGCCCGACAACATCATCGGCCGCACCGCACTCCGTCAACGGTTGGACAGCACGCGGTCAATGAGACCGTACTCCACTGCCTCGTCACCACTCATGAAGTTGTCGCGATCCGTATCGACCTGGATTTTCTCCATCGGCTGACCGGTATGGTTTGCAAGAATACGATTCAAGCGATCCCGCGTCGCGAGGATCTCGCGCGCATGAATGTCGATATCACTGGCCTGACCCTGAAATCCACCCAGCGGCTGATGGATCATTACGCGCGAATGCGGTAGCGCGTAGCGCTTGCCTGCAGCCCCACCGGCCAGCAGCAGTGCACCCATGCTCGCGGCTTGACCAACGCATAACGTGCTCACATCTGGCTTGATGAACTGCATCGTGTCGTAGATCGCCAAACCGGCAGTCACCAGTCCGCCCGGTGAGTTGATATAAAGGTGTACATCCTTGTCCGGGTTTTCGGACTCCAGGAACAATAACTGGGCGATGATCAGGTTGGCGCTGTAATCTTCGACAGGCCCGACCAAGAATATCACCCTTTCCTTGAGGAGTCGCGAGTAGATGTCGAAGGCCCGCTCGCCCCGGGCAGACTGTTCGATCACGATCGGGACCAGCCCGCTTGCCCGCGTTGCGTGTTCGTTCGGAAAGTCGCGCATCATGCCTTCATTCGCCTGCTGCAAAGTCGATTAAGAGATTCACTGGCCGGACACGGCGGGCTGCATCAACTCCTGGAAGCCGATGGTCTCATCGGTGACGCGGGCCCGTTCCAGAACCCACGCAACGACTTCATCTTCCAGCACGAGATTTTCGATCTCACGCAAGTGGTCGGCATTTGAATAATACCAGTGAATCACCTGATCCGGTTGCTCGTAGCTCGCCGCCATCTCCTCGACCGTTTCACGCACTTTTTTCGGATTGGCCTTGAGCTGATTCACTTCGATCAACTGATTCAGGATCAGGGCCAGAGCCACGCGGCGCCGAGCCAGCGGTTCATACTTCTCGCGCAGTGCCGCCTCATCGACCGACTGTCCGGTCTTCCCCGCGCGCTCGACTTGCGGCGATATCAGGTCCTTGATCTCCGATTCGACCAGCGTGCTGGGCAGCACGATCGGATTCCGCTGGTAAAGCATATCCATCAGCGCCGTCTTGGTCCGGGACTTGAGACCGCGCTGCATCTCCCGCTCCATGTTCTCGCGAACGTCCCGCCGCAAGGCTTCCAGATCGCCATCCTCGATGCCCAGCGACTTGGCAAACTCGGCGTCCAGATCGGGCAGAACAGTTTCCTCAACGCTGGCTACCTCGACATCGAAATGGCCCGACTTTCCCGCCCATTTGCTGTTGTGGTAGTCGGTCGGGAACTCCAGATCGAAGACGAGCGATGCGCCGGCGACGGCACCCTCCAATTGGCCCTCGAAACCGGGAATCGTCTGGTTGCCACCGAGCACGACCGGGAAATTCTGAATTCTCTCCTCCGACAGGCTTTCCCCATCGACGTTCCCGGAGAAATGCACCGTGACCCGGTCACCGGTGGCGGCGGGACGCTCCACCGCGCGCCAACTCCGGCGCTGATCCCTGAGGCGCTCAATCATGCTGTCGACATCCTGCTCGGCAATTGACGAGGTGTAGCGCTTCACGTCGAGCGTCTCCACCGGCATCAGGACGAACTCGGGGAAGACCTCGAACGCCGCCTCATACTCGAGACCACTGCCCTCGTCCGCCGCCTTGGTGCTGATGTGGGGCATGCCGGCCGGGCGCAGTTTTTCGTCGCGCACCGCCTGCGCAAAGGTGGACTCGATCAGATCGCCGAGGACCTCCTCGCGCACCTTCGCGCCAAAGCGCTTTTTGATCAGGGTCGCAGGGACTTTCCCGGGGCGAAACCCGTCGAACTTGGCTTCCCTGGCCAGCGACTGAAGCCGGGAATTCACCCGTTCGCGGATGGTCGCTTCCGGGACCTGAACAGTCAGCTTCCGATTCAACTCATCAATCCTTTCGACGGAAATTTGCATCGACTTAATCCTCGGCTCAAAAACAATTCACGAAAATGTTGCAGGGGGTGTCGCCAGAACTGACCCGGTATGACTGACGGCGGGTCCAGCGAGAGCGGCTGCCGCAGCGTCCCGACAGGAGAGACGACCACAGAGCGCGCGCAAGGGAAATGCTGGTGCGAATGGAGAGACTCGAACTCTCAAGGGTTACCCCACTGGAACCTAAATCCAGCGCGTCTACCAGTTTCGCCACATTCGCAAGGTCTATGGTCCTGAATTATACTCGTTTGTCTTGGCGCTTGCCGAGCCCGGGCTTTCTCCATCGGCTGCGCCCGGGCTTCCCCGCCCCTCGCCGCCCCTCTCCAAACACACGGAACAACCGCTCTCACGCATGCCAATCTCCCGCTTTGCAGCGCTGCTGCTTGCCCCACTGATCTACCTCTCGATCGTGGTCACCGTGGCCGCTTTGGTGGCCTATGGCGTCCATCTCATGACGCTGGGAGCACTGAACTTCAGCCTGGTCGTGTCACGGGGCGCCCAAATCGTGTTGCTACTGAGCCTGATCCCTTTGGGGCGGGCGCTGGGACTGCAGCGGGCCGACATCGGCCTGCCCGGCAACTCCAGGCTAGGCTGGAAGCAGTTGCTGTGGGGTCTCGGAATCGGCATCGCGATTTTATCGGTCCACGTAACGGTCATGATCCAACTCCAGATATTCAAACCAAACCCGGCGATCAGACCTACCCTCGCTGACTTTACTTCAGCGGTGCCTGCGGCACTCGCCAGCGGGTTGCTCGTGGCAACGATGGAAGAACTCATTTTCCGCGGAGTCATGTTGGCCGCATTGGTTCGACTCGGCGGCTGGCTCGGCGCGGCGGGAGTAACGGCCGCGTATTACGCAATCCTGCATTTCGTCAAGAACGACCTGCGCCCCGCTGGCGACGAGGTCAAGTGGTACTCCGGCTTCTCAATCCTTTCCGACGGCCTTGATTACCTGATGACCGAGACGCGCCTCGATGCACTGCTGGCTCTGTTTTGCGCGGGCCTTTTCCTGGCCGTCGTGCGGTGGATTCGCCGCGATGGCCTGATGCTCTGCATCGGCATTCACGCCGGCTGGGTGCTGGTGATCAAGCTAGCCCGGCGTTACACGAACCCGGACCCCCACAAACCGCTGTCGTTTCTTGTCAGTCCCTATGATCAGGTCATCGGCTACGGGGCCGCTGGCTGGATCATCCTAGTGCTCGCATTGACGGCCTATGTCGCATGGCGAAGACGACCGGCCCGAGCCATGCATTCATGAGCGGCTGCACACCGGGCGCGGACTCGGCGGAAACCGAAGGCGTCACGAAATTCGCCCTGGATTTCGTCGTGACGCCGCCGGTAGAGCCCGGCTTGATCGTAACGCTCAACGCCTGGCGCACGGTGCTGCACCGACTCGGCCTTACCGCACGCGATCCCCTGCGGTATGGCGGACTCGCCTATGGCAACGTCAGCCAGCGTCTCTCGCCCGCCACGGGTGCCGAATCCGCTTCGGCCTTCCTGATCAGCGGCACCCAAACCGGTGGGCTGCCAGTCCTCGATTCACAACATTACAGCTGCGTGACCAGTTACAACCTGAGCCGGAACTGGATTTCCGCAACGGGCCCCCTGCCCCCGTCATCTGAAGCCCTGACCCACGCTGCCCTCTATAGCGCCGACCCGCGGGTTAGCTGTGTGATTCACGTCCATTCGCCGGAAATATGGCAACTCCGGTCCGAGTTGAAACTGACGACCGTGCCCCCGGAAGTCGCCTACGGCACACCCGAAATGGCCTATGCGATTGCGGCCGCTGCGAAACGCGAGAGCTTTCCCGTCGTCGCCATGGCGGGACATCGCGATGGCGTGATCAGTTGCGGGGCTACCGTCCGAGACGCGGCCGAACGCATGATCGAGACCCTCGCCCACGCGCTGGCACTCGGCGCCGCCGCTTCGCCCGATCAGGAATGACGATCTGGCGCCTCGGATAGGCCTTTCCACACCGGGTACGTCAAGAGACACTCGCGCGTTTTGCTGCTGCCCCGCCTTTCTGCTAGCGCGTCGCCGCCTGGCAGCCCATAACTTACGAAGGATCCACGCGATGAGATGCTACGCCCAGCTGATTGCGGCCGCCGTGTTGGCCACCCTGACGAGTCTGACAGCCGCCGCTGAGCTGAAGCCCGCGCCGAACGGGCTCCAGCGCCCGGAGGGCTACCAGGACTGGCGCTTGATCGGCGTATCGCATCGCACCGAGAACGGGACTCTGCGCGCCATCCTCGGAAACGATGTCGCCATCGCTGCAGCGCGCGAGGGACAGACCAAACCTTGGCCTGAAGGCGCCGTCCTTGCCAAGATCGTGTGGAAGGAACGCAGCCACCCGAAATTCGCCACCGCGATCGTGCCCGACGCACTCGTTCACACCGAGTTCATGGTGAAGGACTCGGCTCGGTACGCCACAACCGGCGGCTGGGGGTTCGGGCGCTGGCTGGGAACGGAACAGCGGCCCTACGGCACGGATGCGAATTTCGCGCAGGAGTGTTTTGGCTGCCATGCCGGAGCGAAGGACAGCGACTGGGTCTTCACGACCCCCGTCCACCTGCCCTGAGCACCCTGCGTCGGCGCCCCTCCGCCCGGTCCGACACTGACGGCGATCACCCGTCGACCGACAGCGCGCGCGGCCCATTGAGCGTGCGCACGAAGTCATTCGCGCGGCCGATCGACCGTTCCATCGCACCGATCAAGCCGGCAACATTGTTGGTCATGCCGACTAATTCATCCTCCAGATACACGATGGCCTGCGCATTCAGGTTGTGTTTCAGATAAAGGACCTGATCCTGGAACACGCCCAGCACGGGTCCGATCTTGCTTTCGGCGCGGCGCATTGCGGTGATCAGCTGACCGTAATGTTGTTGGGTTTGTTTGAGCTTCTGGCGGCTGGCAGCGCGCAGGCTGCGATTGCTGTACTGATCCAGCTCGCTCTCCCACTCCTGAAACAGCGCTTCCGCTACGTCCTGCACCGCATCGATGCGATCCTTCACGGCCAAGGCCTTGGCGGCGCTGTAATCGAACTCGATCTTCAACTGGCGATAAACGTCGTCCAACTCGCCGCCGTCGAAATGGGTCAACGCCGAGAATTTGTCGAGCGCGCTCTGGAACTGGTCTTTCGCCTCTTCCAGGCTGTCACGCGCGTTTTCGACGCGCGCGATGAGGATATCGCGCTTGTGCTGGCCCACTGACTCGACCGCGCGAAAGTAAAACCGCTGGCAGGCGGACACCACAAGACGAATGATGGGGTTCCACAGTCGCCTGCCAACTTCACTCAACGTCAAATCGTGTTCGGGGTCGTATCGGCTCATGGTCTTACGAGAATGGGAGCGCCTCGAGGGCGGAGCGCAGGGCGCATAGTTTAACGGTCGGGTCTCGCCGCCGCATGTCTGAGCGAGGCGAGCTGCTCGTCGAAAAAGTCCGGGATGCGGCCGTCAAGCCAATACCCGGCTTGGGCCGGTCCGTATCCTTCGACGAAGCCCACGTGCCCGCCCGCCCGCGTCACTTCGATCAGTACGGAGGCGGAGAGTTCGTCCGCTTCCGGCAACACGGCCGGGGTCATGAAGGGGTCATCCAGCGCCTGGATGACCAGGGTCGGAACACGAACCCCACGCAGGTACTGCCGCGCGCTTGAGCGTTCGTAGTAGTCCGCGGCATCACGGAAACCGTAGAGACCGGCCACGACCTGCTGGTCGTATTCCCAGAAAGAGCGGATGGCGCGCCAGTCGCCAAGCGCCTCGATGCTCCGGGCCTCATCCGCGCGCCCGATGCGTTTCAGGTGAGCGCGTTTCACCGACAAGTAGTCCTTCAATTCGCGCAGCAGGCGGTCGCGGTACAACCGGGAGGCACCTTGATCCATGCGCGTCGCGCAGAGGTCCAGTCGCAGGGGAACCGAGACGGCGACTGCGCCGAACATTGCCGCTTGATCGCCCCGCTCCCCCAACCATTTGAGCAACACGTTACCGCCCAGAGAGAAACCGACCGCACCAATGGGCGTGTCCCGCTCCCGCGAGCGGAGAATGCCGATTACGAAGTCGAGATCGGTGGTTTCACCCGAGTGATAGCAGCGGGCGGTGTCGTTCATGACACCGCTACACCCCCGAAAATTCATAGCGACCGTGCGAAACCCGCACTGCGCGAGCCGGAGTTGCAGGCCTCGTAAATAGCCTGATTCGGACGAGCCCGACAGGCCATGCAACAGTAGGATCAGGGGCCCTGTCCCGGTGCCGAACCAGTCCAGGTGCAGAAAATCGCCATCCGGCGTTACCAGCCGTTCGCGCTGCCGATCAAATGGTGGGATGCGCCGGAACAGCGCTGGCCAAATCGTCTGGCGGTGTGCTCCCTGCAGCCAGCGCGCCGGACGGAACGCCGGCGACCAATCAATCGGCATCGGCGCCGGCCATGACCGGGTGGGGGGCAGAGGCCCCGTTTACCGGGGAGGCGCGCTCGCGCATCAGCACCGGCAACAGAAAGCGCCCGGTATGGGACGAAGGATCATTCGCGATGTCCTCGGGCGTGCCCGCCGCAACGACGCGCCCTCCCCCGTCGCCCCCCTCGGGCCCGAGATCGATGATCCAGTCGGCGGTCTTGATGACATCGAGATTGTGCTCGATCACTACCACGGTGTTCCCGTGATTGCGCAACTGGTGCAACACCCGCAGGAGTTGTTGAATGTCGTGGAAATGCAGACCGGTGGTCGGCTCGTCCAGGATATACAGCGTCTTCCCTGTGTCGCGCTTCGACAGCTCACGCGCCAGCTTGACGCGCTGGGCTTCCCCCCCGGACAGCGTAACCGCGTTCTGCCCGAGGGTCACATAGGACAGGCCGACGTCGACGAGCGTCTGCAGCTTCCGCGACACGGTTGGGATCGCCGAGAAGAAGTGATTGGCCTCTTCCACCGTCATCGTCAGCACTTCATGGATGGTCTTGCCCCGATAGCGGATGTCCAGCGTCTCGCGGTTATAGCGCTGGCCTTTGCAGACGTCGCAATGGACGTAGACATCGGGCAGGAAATGCATTTCGACCTTGATCAGACCATCGCCAGCGCAGGACTCACAACGGCCGCCCTTGACGTTGAAGCTGAAACGGCCCGGCGAATAACCTCGTGCCCGCGACTCCGGCGTCGAGGCAAACAGTTCCCGGATCGGTGTGAACAGACCGGTATAAGTCGCCGGATTCGACCGCGGCGTGCGGCCGATCGGGCTCTGATCGATGTCCACGACCTTGTCGAACAACTCGAGGCCGTCGATGCCATCGCAAGGCGCCGGTGACACTGCGGCGCCGTTCAGCTCCCGCGCCACCCAACGATAGAGCGTGTCGTTAATCAGCGTCGACTTGCCGGAACCGGACACCCCGGTGACGCAGACCAGCAAGCCGGCCGGAATCTCCACGTCGATGCCATGCAGGTTATTGCCGCGGGCATTCCGGATACGCAGCCGTTGGTCGGTCTGCGCCGCGGCACGCCGCTCGGGCAGTTCGATACGCAGAGCGCCGGACATGTACTGGCCGGTCAGCGAATCGGGGTTCGCCATGATCTCGTGCGGGGTGCCGGAGGCGACGATGCGCCCCCCGTGCGCGCCGGCGCCCGGACCGATGTCGACGACGTGATCTGCGAGGCGGATCGCATCCTCGTCGTGTTCGACGACGATCACGGTGTTGCCGATGTCCCGCAGGCGGACCAGCGTGTCGAGCAAACGCGCATTGTCGCGCTGGTGGAGACCGATCGACGGCTCATCCAGCACATACATCACACCGACCAGGCCGGCTCCCACCTGACTCGCGAGGCGAATCCGCTGGGCTTCGCCACCGGACAGGGTCTCGGCGCTACGGTTCAGACTCAGGTAGTCCAGCCCCACGTTGACCAGAAACTGCAGCCGCGCACGAATTTCCTTGACGATCTTCGCCGCGACGTCCCCCCGTCGCCCGGTCAGCGTCAGGTCGTCGAAGAACGCGCTGGTCCGGCGAATCGGCCACTCGGTCACGGCGGGCAGCGTCGTATCGCCAATGAAGACATGGCGTGCCGCCCGATTCAACCGGGTGCCCTCGCATTCCGGACACGGGCGGCTCGAAAGGTATTTTGCCAGTTCTTCGCGCACCAGCACCGAGTCTGTTTCACGGTAACGGCGTTCCATATTCGGCAGGATACCTTCGAAGGGATGCCGATGAGTCAGGGTCTGGCCGCGCGCGCCCGGCACATGGAAGGCGATCACCTCGCCGCCGCTGCCATGCAGCACGACGTCCTTGATGGCGTCGGGAAGACTGCCGAAAGGCTGCTCCGGATCGAAGCCGTAATGCTCCCCGAGCGAACGCAGCATCTGGTAGTAATAGGCATTGCGCCGGTCCCAACCGCGCACCGCGCCGCCGGCCAGGCTGAGTTGCTCGTCATGCACGACGCGCTGCGGATCGAAGAACTGCATGACGCCGAGCCCGTCGCAGTGCGAGCAGGCGCCGTTCGGGTTGTTGAACGAGAAGATCCGCGGTTCCAGTTCACTCAGGGAATAGCCGCAGTGCGGGCAGGCGTATTTGTCCGAGTAGACGAGTTCAGTGACGGGCTCATCGAGCGCAACCGCCAGCGCGATGCCGTCGGCCAGCCGCAGCGCGGTTTCGAAGGATTCGGCGAGGCGCTGGGTCAGACCGGCGCGGACCTTGAAGCGATCGACGATGACTTCGATCGTATGCTTGCGCTTCAAATCCAGCTTCGGCGGATCGTCCAGTTCGAAGACTTCGCCGTCGATGCGGGCCCGGATGAAACCCTGACCCCGCAAGCCTTCCAACACCTGCGCATGCTCACCCTTACGTCCGGTCACCACCGGCGCCAGTAGCATCCAGCGGCTGTCCTCCGGCTGCGACAGCAGGTGATCAACCATCTGGCTGATCGTCTGGGCTTCGAGCGAGATGCCGTGCTCGGGACACCGGGGCGTGCCGACGCGCGCGAACAGCAGGCGGAGGTAGTCGTAGATCTCGGTGATCGTGCCGACCGTGGACCGGGGATTATGCGAGGTCGACTTCTGCTCGATGGAGATCGCCGGCGACAGCCCTTCGATGTGATCGACGTCGGGCTTCTCCATGATCGACAGAAACTGCCGGGCATAGGCGGACAGGGATTCCACGTAGCGCCGCTGTCCTTCGGCGTAGATCGTGTCGAAGGCGAGCGAGGATTTGCCGGAACCGGATAAACCCGTGATGACGATCAGCTTGTTGCGTGGAAGATCCAGATCGATGTTCTTCAGATTGTGAGTGCGTGCGCCGCGGATCTGAATCGTGTCCATGTCAAATTCAAGCTCGGAGGATAACCTGATACTATACGCAGACAACTGACTGCGAAGCAAAATTCCCGCGCGTGAAGGCCCAGCTCGAACTCGATTCCCCGATGACGCCGACCGAAATGCGCGCCAGCATCTCGCTGGCCGGCATCTACATGTGTCGCATGCTCGGCCTGTTCATGATTCTTCCGGTCTTCTCGATCTATGCGCGGGATCTGCCCGATTCGAGTCCCTTTCTGATCGGCCTCGCGATCAGCGCCTACGGACTCACGCAGGCCATCCTGCAAATCCCCTTTGGCCGCTGGTCCGATCGGTACGGACGTAAGCCGCTGATTACCATTGGCCTGCTACTGTTCGCGGCCGGCAGCGTACTGGCCGCGCTCAGCGACTCGATCTATGGCATCGTTGCCGGCCGAGCGCTGCAGGGCGCGGGAGCGGTGGCGGGCGTCGTGATGGCGCTGGCCGCGGACCTGACCCGGGAAGAGCACCGCACCAAGGCCATGGCGCTGATCGGCATCAGTATCGGTTTGTCGTTCGCGCTATCGATGGTGACGGGACCCGTGCTCTCGGGCTGGGTCGGCGTACCGGGTTTGTTCTGGATCATTGCGGGACTCGCCGGCCTGAGCCTGCTGTTGCTGTACACCGCGGTGCCGACACCGACGGTGTCGCGCTTCCACCGCGACACACAGGCGCAGTCCGATTACTTCGGCCGGGTTCTGTTCGACCCTGAACTGGTACGCCTCGATTTCGGTATCTTCGCGCTGCATCTGATCCTGACCGCGACCTTCATTGCGCTGCCGCTGATCCTGCGCGATCACGCCCAGTTGGAAACCAGCGAGCACTGGAAGATCTATCTGCCCGTGTTCGGCATCTCGTTGTTCGCGATGGTGCCGTTCATCATCCTAGCGGAAAAGAAGCGGCTGATGAAACCCGTGTTCGTCAGTTTCGTGGCACTGCTCGGCGCGGCGGAATTGGCCTTGTTCCTGACGAACGATCAGGCGCTCGTGATCGGCGCCGTGCTGGCGTTGTTCTTCACCGCCTTCAACCTGCTTGAAGCCACCCTTCCGTCGATGGTGTCCAAGGCCGCCCCTGCGGCAATGAAGGGCACCGCGATGGGCGTCTATTCCACCGCGCAGTTCCTCGGATCATTCGTCGGTGGCATCGGCGGCGGACTGATCTACGGACGCTTCGGCGCTGTATATGTATTCCTGGCGTGTGCGCTGATTGCGCTGCTGTGGGCGTTGCTGGCCTTGACGATGAAACCGCCGAAGCAGGTCAGCAGTCTCCTCGTCCGCGTCGGCAACATGCCGAACGGTGAAGCCTCACAACTGAGTCGGAAGCTGCTCGGCGTGCCCGGCGTCACCGAAGCCGTCGTGTTGAGCGATGACGGCGTCGCCTATCTGAAGGTCGAGCGCGACCGCCTCGATCGCGACATGCTGATCGACCTCTTACCTGTGCCGGCGCCCGAGGCCTGACGGCGCCCCCGAAAGTTCCTTTTTCCGTCCCCGAGCGCCGCCAAGCATCAAGGCCACCGATGGCCAACGCAGCGTCCAGGGACCCTTGAAACGCATACCAGCTGAGGAGAGAACGCTGATGGCCAGTCGCGGTGTCAACAAAGTCATACTGATCGGCAACCTGGGTGCAGACCCTGAAACCCGTTACATGCCGAGCGGGTCGGCGGTCACCAACTTGCGTATCGCCACCAGCGAGACCTGGCGAGACAAGGATTCCGGGCAGCAGCAGGAACGCACCGAATGGCACTCCGTAGCGATCTTCGGGAAGCTCGCGGAGATCGCCAGCCAATACCTTCGCAAGGGCGCCAAGGTCTACATCGAAGGCAGCTTGCGTACGCGCAAATGGCAGGACAAGACGACCGGCCAGGATCGCTACACGACCGAAATCGTCGCTAACGAAATGCAGATGCTGGACCGTGCCGGCGGAGGCGGCGGGATGGGTGTCGGAGAAGATTCAGGCGGCTCGTGGGGTGGTGGCGATGACCGCTACGGTGCCGCGGCGCCCCGCCAGCAAGCCCCGAGGCGTGCGAGCGCCCCGGCGACTGCACCACCCCCGATGGGTGGTGATGACTTCGATGATGATATTCCGTTTTGAGCTGAGCTATCGGTAAACCAATAGATTCCCTGGGACTCCCTCACCCCAGGTATCTCACGCTCGTTTTGAAGGTTTAAGGAGCATCACTGACGAGGTTCGGTAAGCTCTTTGCCACCTGCGGTCAACAGTCACCGATGAAGGAAAAATTAAGGAACTGACACGTTGAACGCCTTCGGCTAGATCAGAGCTGAGCCGAAGGCGCCCTACGTTGAGTAAAGCAGCGTTACTGTGAGTCTTCCGCCCCCCCCGCGTGTAATTTAGCGGCGACCCGGCTGATAGATCCCGGGCTTACGGACCGGTATCGTATCCGACAGGGTCTTCAGATACGAAACGATCGCCTTTTCGTCGCAGGAATTCAGATGCAGATCGCCGACCACCGCGCCGATCGCCACCCCATTTTTCTCCTCCGGCTCGGGCCAGCAGTTAGCCGCCTTTGCCTCTCTTTCCGTCATCGGCTGATTCCTTGGACCAGGCGGACAACGCTTAATGGCGCCACCTTCCCATATGGCAGCCGTACTGTTTGGATTGTCAGTTGAGGCTGGGTCATCGTCACATCGGTCGTTGTTGTCTATGTCCGGACACACCTCCCGGTAAACCAAGCTCGTGTTGTAAAAATGCACGATGCTCTCCAGACTCTTCCACCAACCGTTGTGCCCGTAAGCCTTCACAAACACTGTGCTTGGCCGCTTATCGACATTCCGCAGGGGAGGTGTTCGAACGTGCCCAAGGTCTCTTTCGATAAGCGTGTGTGCGAAGAGCCCCTGATCAGCGCCCGGATTGTTCGGAATCTCTCGATTCAAGGGGGCCCCGATGTTGTGGTAGAAGGGGTCTGCGTAAAATTGATCCACCGCCACCCCTGTTGGATCGGACGAAACGCCTGCCTCGTTATGAGAGTCATGACAAGCTACACAATTCCCCGCTTTGGGTTCTACAGTGACTCTCGTGGGTTCGCATGGCGATGGAGTCCCCACTGGAAATGGCCCAACAGGTGGAAAGAACGTTCTGTAAAAGAGATCGTGTCCCCAATTCTCCATGTCGTTAAAGTCGCGCACCGGAAACTGATGATCCGGATCACTCCTCAGGGCTTTGTCCCTACGGGAGCTAAACTGGTTGACCTCTTTCGATGCCTGGTAGGCGGCGAGCGCGACACCGATACGCTTATAGCTTCGAACAAGAGCAGTCACATCCACCGTCTTGGCGGGGTTGTTTTTGTCTGTGTAGGAATGAACGACAGCCTCGGTGCATGAAATAGGCTCGCCCCAAGCAATCTCAAATAGTTCGGCATACCTAGCCCTCTGCACGTGCTCACAAACCGCTTTCTGATCGGTATTTTGCTCCTTCGGATTCAGGAAGGGATTCAGGGCCTGTTCAGCGACCGGACCTAGAAAGCGTTTTATATCAGGGTCCTCCGTACCACTGATGAACACATCATCCGGCGTGATGGTGGCGGTCCCGCCGCGCTGCCTACCTTGTTCGTCCGCATCATACTTGTAGAGCGGTTCAGTATTCCCATCCACACCTGCACCCTCTGCTCGGCCGTTCCAAAACACGCCCCCGCACCCTTCAGGAACGAACGCTGGTCCACCACAGTCCTTTTGGAATACGGGGACACCTTTGAATTCAAGCCGCGTCGTGCCGTCGTAGTCGACTAGGTCGGTTCCACCGGCCGCATAAGCTGAACTCGGAGGTTTAAGACTGCCGATCGCATCGAACCGTTTAAAACGACCACGAAAACTCGCAAAAACGTGAAACGCGGCCCCGGGGTTTGCCACGATAGACGAGTTAACTCGGGAATTTGGGCCCGTCCAGCCGGTACTTGGATCATGACAGCTGGCACAGGCCTGCCTTCCTCTTGGTCGCGAGATAGGATCAAAAAACACTCTTTTTCCAAGTTCCTCCAGTGCCCTGACATCCGCGGCCTGCGCCTCCCCAACCGAAATAGCAAGGACGGCGCCGAGCCCGACCGGCCCCAGCGCCATGGCACTCGCCACGCGTCGAACTAATATACTTTTCACCGTATTCTCTCCCCACTCAAAGAAGGCACTGATACAAGGGTGCGCACTGTGCGGCACCACCTCGCAAAAGGTCACTTCATTAGAAAGTCCGGCCCATCGACAACATGGCTTTCACTGAAAACTCAAAGTCCAATTATTATTGGTTTCCAGCTTGCCAGCATGACAGCTCATCGCCGCTCTCGATATTCCTTCAAAACCTAATGACGCGATAATAACGTTTCACATGCAATCCCATTACATGAGTCACCGCGCAGCACGACAACTCGCACCTCCGTTTGCGATTACATTAGGCGATAAGGCGCGTTTTCTGAGCAATGCGTACGATTTCCTATAGCCAAATAGGAAAATACGACGGACCACCTTGCTCGTCCTGACACAAAATAGGTAGCGCTTTAGAGGTTTAATCCTTAGGGAATACCACCATTACATGCCATTCAATCTAGAGAGGTGGCCTAATCATTACGGGGCAGTTATTTGGCGGCCCGTGCACCACGCATGGTGGAACCTCAGGCAAGCGTAAGAGGCGATCTAATCGTAATCGCGTCGAAGTTCGCGATGCTCCCGATGCCCATGGGCAGCGATGCGGTACCGGTATACGGGATATCGATTGCGGCCGAGCGGGCATGACATGCATCCTGCCAATGGCCCGTAAGCTGACGATAGGGCTTAATGTCGTAGTGATTTCGTTCCGACTCGAGGAGGTGCCCGCGATTCGCCAGATGACGGGCGGATGCGGGCGCGAATGGGACGACACGAAGCCCAGCGTCGCGGAAAACGGTGCAGACCCTCCACGTCGGTGCAAAGAGTGCGCCGGGATCATCCGATCCCGTGTCCGCGGATTCCAGGAGTCGTTAGCGATCCAGAGTTCGGAGGGCGCGCAGCGCCATCTTATGGGTCCGCCTGCTTTGCGGCACCGCTCGGGACTTCGTCAGGGATTGCCCGGCTCGATGAAGTGGATCGGGTCGGCGCTGTTGCCGGGGGCGTAGATCACTGGAGGATACTCCAGCGGAACCAGATTCAGCGGATCACGCTCGGCTTCCGCCTCTTTTCGTCTTTTCTCTTTCTCATCTTCCTGTTCGGAAGAAGCGTCGCTATCCGTGGTCGTCGGCTCCGCCTCCGGCCACGTCCGGGCATCGTAAGGATCCGGTCCCGGTGTGGACTGGCGGGCGTCATCCGTCGTGTAACCTGTCTCCGGTGCCGCCGGCGGCGGCGACGATCCCACGGGATCGACGGGTTCCTCTGCTGCCGCCGGGGCGGCCCGGTCGGCAGGCGGGGCCTCGGTCCAGATGGGCTCATCGGTGACGGGCGCCGTTGGCTCACCGACTGGACGCGCTTCCTCGGTCGGAGTCGCGACTGCCGATGGTGCGGAAAGACCGCTCGTACCGTATGAGCCGTCTTCGGCTGCCGCATCGCTCTTACTGGGACCGTTATCGATGGACTCGCGCCATGCCGGCTCTTCCTTCATCGCAGCGCCAGCATTTCCGTCAGACTTCGGAACCGAACGCTCCGCGCTATTGCCCGCGGACTGAGGCGCGGGAGCGCTCTTCATCGCCGCCGGAAGCGCTTGGCCGGCGACCTGTTCGTCCGGGGCCAGGATGCGTGGTTCCAGTTCGAGGTCGGCCCGGATGCGATGGGCCGCGAGTTTCGCTGCCTTGGAATCCGGGAAGGGACCCGCGATGACCTGATAGCGTTCTCCCACCTCAACCGGCTTGGCCGGTATCGGCGGCCCTTGATGCATCAGGACGGCCGTGACGCGGCGGGCGGTAATCTCGCTGGCGGTGTCGGTAGCCAACACATGCCAACCCTCGCCCTCCTGACTCGGCAGCTCCGGCTTGCCGTAAAGCACCTGAGGATGCGCGACACGCACCGCGGATGCGATGAACGCTTCAGGCGCCGGCGATCCCTGCGAAATCGGAATGGGTATACCGCGCGCCTCCCGCAGCACCTGCTTGACGCGGTCCCAGTCGAGCGGATGGCTCTTACTGTCTTGTACGGCGCGGAGGTCGGCCTCGACAGCGGCCCTTAGCGGCCCTGGGTTCAGTTCCTCGTGCGGCGGGTAGGCCTGAAGATAAAGCACGTCGCCACGCCATCCATACAGGTAGGGTTGGTTGACAATCTGCACCGGATCCCGGAGGGCCGAGGCACCGAACAGCGGCTCGATGTTCTCGGGATACATGCGAATGCAGCCATTACTGGCCCGCAGTCCGACGCTGAAGGGCTTGTTCGTCCCATGGATCAGGTAACTCGGCCGGGTGAGGTACATCGCATAGGCACCAAGCGGATTGTCCGGCCCCGGCGGCACCATCGCGGGCAGTGGATCGCCACGCTTCGCATGATCGGCAAGGATGTTCTTCGTCGGATACCAGGCGGGATTCTTGGTCTTCCGCGCGATCGCCATGGTACCAGTGGGGGTCGACTTGCCTTCACGTCCGATGCCCACGGGATAGGTCGTGACTTGGGTCGCCCCGTCGCTCGATTTGAACCGGAACAGGCGCATCGCGGCGAGATTGATCACGATGCCGCGCCGCGCTGCCCGAGGTAGCACGAACAGTTGCGGGATCAATACCTCGCTGTTCGCGGCCGGAACCCACGGGTCGATATCCGGATTGGCCTGGGCCATTTCCTCGTAACCCAGGCCGAAGTGGCGCGCGACGTCGGAGAGGGTCTCGTTGGGGCCGATCGGCATGCTCAGCAGGGTGCCGACGACCGACTGGTTCTCGGCCACCGTGAAGGTGTGCCGCTCGAACTCGTCGGCCGAACGCCGACGCACCGCAGCCGCTGCCGTAGCCTCGGAGGAGTCGCCGGTCGGCTGCTCGACGATCGTGACATTGCGAACTGTTGAGGGCCGGGTCGCGCAGGACGGGCCAACGAGGACCATCGCAACCAGCAGCGCCAGTCGGCATCGAGCAGTATGGGCCGGTGCGGACAGGGCAAACACCGGCGCACCGGGCGTGCCGACGGGGGCCGCGCCGCACTCGGAAACCGTTAGTTGCTTCATCAATTTTTGGGCAATGTCAGTTTGGATTGGCGAAGGAGTATGCATCATTACGACGACGCGGAAATTCCGAGGCTTCAAGTCGCCATAGGTGTTGGGATGCTGAGATCCCGCGCATCAAGCAACGCGGGCGCCGTGACGCTACCTGGCCAAAACGCGCCCAGGTCCCGAAAGCATTTACGATGGAGCGGGTTCCGCGAACCGCAACCCCAAGGAAAGTGGTCTAGCGAGATCAATACGAGCGGTATTCTGAAAATACGGTTGTGCGGCCGTCCTTTGTAAAGCCCAGGACACTGAGCGGGTCTTTACGGGCACCCATCTCCATACCCGGTGTCCCCACGGGCATGCCGGGAACGGCCAGACCATCCAGTTTCGGCTTGCTCTTCAGTAGTCGCTTAATGTCCCCCGCCGGCACATGACCTTCGATCAGATAAGCGCCTACGACTGCGGTGTGGCAGGATTTCAGCTTCTCCGGTAAACCCAGGCGCTGCTTCACCGCGTCCATGTCGTCATCCTTGATATCCTTGACCACGAATCCGTGGCGTTTGACATGCTCGATCCATTTGCCGCAGCAGCCGCAGCTCGGACTCCGGTAGACGGTGATTTCAACCGGGGCAGACAGTGCCTCGGTCGGCGCATCCCACGCCCCTCCCTCAGCGGCGACCACGGAGAACACGGCGAACAAGGACAGTCCAACGGCTGTCGACAAGCTTCTCAAAATAGCGGCCATATGCACCCTCTTCCTTCAACGCGCCCGCTGGGGCTGCCCATGTACTGTTGCTACCACTGTTCGTGCGCCGCCGTCGTCCCGATGCTCTCCCAAGTAAATGCCCTGCCATGTGCCGAGCAGAAGTCGGCCCGAGCCAATCGGCACCATCACGCTCGTGCCGATCAAACCGCACTTGATATGCGCTGGCATATCGTCCGCGCCTTCCAAGGTGTGGCGAAAGAAGGAAGCACCATCGGGAACGACGCGACTGAGGTATTCCTCCAAATCGTGTCGCACCGTTGGGTCCGCATTTTCGTTGATCGACAGCGAAGCCGAGGTATGTTGGATGAAGTAGCTCGCAATCCCGATTTCGATCTGCCTGACTTCAGGCAGAGCCTCCCACAACTCTTCCGTAACAAGGTGGAAGCCGCGCGCCCGCGGCCTTAACCGGATCGTCTTCTGCAGCCACATTCCCGCATCACTCACGCACGCCTCAATGCGCCATTATTGCTCCGAAGCCTTTTCGGCACCAGCCGACTGGGGACAACACAACAAATCCGGTTCCGCCCAGCTCGAGCGCGACCATAGCCGTTCCGCGCTGACGCGGGCGCGATCACCGACCCTCGATGCACTTGAGCGCTTCGCTATTGAGAACATTCGAGGGCCCCATGCAGTCGCGAACCGAGCGCCGAATCACCAGTTCCGGCGTCTCAGGCGAGAGCCGTGGCGCCACGACCTTCGCCTCGTCCGCGTGCTGCCGGCTTAGAATGAGTTGTCCCCCTGTCTGGGTGAACCGGACATCCTTGAGCGCACTCATGCCCAGCAACACAACATCGTTCGGTGCGTAGGGATTCAACGCCGCCGCAACGTCCTGGAAATGAAACGGCCCCACATCCAATGACCCCACCCGAGTCTCGTAATTACCGACGACGCCGCCGGCCGTAGCGACCTTGACATATCGCCCGCGCTGCAGATCCAGCCGCCAGCGCAGACGTTCGGGTATCGAAATCCAAGTCGCACCTGTATCGAGCAGAAACAGCACACTTTCGCCATTGATTGTCCCCTTGACGTAATAGCTACCGCTGTCGTCAGCGTCCAGGATCAACTGCGTAGTCTGTTCGACGGTTTCCTTGCGCTCGACGGGCTGCCCACCGCGCGATTCCTGGCGTGGTGCCGCATCGACATCCCCCCGGGCCGGACTCCCATCTCCGGTATGCAGATCGCGAAATTCCGTCGTACTCATCGGACCCGACTCCGTGGCGGACGTGTCCGCTGCCCGGAGGTCCGTAGGCTGTGGCAGTGTCTCGGGCTGTTCCTTCGCGACGGCCGTCGGGGTAGTCGGCCGGCCTTCATCCCGACCCTGCCAAGCTATGGCGGCAATGCCCAGCAAGAAGATCCACACGACCAAACGCCATCTTGCCCTTTTCGGCGTCATCGCGGCCGTCGCCCGCGGCGGACTCGTGCGGCGCCGCAATGAGGTGTCCGCGCCCCGCATCCACCCAGGGCGCTCGAGTCGTTTCGGTGGTGGTTTGCCTATGGGCATAGGGCTGGGACCCGATCGCGGGACCCACGGCAGGGCCGCCGCAGGCTTTCCGCCCCTTGAACAAACGCACCGAGAAAGCGAAAAACAGGGCTATGTGGCACGACTCATTCTCAAGACGCCCCGCAAGGGCATGCGTGCCGCTTCAATTCGAGGCGCCTTCCGCGGACGCAACGGCTGCCGAGGCTACCGCGGCGGATCGCGCCGGATATCTCACGGCAGCCTGCCGACAGAAGGCATCCACCAAAGATTCCATGACGTCCTTGAAGAAACCACCGAACGCGAGCCCCAAAAGGCCGTTGGAAAACTCAAAGTCACATTGGTAGGTCGTCTCACACCCGCCCTTGGAAGTGGGCTCGAATACCCATGATCCCCGGAAAAATTTGAAAGGCCCGTCAACGAGATTCATCTGGATACGCTTGCCCTCGACCATGCTGTTCGCGGTAGTGAACGAGAACTTGATCTTACCTTTGGCCAACGTCAACGTCGCGCGTAGATTCGTTGGCGACCGAAACTGTACCTTGACATCGCTACACAGCGGAAGATACTGCGGATAGGACTGCACATCGTTGACAAGCTCGTACATCTGCTGCGGCGTAAAGTCGACGCAAACGCTGGTGCTAACCGTTGTCATAAGGTCCTCAACTCTGTTATTCGTAACGGTGGCCGGAGCGCCGCCTCAGGACTTGACATCCGCGGCTGTCCTGCGCGACAGACCTTCGAGACTCTCGCTCAGCCGCTTGATTTCCTCCGCTGCTTTGACTTGATTTGTAACGTCATACTGAACCCCAAGATAATAAATCACCTTACCGTTGGCGTCGAACAGCGGACTGATCATCAAATGGTTATAGAATAACGTACCATCTTTACGATAATTCCTGATGGTGACCTCCAATGGCTGGCTGTTGTCGATGGCTTGCCGGAGTTGCTTGCGCGCCTCCTGGTCTCGATCTTCACCTTGCAGGAATCGACAGTTTTTCCCAATAATGTCTGCCTGACTGTATCCAGTCATTCTCTCAAAGGCTTTATTGGCGTATACAATGGGCATATCCTCGATATCGGGATCGGCCAGCGTTACGCCATTGACGCAGGAGTCAAGAATCACGGACAAGACTTGCGGAATAAGTCCTGGATCTTTTTCAGCAACAAAACTCATGGCTTTTGTCCTCAAGAATATTTGATCAGTGTTTTGAAAAAGGGACCGTAGTTTGGCTACAAGTATCACTCGACACAGGCTGTGCTCTCGGCTTCAATGAGTCTCTTCAGGTTGCGCACCGTCCGTTCGGCGCCATCCTGAAGAACGACACGGATCAATTTCTCGAACGGCCGCATGTACATTTCCAGCTTTGGCAGCTCAAAGACGAAGGTGACGCGCGTCGAACCGTCAGCCTCATTCTTTCTGAGCTCGTAGTCGCACCTATAGGGATTCGAAATGCCTTCAAAGCAAACCCTGGTGTATGGCTGGAATACTGTCACGCCGAAGATGGACTCCGTCCGGTGTCCCTGATCGACTCGCACCTGCCTCGCCTTCGTGCCTACCCCCACGGCACCGGGACTGAGTTGTTTCAGTTCCTGAACTTCCGGTGACCAGCGGCAGTAGTTCTTGAAGAAGTCGTCCCCGATAAATCGAAAGACTTCTTCGGGAGAGCGCGCGATCACGATACTGGCTTTCGAGACAAGCGGCGCATTATCAAAACCAAACATACCAACCCCTCCTCGCACATTGAACGCAGGCTTTCTGAAGACCCTTGACTATTAATAATTTTGCGCGATGACAAATGTGATTTGACCTAAGTATCAGCCGTGCTCAAACGGGGGCTGCCGGGAGTTACGCTCACCACGCCGATTACAAGATGTAAGTGTCGATGCCTGCCATCAACAAGTCGTATTGAGCCTCGACCAACTCCTTGACTACCAACGCTGGATAACCGGCGACGATATTACGTTCCATCGCAAGCCATCCTACCGCGTCATCCGGACCCAGGCTGATTACATAACCCATGTCGCGATGCAGATAGGGCTCCAGGACTCTCAAGCGCCCGGTGGAACGTAGGATGTTCCGCGCAGCAAGCTTGCCTTTTCGAACCGCTGCCTGGGCGGTGTAGGTATTCGACCCAGGACCTCGATAACGAGCGCAATCGCCTGCGGCAAAGACGCCCTCCAGGGTGGCGTTGCCTACAATCACCTGACCGAAGATATTGGTGGTAAGGCGGTGCGGAGGATTTTTTCCCAAGAATAGAAATGAAGCCGTCGAAGGAAGCGAAAACAATTCCGAACTGGCCACCTTCTGCAAAGTGACCTCGCCACCTTCCTGGCTCTGAAAAAAGGTCTCCGGCAGATACTCGATTCCCAGATCAGCCATGCGCGCCTGCACATATTGCCCGAGGGGGGGCGCGAACTGTTTCAACACCGCGTCTTCGCCGTCGACCAGTCGCAGCCTCAAAGGGAACTGACGCTGATGCACATAGCTCGCGAGCTCGAACAGGAACTGGATACCCGTGGCCCCGCCGCCGACTACCGTCAGCCATCCAGGACCCTTCGACGCCACTCCCTCCGCGATAGCTGAACCCTCTTTCGTGGCAAAGCTGCCGAGGTCGAAAACATCTGCGGGAGGCTCTCTTCGCGACGAGCTGATACCACAGGTCACCAGTAACGCATCGAAACCCAAGTATTCCTCGCCTAATACTAGACCGCGATTGCCCCACCACTCCAAGAGATTGGACTCGGAAGCTTCGACATCGGCCTGGATGTGTCGACACCCAAAACGTCGCGCCAGAGTTGCGAAGGGAATTCGCAAAGGCGCCAGTGGTCGCCGAAAGGTTTCGTGTAGATGCGTGACCTTAAGGTGCTCCAAGCCGGGGTCGACAACAGTGACTCGCGCCGTGGGCGCAAATCGGTGTAATGACACCAGCGCGGCCATTCCGGCATAGCCGCCGCCAATGATGACGATGTTCAGCGGATTGGACCGCGGCAGATAAAAGGGCAAAAAGGCCATCGATTCTCCTAGGGTACGGCTCGGTGATGCCCGGGCAGCGCCGTTGCCACGCGCAGGTTCCGCATGTTACCGCTGTACGACCCCGGGCAGTACCGAAAATTCCCTGATCCCGATTCAGTGTTCGCTCCAGCGCCGCTTGGGTAGTGGAGCGGTGCAGCCAACTTGAGGGGAACTAGCCCCCCCGGCAGACCCCGTTCAGGGCTCTGAAGACGGGCTCACCAGGGGGAGAACTCGAAGGCGGGTAACGCAAATTCGGAACGGGCCCGCGTGCCCCTTCACAAGCGGCAAAGGAAGGAACGGTGTCAACACCAGATCGACGGGTTCATCGACCGTCTGGAGCAGAAGCATCAAATCCGCACTGGGTCGTTTCGGCGGACCAAACTCACACGCTTTCCGCGCTTGCCGGCCGGGTTGAACGGCGATTGCCTGCGCTCCAGGATAGCGCTACAGCGCCCGGACAGGGTGCGCCTTAGGGGCCATTGGATTGCAGGCGACCGCCCTGGCCGCTCACACCGAGCGGTCGAGGCTGACCAGCATCCAAGCCGGGGCCCCGCCAGCATACGGAGTCACGCGTCACGGCCCGTACCCGTGGAAGAACAGTCCAGATCCGGATCATCGAACGCAACCTGCGAGACGCGCTCGCTGAAGATGAAGTACCGGCGCGCTCCGTAATTCCAGAAAAAAACGGCGCCGGTTGCACCCAGTTTGGCGACCAACATGTCGAGATGGGCTGCTTCGATGCCGAACCACAGTGCGCCCTGGTTGATGGCCAGCCCGACGGCGCTGACCAGGTACACCAACATCAACTCGTGTCGCCGGGAAAAGCGAATGCCGCTTTCGAAGACATGGCGGACCGACAGAACATAGTTCACCAGCGTCGCCACGGTGAAGCTGAACAGGGCGACAGGAAACCATGGCAATCCGGCCACGCGAGCCAGCAGCGCGAACAGACTGAAGTCGACGAGCGCGGCTGCCCCGCCGACAAAGAAATAGCGGACCAGCTTCATCGAAACACGTTGTATTTGACGATGCAGTACAACGCCCTGACACCGTCCTTCCAGCCGATCTTCTTGCCCTCGGCATACGTTCGGCCGTAGTAGGAAATGCCGACCTCATAGATCCGGCAGCGAGTCTTGGCAACCTTGGCGGTAATCTCGGGTTCGAAACCGAAACGCTCCTCCTCTATCGGAATGCCCTGGATGATTTCCCGGCGGAAGACCTTGTAGCAGGTCTCCATGTCCGTCAGGTTCAGGTTCGTCAGCATGTTCGAGACCAGGGTGAGGAAGCCGTTCCCCACGCGATGCCAGAAATACAGTACCCGGTGCGGCATGCCGCCCATGAAGCGGGACCCGAAAACCACGTCGGCCCGGTCCCGCAGGATCGGTTCGACCAGCTGCGGGTATTCGTTCGGGTCATATTCGAGATCCGCATCCTGAATGATCACGATGTCCCCGGTGGCGGCCTGAATACCGGTGCGCAGCGCGGCCCCCTTGCCGCGATTGGTCTCGTGATACAGGACATGATCCACCAGCGGCGCAATCTGCTCACGGAGGATGTCACGCGTGCCGTCGGTGGAGCAGTCATCGACGACGATGATTTCCTTGTTTTCGTAGGGGGCGGCCCGAACGGCGTCGATCACGGTCCGCAGCGTGTTGCGTTCGTTGTAGCAGGGAATGACTACGCTGAGCTTCATGAGGCCAGCAATCTCCTGAAATAGGCAATCGTTTCTCGGAGCCCGTCGTCGAGGCTGACGGTCGGCGCCCAGCCGAGCTTTTCTTGGGCGAGGGCGATATCCGGCTGTCGCTGACGCGGATCATCAGGCGGGAGTTGACGAAACTCCAGCTTGGAGCGGCTACCCGTCAACGCGAGCACCTTCTCGGCCAACTCACGCATGCTGAACTCAGCCGGGTTTCCCAGGTTCACTGGTCCGATGAAGTCTGGCTGGCTCTCCATCATCCGGAGGAAACCATCGATCAGGTCGTCAACATAGCAAAAGCTGCGCGTCTGCATCCCGTCGCCATACAAGGTGATCGGCGCTCCGCTCAGCGCCTGCACGATGAAGTTGCTGACGACGCGGCCATCGTTCGGGTGCATGTGCGGCCCGTACGTATTGAAGATGCGGACGACCTTGATGTCGACCTGATGCTGGCGGTAATAGTCGAAGAACAGGGTCTCGGCACAGCGCTTGCCCTCGTCATAACACGCCCGCAACCCGGTGGGGTTCACCCGGCCCCAATAGCCTTCCGGCTGAGGGTGAATCTCCGGGTCACCGTACACTTCACTGGTGGAGGCTTGAAGGATTCGGGCCTTGACCCGCTTCGCAAGACCCAGCATGTTGATCGCGCCATGCACGCTGGTCTTGGTGGTCTGCACCGGGTCGAACTGGTAGTGGATCGGCGATGCCGGGCAGGCCAGATTGAAAATCTGATCGACCTCGACATAGAGCGGGAAGGTGATGTCGTGCCGCAGGAACTCGAAATACGGATTCCGAAACAGCGGCTCGATGTGGTTTTTTCTCCCGGTGAACAGGTTGTCCGCGCAGAGGACGTCATCCCCCCTGGCCAACAGCGCCGCGCAAAGATGTGAGCCGAGAAAGCCTGCTCCCCCGGTAACCAGCACTCTTTTCATCGCGCACAAGATGAGAAGGCCACGTGGGCAATCCTTATAAAGAAGACCGTATTAATCGCAGAAGAAGCCGGCCGGCGTCTTGAAACCCCGGGGGGCGGACTGCTGCACTGACCCACGGGACAACGGTCCGGGCCGTCAGGGTTCGCAATGACTGGTGATCGCGCGCCCATGCGGTGGTCACGATTGCCTGCGCGTGACGTTTCGGGGTGCTGCACCGAGTGTGCCGGGTCCAACGGAAGGGGAATAGGACGAATCCGAACGGTCGCTCGACGGGCTCGCGCCAATGGTAATCGGGTCTGGTCCGTCGGCAGGAAGTGTATGGCGTCCCCAGGGGGATTCGAACCCCCGTCGCCGCCGTGAGAGGGCGGTGTCCTGGGCCTCTAGACGATGGGGACAAGCTAGAGGCGCGGAGTATACGGCAAAAAGCATCGACAATACAGTGATGCGGTATGCCCACCCTGCTACACAGGATGCCGATTGAGCCTACCCCGCGCCTAAGGTACCATTTCGCGATGACTCAATCTGACGTGGCATACTAAGATCGCTATCTTCGACTTCTTCAAGGGACTGTTCAAGCCACTGGCTCCCAGACCGCCGGCCGATCCCCCCGGTCCGCGGATCTACGCTCGTTCCGAACATTGCATCTCACGGGCCCTGATCAGTGATCCCGCGCTCAAGGTTCTCTATCGCCTGAAAAAGGAGGGGTACCAAGCGTATCTGGTCGGCGGCTGCGTCCGGGATCTGCTGCTCGGGCGGGAGCCCAAGGACTTCGATGTCGTCACGAACGCCCGCCCGGAGGAAATCCGCGCAACGTTCCGCAACTGTCGCCTGATCGGCCGACGCTTTCGGCTCGCGCACGTCCATTTCGGAAGCCAGATTGTCGAGGTCGCAACGTTTCGCGGACTCGCCCAGGACGACGAGACCGGAGACCGCGTGCTCGAGAACGGGCGCATTCTGCGCGACAACGTCTATGGAACCATCGAGGAAGACGCCTTCCGGCGGGACTTCACGGTCAACGCGCTGTACTACAACATTGCCGACTTCTCGGTTGTCGATTACCTGGGGGGGATGGAAGACCATAAAGCATCGACCCTGAAGTTGATCGGGGAACCCGAGGCCCGCTATCGTGAAGACCCGGTGCGTATGCTCCGTGCCATCCGTTTTGCCGTTCGGCTGGGCTTTACGCTTCACCCGAGTTGCGCCGGTCCCATCCCCCAGATGGCACCTCTGCTCCGCCAAATACCGGCCCCTCGCCTGTACGACGAAGTTATGAAGCTGTTCCTCGGCGGCTATGCCGTTCAGACCTTCGAGGCGCTGCGGCACTACCGTCTTTTCGGCGCCCTGTTCCCCGACACGGAGTTCAGCCTGTCGCGTGAGGAGCAGGGTTTCCCTCTGACCTTCGTCGCCCAGGCGCTGGATCGAACCGACCGTCGCGTCCAGGAAGGAAAGGACGTAGCCCCCCATTTCCTGTTCGCAGCATTGCTATGGGAACCGGTGCGTGAGCACGCCGAAAACCAGATCCGCGACGGTGCCAACGACATCGTTGCCTATCAGGAGGCCGGAGCCGACATCGTCACGAAGCAGATCCACCAAATCGCGATTCCCCGCAGCGTGTCACAACCCATGCGGGACATCTGGGCCTTACAGCCTCGATTCGCCCGGCTGCAGGGTGGACGACCGTTCCGTCTCTTGACCCATCCACGCTTCCGGGCGGCTTACGATTTCCTGGTCCTGCGCGCGGAATCGGGCGAAGCCGAGGCAGCGCTCGCGGATTGGTGGACACGCTTTCAGGACGCGGACGAACCCGAGAAGAAAGCCATGCTGCGCGAGGCGGACCGCGGTAACGGTCGGAGCAAGCCAAGGCGGCGACGTCATCGGCCACGCAAGGCCGTTGCCTGAACCCATGACTGCTGGAGCGGAGCACCGCCCCGTCGTCGCCTATATCGGCCTCGGGGCGAATCTGAACGATCCCATATCTCAACTGCTGAGAGCAAGGCAGGAATTGAGCCAGAACCCTCAACTGAGGGAAGTGGCCTTTTCGAGCCTCTACCGCAGTGCGCCGATGGGGCCGCAAGACCAGCCTGACTATGTCAATGCCGTTATTGCCGTGGAGACTCGGCTGGCACCGGAGTCCTTGCTGGCGGTGCTGCATGAGGTAGAGAACGCGCATGGGCGCACCCGCATCGGTGAGCAATGGGGACCGCGCACACTGGACCTCGATCTGCTGCTCTACGGCAACGAGACAGTCGCCACGCCAACGCTGCGGGTCCCTCATCCGGGACTGGGTGAGCGCGAGTTCGTGCTGGTACCCCTGCTCGAAATCGCGCCCAGCCTGACGCTTCCCGACGGGCAGCCCCTCAGCGACTTGATCCTGACCTGTTCGCGGCGGGAGTCCCCATTGATCCGCATCGAGGAGACCCGTGCCTGATTCGCGCGTGACATTGCCGGGATTGATCGCGATGAAGGCGCGCCGCGAGAAGATCACCTGTCTGACCGCCTACGACGCGACGTTTGCGCAGGCCGTCGACGCGGCCGAGATCGACATGCTTCTGGTCGGCGACTCGCTCGGCATGGTGATTCAAGGCTCGGCGACCACGCTTTCGGTCACGATCGATGATGTCGTCTACCACACGCGCTGCGTGGCGGGCGCCGTGCGCCGCGGCTTCGTACTCGCGGATTTGCCGTTCATGTCCTGCGCGACACCTGCCGAAGCGGCCGAGAACGCGGCGCGCCTGATGCGTGCCGGGGCTCACGCCGTAAAGATCGAGGGGGCCGGACCACAAATCCAGATCACCCGCTTTCTCAGCGAGCGCCACGTGCCCGTCTGCGGGCATTTGGGCCTCCTGCCGCAGGCCATCCACAAACTGGGAGGCTATCGGGTGCAAGGCCGCGATGCAGCATCCGCACAGCAGTTGCTGACGGATGCAGAGGCGCTGGTCGCAGCCGGTGCGACGTTGCTGGTCCTGGAATGCATCCCGCCCGAACTGGCCGCAGAAGTGACAGCGCGAGTACCGGTGCCGACCATCGGCATCGGCGCGGGCGCAGCCTGCGATGGGCAAGTGCTCGTACTGCATGACATGCTGGGCCTTACACCGAAACAGCCTGGCTTTTCCCGAAATTTCCTCGACGGGGCGAGCAGCATCCAGCAGGCACTGGTCCGCTACCGGGATGCCGTTCGCGGCGGCGCGTTCCCCGCCCCACCAGAAAGGGTCGACCGTCCATGATCGTAGCGGAAGGTCCATCCGAGCTACGCGAACATGTCACCAACTGGCGCCGAACCGGTCTAAGGATCGCGTTCGTACCGACGATGGGCAATCTGCATGAGGGCCATCTGGCACTGGTCGAACTGGCGCGACGGCAGGCCGACCGGGTGGTGGTCAGCATTTATGTGAATCCCTTGCAGTTCGGGCCGGGCGAAGACTTCGAAGCCTATCCGCGAACCCTCGACGCGGACCAGGGCAAATTGATCGCGGCGGCCGCTGATCTGCTGATCGCGCCGCGCACGACCGACATCTACCCGGACGGCGCCGAGCGACATGCGTTCGTGGAAGTCCCTGGACTGTCCGACGACCTGTGCGGCCGCCACCGTCCCGGACACTTCAGGGGTGTCACCACGATCGTATGCAAGCTGCTGAACTGGGTGCAGCCGGACGTTTTGATTCTGGGCGAGAAAGATTATCAGCAACTGGTAATCATCCGGCGCATGGTGGCCGATCTGGCGATACCGGTGACCGTGATCGGCGGGGCGACCGTAAGGGAACCCTCCGGCCTGGCTCTCAGCTCCCGCAATGCTTATCTGACGCCCGATGAGCGCCTGCAAGCGACCGAATTGTCCCGCGCGCTGACGGACGGCTCGGCCGCCCTGCTGCGCGGCGTCGGGGATTTCTCTCGAATCGAGGCAGAGTGCGCGGCACGCCTGAGCCGCTCGGGCTTTAGGGTCGACTATGTCAGTGTCCGCCGGTCCACCGACCTCTCCCTTCCGACCCCCACGGATCGTTCCCTCGTCATACTGGCCGCCGCTTGGCTGGGCAGGACGCGACTGATCGATAATCGTCGGGTCGACTTGGCGGCGTCAGTCTGCCAGCAATAGCTCATTTCCCGCCACCGTAGCATCCCAACTTGTAAGGCCGGCGGCCGATAGGGGATAATTTTCGGTCCTGCGCACCAGCGAGTCATTCGAATGCAGACAACGATGCTCAAAGCAAAGTTACACAGGGCTCGTGTAACGCACTCGGAATTGGAGTACGAAGGATCCTGCGCGATCGACGGCGAGTTGCTCGATCGATCAGGAATACGGGAGTACGAACAGATTCAGATCTACAACGTCAACAACGGCGACCGCTTCACGACCTACGCGATTCGGGCCAAGGACGGATCGGGTGTGATCTCCGTCAACGGCGCCGCCGCGCGTCGCGCCGCCGTCGGAGACATCCTCATCATCTGTGCCTACGTCGGTCTAAGTCAGAGCGAGATGCTCAACTATCAGCCGACACTGCTCTACATGAACGAAAACAACCAGATCGCGCGGGTGGGCCACACCATCCCGGTTCAAGCCGCCTGAGCGTTCCCCTTTTTCCCTTCGTCTACGGGCACGAGCTCTCCCGCACAGTTCTGATCGCGGCGGCCACATCGGCCGCCTGCCGGTTCTGCCGTACGTCGTGCACGCGGAACATGCGCACTCCACTCATCACACCGAGGGCGGTCGTGGCCACCGTCGCTGCTGTCAGCCCGTTCGGGCGCTGCTCGCCGCAGACAGCCCCCATGAAGCGCTTCCGGCTCGCGCCGAGGAGGACCGGATAACCGGTCGCGACCAACCGATCGAGATGCGCGATCAGCGCCAGATTATCGTCCTTCCGCTTACCGAAGCCGATCCCCGGATCGAGCCATATCCGGTCATGGGAGATACCGGCACGCATAGCCAAGTCGGCGCGTTCCAGTAAAAACGCGATCACCTCGTCGACGACATTGTCGTAGTACGGTCGATCCTGCATGGTCTTCGGCGTGCCCTGCATGTGCATCAACACGATCGGCACCCCACGATCGGCCACCCGCTCGAACATCGCCGGATCGTCACGCCCCGCCGAAACATCGTTCACCAGATCGGCTCCAGCCGCCAGCGCCGCCTCTGCCACTGCGCCGCGCGTGGTGTCGATGCTGATCGAAAAACCGTCCGGCAGCACAGTCCGCAGCCGCTGAAGCGTGGGCACAACACGCCGGATCTGTTCCTCGGCGTCAACGGGGTCGGCCCCAGGTCGGGTGGACTCCCCGCCGACATCGATCAGGTCTGCACCCTCCGCGACCATACGCAAGGCTTCTTGCGTGGCCACTTCCGGGTCAAGGAAAAGCCCGCCGTCAGAGAAACTGTCCGGGGTTACATTCAGGATCCCCATGATCAGGGGACGAGACGCTAAACAGAGTCGATCGGAGCGCATGGAGGATTATCGCGGCAAGGACAGAGCACGGATGCTAGTCGAAGCGAGCCCGAAGCGCCAGGGGACGGATCAAAAAGTCGCCCGGAGCCCGATCGCACCGCCGATCCCCGGTTCGGGCGCAATATTCCGCAGGTAGGAAGTCGAGTTCCGGACCTCCTGGTCCAGCAAATTATTGCCCTTGGCGAACAACAGCACATCCGCATAAGGGCTCGCACTGATCTTGTACTCGACCGTGATGTTCATCAACACATAACCAGGAGTGGGCGTCTCTCCCTGGCCCGGACGGTCCTGCGCTTCCGCACGCATCACCCGCCAGTTGGCCGACCACTCGTCCTTGTGGTAGTCGAGCTGGAAACCGAAGCGCAGGGGCGGCTGGCGCGGCACCGCACCTTCGTGGCTGAATTGTCCCCGAACATAATCGCTGAAAAGCACTAGGTCCATCGCGCCCCAAGACGCGTCGGCCAGCGGGATGCCGACATCGGCCTCGTAGCCGATGAAGGTCGCATCCGCCTGGGAGAACTGGAACACCGGCACGCAGGTATCAACCTCCGGGCATGTGTTTACGAAAGACTCACTCTCGGCGTCGAACAACTGTCCCGAGCGCTGGGCATAGATATAGTCTGCCGACCAGTTCTGGAAGACGTTCACATTGGCCCTGACGGGCTTTGTATTGAGCCGATAAGACAACTCCAGGTTGTAGGTCGTCTCCTCGCTGAGCCGTGGATCGCCAATCTCGTAACTCCGGGTCGCCGCGTGAAACCCGTCCGAATAGAGTTCCTGGACCTGAGGCGCACGTTGCGCACGGCTCAGGGCCAGGGCGACGCGGTTCGACTCGTCCGCGTTCCAGGCTGCCGAGCCGGAGAAGCTGACGGGCGTATGCGAGGAGCCACCCTGATTGATCGGTATGATGGTCTGATGTTCTACGCGCGCGCCTGCCTGATAGCTGAAGAGAGCGGTCTCGATGTTTTCGACCACAAAGCCGCCGAAGTTCTGAATGTCCGACTTCGGCACCACCGCCTCCTCGCCCACGGCTTCGAATACTGAACTGATGCCCTGGAACCCGACGATACCCTGCATCGGCCCCAGCGGCTTGTGCTTCAACTCGGCCCGGCCCTCCCAGCCCTGGTTCGTGAACACGGTGCCGGTCAGGTCGTTTTCGAGTTCGACATGGTAATAGTCGGTGTAGGTCATCCGCAGTTTCAGCAACTCCGCGAACTCGGCCGGATCGTACCATTCGCTCTTGAAGTCGTAGCGGGTACTGCGCTGCTTGATGTTTACCCGATCGAGGGGTAGCGCCAAGGCCAATTCTTCCTCGTGCTCGTGCTCGTGCTCGTGCTCATGGTCATGATCGTCAGCGGCACGTTCGTCCTCATGTCCCTCTTCATGATCTTCCTCGTGCTCGTCTTCGTGACCGTGATCATGCCCTAAGTGACTGTGAGCTGCGCCAGGAATGCCATAGTCGTTCTCCATGTAGTTCACGGCGAAACCGGCAAATCCTTTGTCGCCTATCAGCGAAAAACCCGCGGTACCACCATACGAGCGGGTTTGGGTGTTGGGGATGTAGCCTATCGGATTAAAGATGGCCTCACCTGGCGCGACGATGCCTTCGGCTTCCGCCGCCTGGACATCGATGGGCCGCCCGGGAATCAATACATCGGCGCTGTCCCGATAGTAGCCGTCGAAATGGACCGCGAGGATATCCTTCCCGGCATCGAGCTTCATGAGGGTCGTCGTCTCGTCGAGCGCCGTATCGTAGCGCTGCTCGAACACGCCATTGAGCAGATCTTTCGGCAGCATGCTCGGCACGCGGTTGTCGATCACGTTGACTGCACCGCCGATCGCGTTGCCGCTATACATCAGCGTGGCCGGCCCCCGCATCACTTCGATCTTGTCGGCAAGCAGGGGCTCGACCGTCACACGGTGATCCGGGCTCAGGTAAGAAGCGTCCGATGCCCCCGTAGCATCCTGCATTACTCTGACTCGCGGACCGGTCTGGCCGCGCAGGACCGGCTGACCGACCCCGGGACCGAAGGAGGCGCTGTTGACGCCCATCTGCTGCTGAATCGTCGTGCCGATCGTACCGGTGACGTGGGTTCGAAGATCTTCACCGGACATTTCGTTGACCGGATCGACTAGCGGGACCTCCGAGCGCTGCAACGGCGCAGTGACCATGATAGGCGCCAGCGCCTGAGCCTGTTCCGCATCCCTTTCCTCCGCAGACGCCGCCGCGACGCCAAGCGCAGAACAGAGCCTCAGGGCGAGGAATGGTGACTTTTCGAGACGCACGGCATGATGTTCCAGTTTGGATGTTACAATATAACATAACATCCGCCTTGCCCGGCGACAAGGGGTGCAGGAACACGCGTTGGGAGAAAGGCTACTTCCGCGTCCGGCTCCTGCGATCGTGCAGGCTGACGAAATGGCGCATGCGATGTTCTCGCAACGTCGCCACGACCGTTAGAAGAGGTTACGCCAGCTCCGAAACCGCGTCTGGTTCCTTCGCCGCGCAGCGGGCACAAAGGCCGTGGACTTCCAGGGCCTTATGCCGCGGAAGAAAGTTGGCGTCGCGTATCTCGCCTGCGACTGCATCCGTTACGCCCTTCGCCTGTCGCTCCTCTACCCAGTTGCACCGGTCGCAAATCAGCAAGAACAATTCATGCTGATGTTCGACGTCAGTGCAACCGATGAAGGCATTCAAACTCTCGACACGGTGAATCAACCCCTGCTCCCGCAGGAAATCCAGTGCCCGATAAACCGTCGTGGGCTTCGCGCCGGGATCGAAAACCTTGAGATCTTCGAGGAGGTCGTATGCCTTCACCGCCTCATGACTGCGCCAGATCAGCTCAAGAACCTGGCGCCGTACCGGTGTAAATCGCACACCACGTTCGGCACAGCGCTTTTCCGCGCTCGCAAGCGCCCGGTGTATGCAATCGTGATGATCATGACCCGACGCAGGTGCCGGCCTCCGATGGGGTCTCTCATTCGGCACATCCCCCTCGTGCGATACCGCGGACCGAGTACCAGTGGACTCCGAAGGCGTACTCGGGGACCCGTGTGCGCAAGATTCACGGATGGCGGGACTCATCCAACGAATCCGATGCTCATTGCGGCCTGCCAGTGCGCTCCGACTGCCGCAACGGGGGCGCCTCGGGCTTGCCGGCCTTCTTGCCCTCGAGGTCGGGATCCGTGGCCTGCTTCCTCAGCCAGTCTTCCCATGAAGAGTAATTCTTGAACGCCGGATCGCCCGTCGCGATCTTGATGTTGACTTCCCGCTTGGCGAGTTCGATGACTTCCTCGGGCTTGAGGCCATCCACCGCTTTCGGGAATTCGTCGGGGCCCTTGAGTTTATCGAGCAGGACGAGCGCCGTATCGAACATCAACCTTTCGTCAGTCGGCAGTCGTTTTTTTGCCGCCAGGGCCGAGCGATAAGCAGTCTCCCGGGTTGAGCCGTTGATGGACTCCGTGCGCGACATAAATGCCGGGAAGAAGTAAATCACAGCGAGCAAAGCCATCAATGCGGCGAGATATCTCATGTTCTAGTCTCCGGTCGTCCTAAGTGAGCACATTATATAATGAGGCCAACAGTCTGCAGGGCCGATACGACGTGTGACGACCGCCGATGAAGTTTCTCCCCCTTGCTGCGACCCTGCTGCTCAGTGCGTGCGCGCACGACCTGGCCCTGATGAAGCGGGATGAAACATTGCACGCCTATGCCGCCGCGATACGCTGGGGTGCATTCGATGCGGCGAACCGTTACCGAGGTTCCCCTGCCTACCGTCGTCCCTTAGCTGACAACCTGGGAGACGTAAAAGTTTCCGGCTACCACGTGCTGTCTCAGTCAGCCGACAAAGAGCGCATGACGCTGGAGCAAACCGTCGAGGTGCACTACTACCGCCAGGGAGATCTCGTCGAAAAAAAGGTCCTTGATCCGCAACTCTGGCATTACGACGACACCTCAGGACAGTGGCTGATAGACACGCCTTTACCGCGATTCCCGTAGCGACCGACCCCGCATCGGGGCTTCTATGACGGCCTGCTTGTGCAACTCAAGCGCAGCGCGCGGTCGGGCACATACGACCCACCGCCCGATCCGGTGGCGAAGTTGGATTGTTTTGTTCAGTCAAGGAGTTAGGGCCCGTAATTGACCGGGCCCATTTCTCGACTGCTGCGGAGTGGCCTCTACAACCAGTAGACGAAGATGAAAAGCCCCAGCCAGACGACGTCGACAAAGTGCCAGTACCAGGCGGCGGCTTCGAACGCGAAGTGATGTTCCGGGCTGAAATGCCCACGGGCGCTGCGCAGCAACACCACAGTGAGCATGATCGCGCCGATGGTGACGTGCAGGCCGTGAAACCCCGTCAGCATGAAAAAGGTCGAACCGTAAATACCCGAACCCAGCGTCAGACCCATTTCGGTGTAGGCTTCGTGGTACTCGAACGCCTGCAGCACGACGAACAGGAAGCCGAGCGCCACTGTCGCAATCAGGCCCTGAATCAACTGACTCCGTTTGTTGGCCAGGAGCCCCCAGTGCGCCCACGTCACGGTCACGCCGCTCGACAAGAGGATCAGTGTATTGAGTGCGGGGATACCCCAGGCGCCCATCGGCTCGAAATGACCGCCGATCGCCCCCGGACCATTGGTTGGCCACGCGGATTCAAAGCTCTTCCATAGGAACTCGTTGGTGATCGAATCATCATCCCCCATCCACGGGATCGCCAACACGCGGGTGTAGTACAAGGCCCCGAAGAACGCGGCGAAGAAGAAAACTTCGGAAATGATGAACCAGATCATGCCCCAGCGGAATGAGATCTCGACCTGATGACTGTACCAACCGGCGACGCTTTCCTTGATTACGGTACCAAACCAACCCACGAGCATCGTGATCATGATCGCAGCACCGAGCCACATCATCAGGGGGCCGATCGCCGCGCCGTTCAGAAAGTTCGCGAACCCGGCCAGTAGAGTGGTCAGGCCAATCGATCCGACAATCGGCCAGGTTGCCTTATGCGGAAGGAAATACGAATCGTGGGATGCCATGTTGTGCCTCTGCTTCGATGATGTTCGGAATATTGCCGCGAATGGTGTCGCTAATTCGGCTTGCGGTCCGTAATGTCAAAAAATGTATAGGAAAGCGTCATGTCCCTGACTTCCTTGGGAAGTTTCGGATCAACAACAAAACGAACCGGCATGGTGCGCTCCTTGTGTGGTTCGAACTTCTGCTCCGAAAAACAGAAACACTCCGCTTTCTTCAGGTACTCGGCAAATAAGCCCGGAGCGATACTCGGGATCGCTTGTCCAGTCAACTGACGATCGGTCAGGTTTTCTGCGTAGAAATTTACGGTGTAGTACTGTCCGGGATGAACCTTCAGCTTGCTCTTCTCGGCGCGGAACGCGAGGGGCATGCCCTCATTCAGCGACGTTATGAACTCAAGCGTAATCTCGCGACTCGTGTCGACGCGGTACTCCCCAGTCGCGGTTGCTTCCCCCTTCACTTTACCGTTTAGCCCGGTCCATTCGCAGAACACGTTGTAAAACGGAACCATGGCGAATCCGAAACCGAACATCGCGATGGCGACGAAGGCGATGCGCCTGACCAGGCGCATGTTGTCCCGGCTTCTATTCGCAGGAGTCACGAGTGCGAAGCCCGGTTAATGATGCTGACGATCGAGTAGCCGAACAGCGCCAGAGCGAACAGCGCCAAGGCACCCGCCAACAGCAGATTCTTTTTGCGTTGATCCATGCTTCACTAAGGCCTTGCAAGGAATTCCATGAACGGCGGGCCTTCAGGCCTCGTTCAGTGCCGCTGGGGCCGAGGCGCTCCCCTTCCCCAGCGACTGCAGGAAGTGCGATCGGAACCAAGTGTTCCGATCGTCATCCAAACGAGGTCACCCGTTCCCGGCAGGCGACCTGGCTCGACGACCCGCGTTACTTGACCAGCGGCGCGACTTCCCACGAGTGGTAAGGCGGCGGAGACGGCAACTGCCACTCCAGGCCATGTTCTGCGGCGCCTTCCCAGACCTCATCGGTAGCCGGTTGGCCGCCGCGAACGGCCTTGATGATCACGTAGACGAAGATCAGTTGCGAGAATCCGAAGATGAACGCGCCGATGCTGGACATTGCGTTGAACTCGGCGAATTGCACGGCATAGTCCGGAATTCGCCGCGGCATGCCGGCGAGACCGGAGAAATGCTGAGGGAAGAACAACACGTTGACCGAGATCGCCGTCAACCAGAAGTGCAACTTGCCGAGCGTCTCGTCGTACATGTGGCCGGTCCACTTGGGCAACCAGAAATAGGTGGCCGCGATCAGCGCAAAAACCGCTCCTGGTACGAGCACATAGTGGAAGTGCGCGACGATGAAGTAGGTATCGTGGTACTGGAGGTCCGCCGGCGAGATGGACATCATCAAGCCCGTGAAACCGCCGAAAGTGAACAGCACGACGAAAGCGATCGCGAACAACATGGGCGTTTCGAACGTCATCGCCCCCTTCCACATTGTGGCCACCCAGTTGAACACCTTCACACCCGTGGGCACGGCGATCAGCATCGTCGCATAGGTGAAATAGAGCTCCCCGGCCAGCGGCATGCCGACGGTGTACTGATGGTGAGCCCAGACCACGAACGACAGCAAACCGATCGACGCGGTGGCGTAGACCATGGAGCTGTAACCGAAAAGCGGCTTACGCGCGAAGGTCGGAATGATCTGCGAGACCACACCGAAGGATGGCAGGATCAGAATGTAGACCTCCGGATGCCCGAAGAACCAGAACAAGTGCTGATAGAGTACCGGGTCACCGCCACCCGCCGCATTGAAGAAGCTGGTACCGAAAAACTTGTCGGTCAGCAACATCGTGACCGCACCGGCAAACACCGGCATGACGAGAATCAGCAGGAAGGCCGTGATCAGCCAGGTCCAGACGAACATCGGCAATTTCATCATCGTCATGCCGGGAGCGCGCATGTTGAAGATCGTGACGATGATGTTGATGGCCGCCATGATCGACGAAATGCCGAGCAGATGGATCGAGAAGATCGCGAACGGCAGGTTGTTGCCACCCTGCAGGACCAGCGGAGGATAAAGCGTCCAACCGGCGGCCGGCGCACCACCATCCATGAAAAGCGTGCTCGCGAGCAGCGCGAAGGCGAACGGAAGCAACCAGAAACTCCAGTTGTTCAGCCGCGGCAGCGCCATGTCGGGGGCACCGATCATGATGGGAATCATCCAGTTCGCCAAACCGGCGAATGCGGGCATGACCGCCCCGAACACCATGATCAGGGCATGCAGCGTCGTCATCTGGTTGAAGAATCCCGGGTCGACGAATTGCAGACCCGGCTGAAACAATTCGGCGCGGATGACCAATGACATGGCGCCACCGACGAAGAACATGATCAGCGCCGTGGTCAGATACAAGGTTCCGATGTCCTTGTGATTGGTCGTGAACACCCAACGCAAAAAGCCCTTGGCCGGCCCATGGTCGTGGTGGTCGTGCAGGTCCTCATGAGTTACCGCTGACATACCCGTTTCACCTCTTTAGGAAGCTGAATAACTGTTAATTTTCAGATGGGACTTGCGACGGCTGCAGCAGGTCACCCTTGTCGTTGCCAAAACCGTTCCTTTGATACGTCACGACAGCAGCGATGTCGACTTTGTCCAGAGTCTTGCTGAAACCCGGCATCATCGCTCCCTTACCCTTCGCGACGATTGAGAGGTGCTCGTCGATCGGACCCAGGGCAACCGGGCTGCCCTTGATGGCCGGGAAGTTGCCGGGAATACCCTCTCCGTTGGCCTGATGGCACGCAGCGCAATTCGCATTGTACACGGCCTCCCCCTTCGCCATGAGCTCCGGGAGGGTGAAGCTTTTCGACGCCGCAGCAGCGGCCTCATCGACCTTGGCAGTGGTTTGTGCTTTTTGCGTCGCCAGCCACGCCTGGTAGTCGGCTTCCGTCTTGGCTTCCACGACGATGGGCATGAACCCATGGTCGCGACCGCACAGCTCAGCGCACTGACCCCGGTAGACACCGGGCTCGTCGATGCGCGCCCACGCCTCGGTTACGAAACCCGGGATCGTGTCCTTCTTCCAGCCCAGTGCCGGCACCCACCAGGAGTGAATGACGTCCGCCGCGGTAAACACAAATCGGATCTTTTTGTTGACGGGCACGACCAGTGGGTGATCCACGTTGAGCAGATAATGCTCGACCGTCTCCGGATTGATCTTCGACCCCAATTGCCGCGCTTCGTTGCTCTTCGCATCGAGGGTACTGAAAAAGTCGATGCCGTCGTCGAGATAGGTATAGCGCCACTTCCACTGATAGCCGGTGACCTTGACGGTCATGTCGGAGGCGCTGGTGTCGTAGGCCTCGATCATCACCTTGGTAGCCGGCACCGCCATGGCTAACAGAATCAGGAATGGAATGACGGTCCAGACCACTTCCAGTTTCGTGTTTTCATGGAAGGTCGCCGGAACGACGCCTTTCGACTTCCGATGATGCAAGACCGAGTAAGTCAGCAAGCCATAGACGATCACTCCGATCGCTACGCAGACCCACAGGATGTACATGTGAAGATCGTAGATATCGCGGCTAAGTTGCGTGACTCCGCGCGTTAAGTTCAACGCATACTCGGCATGCGCGTTGCCAACCAGTCCGAGCGCAGCCGCGCCCAGCAATAGCTTTGTTCTCTCCACAGATGCCTCTCTCTTCAATGCTTTAGGGACTCAATGCGTAAGACAAAAACGAATACTTATTTATTCTTCGGTCACAGGAACTGTCGTAATTCCTGAGCAAGCATTTCGCGCTCGGACTCGATCAGAAAGCCGCCGATCTCGAGCGAGGCGCGTTGGCGGCGCAGATACAGCCGGCTCGGATACCCGCCGCGGACAGGAGCCACCCGTTCCACCCGAAGCCAGGTCTTCTCAAAACAGTGGGACTGCTCCGACGCCAGTCGCTTAACGTCCACACGCACCGTGCTGTTGTGAATCGTGATGATCTCGATGACCGACAGTTTCCGCTGAACCCACCACAGTGCCAAAGCCAGCATCAACCACTCGCCCCCCGAAAACGGCAGCACCATCCAGGCTCCGAGGGCCGTAAAGAACAGTGCAATTGTGCCCATGGCGATGGCCATCGCCGCCAGCAGCAAACGTGCTTGATGCTGGGTTAGCGATGAATTCGGTGTCAGGACCAGCCGGATGGCACCCGTCGCAGGGTCGACTTCACGCGCAATCATGCGACACGGAGGGTAAATCCGGTCGACTTCCCGAAAGACCCCCAAACAGTAAGTGAATTCACCGCCGAACGTTCGTACCGCACGAGCAAAAACCGAGTGAAAATACCGTAACGCCGATGCCTGCGCAAGACCGATCCCCTTTGGATCACACCACGGCCAATAGCCGTTGGCGGCCCCGATGAGTCACTCGTGGCCCGCAACAGCCCGCAAGAGTCAACCGCCAGCAAGCCATTGGCATGCGTATCGAAAAGAGGCCATTTCCCAGGATGGTGCACAGCGAGGGAGGAATTCCCGAAGGGCAACGGCTGACCGCACGACAGAGTGTCCGTTTCATCAGTACGGCCGGGTCGCCACGGCGGTCAGGATCTCGAAGCTTGCCTGAATCCCTCCCTCGGCGCCGGGGTACTGGGCCTGATAGCGGCCGGTCATCTCCATCAAACGTTGCTTGCCCGTCAGGGTTCGGGACCGATTCGCGGTCCTGTTGCTGGCGCCGAGCCCCCTGAGTTCCTGCATCAGCGCGAAGACGTCCGGGTACGTGACGACGCTCAAGTCCTGCTCGACCCGAACGCACAACAAACCCGCGGCAGCCAGCGCGGCGCACACCTCGGCGGCACTCCGAAAGCGGTTCACATGGCTATAGTGATCCACACCGGCCCAGGCTCGCCGAAGTTCACCGAGCGTGCCGGTGCAGAAGGTCGAGAAAACCATCACGCCTCCCGGAACGAGGACTCGAGCGCATTCGCCGAGCGCCTGGGGTAGATCCGGACACCACTGCAAGGCCAGATTCGACAGTAACAGATCGACCGAGTCACCGGCCAGAGGCAGGCGTTCCGCATCGCCGTTCACCAGCCAGGGGTCTCGGCCAACCACCCGCGACTTCCTCAGTTGGTGAAGCATGCCCTCGGCAAGGTCGACCGCAATGAGCTGGGCTTGCGGGAAGCGCAGCCCGAGCCGCGGCAAGCAGTATCCGGTTCCCGTCCCGAGGTCCAGCACCCTCAAGGGTTGCAGAGCCGGGTCTCCGAGATGGCTCAGTAAGCGTTCCGCTATCCGCCGCTGTAAGCTTGCCAGACCATCATAACGGGCGGCAGCGCGGCTGAACGCGCGCCGCACCTGATGCTTTTCGGGGTCGCCGCCGTAACGCACGTTGCTCATCCGCCGGTGCTGACCCCGCGTTCGAGAAAGGCGGTTACGGCCGATAGCGTGGCGTCGGGATGGGTCCAGAAAGGAATGTGCGCCGCGTCCTCCAGCGTGGCAACCGCAGCGCCGTGATTGAGCGCCAGAACGGCCGAACCAACGGCGGCTGGAATCAGGCGATCCCGGCGTCCCAACAGCATCAGCAAAGGGCAGTGCAACGCGCTCACCGCCCGGCGCAGATCAGTCGCGCTCAGCATGGCAAGGCCCGCGGCCAGTCCTGCCTCGGCTGGCCTCGCCTGCCCTGCGAGGGTCTCCCGCAGCGCCTTGAGCAGTGGCCGCTCATCCTTCATGCCATGCAACTGGAGTGCGAGAAAGCGCTCGATGGTGCGGTCGTAATCGCGGTGCAGATCGCTCGCAAAGCGGTTTAGTACCGTTTCGTCGACGCCGGGCCAATCGGGCGCCGCAACGAAACGCGGCGAACCGGCCAGCAGGCACAGCGAGCGCACCGCCGTAGGCGCGAGGACAGCGACCTGCAAGGCAATGAGGCCTCCCAGCGACCAGCCCACCCAGTGCGCCCTCGCCGGTCCCCGCGCAAGCACGGCCGTGGCAACAGACGCGATGCCGTCGTCCGCGAGCAGTCCGCTTCGACCATGACCTGGGAGATCGATCAGGGTGACCCGAAAGCGCTCCGACAGGCGCTCCGCAAAGGGCTGCATGAAGCGGCTGCTCATACCCCAGCCATGCAACAGGACGAGGTCTTCGCCGCACCCCAGAATCTCCCGAAACAGGGGCTCACGGGTCACCACGCTCGACACTCCGCTGGCAGGCGGGCCAGGGCACCGAGCAGGTCGTGAACCTGCTGTTCATCATGTCCGGCAGACAAGGTGATGCGCAACCGGGCGGAGCCGACCGGCACGGTGGGCGGGCGTATGGAGCCGACCCAGAAGCCTTCCCGCCGCAGGAACTCTCCGGCAACCATAGTCTGACTGTTGCCACCGATCAGGACCGCCTGGATCGGCGTGGTTGACGCCACGACACGTAACCCCAGCGCAGCGGCACCGGCGCGGAACTGTGCGATCAAGGCGGCCAGGCGATCACGGCGCCACTGTTCCGAACGCGCCAAACGCAAGGCCGCGCGCGTGGCTTCGGCCAGAGCAGGGGGCAACGCAGTCGTGTACCGATAGGTGCGTGCAGTCTGCAGCAAGTATTCGATCAGTTCCTCGCCGCCGGCCACGAACGCGCCGAAGGTACCGAGCGCCTTGCCAAGCGTTCCGACCAACACCGGCACGGCGTCCACCGTCGCACCGCAGTGTGCGAGCGTGCCCGCGCCCTGCGGTCCGAGCACGCCCAAACCATGCGCATCATCGATGACGAGAAAAGCGCCGGCTGGCGTACACGCCGCGACCAACTCCGGCAGGGGCGCAATGTCCCCACCCATGCTGAAGACACCATCGCTGACGACGAGTTTCACGCCGGCCCGGCTCTGTGCCAGCAACTCCGAGAGTACACCGATGTTCGCGTGCGGATAGCGGCGCAGCCGCCCCTGCGACAACAGGCCGCCGTCGAGCAGCGACGCGTGGTTTTCGCGATCCTCGAACACGTCCGCGCTGCGACCGGCCAGCGCCGCGATCACACCGAGATTGGCCATGTAGCCGGTGGAAAACAAAAGGGCGCGCTCACGACCGACGAACGCGGCGAGTTCCTGTTCGAGAAGCTCATGCGCCTCAGCGTGCCCGCAGATCAGGTGTGAGGCTCCAGCGCCGACACCGTACCGCTCGACACCCCGGATCAAGGCGTCCACGACCTCAGGATGGCTCGCCAGAGCGAGGTAATCGTTCGAACTGAAGTTGATCAGCCGTTGTCCGTCGCAGCGGACCACCGCGCCCTGCGAGCCCTCCACCGCGTAGCGATCGCGGCACAGACCCGCCGAGCGCTGCCGGTCCAGCACTCGGGCCCACTCGGGATGCAGCGACGTCAAGCCCCCACGCCGGACATGCGCAGCCCGAGTCGGGCAAACAGCGCGCGATCACGTTCGACTTGCGGGTTTTCCGTCGTCAACAGCCGCTCCCCGTAGAAGATCGAGTTGGCACCGGCAAGAAAACACAAAGCTTGCAACTCGTCACTCATCTCGGTTCGCCCGGCGGACAGGCGTACCCGTGACGCCGGCATCAGGAGTCTCGCAGCGGCGATGGTGCGTACGAAGATGAACGGATCCAGCGTTTCGGTACCAGCCAGCGGGGTGCCCTCGACCTGAACCAGCAGATTGATCGGAACGCTCTCCGGGTGTTGGGGTAAATTGGCCAGTTCCACCAGCAAGCCGGCCCGGTCCCGCGCGCTTTCACCCATGCCGAGTATGCCGCCACAACACACGTTGATGCCGGCCTCGCGAACGCGGCGTAAGGTCTCAAGCCGGTCCTGATAGGTCCGCGTCGTGATGATCTGCGAGTAATACGCTTCGGAGGTATCGAGATTGTGGTTGTAGTAGTCGAGGCCAGCGTCCTTCAAGCGCGAGGTCTGGCTGTCGGTCAGCATGCCCAGGGTCACGCAGGTTTCCATGCCAAGCGCCTTGACACCCTCGATCATCGCCGCAACACGCTCGACATCCCTATCTTTCGGACCGCGCCAGGCCGCGCCCATACAAAAGCGCGTGGCCCCCTGGCGACGGGCTTCGTCCGCGGCCTTCAGCACCTCCTGCAGCGGCATCAGGGCCTCGCGCTCCAGACCGGTGTCGTGATGAACGCTTTGCGGGCAATAGGCGCAGTCTTCGGAGCAAGCCCCCGTCTTGATGCTTAGCAGACTACTGATCTGCACTTCGTTCGGATCGAAGTAGGCACGATGCGTTTGCTGCGCGCGGTAGAGCAAATCGCTGAACGGTTGCTCCAGAAGCCGTTCGACCTCGTCGATGCACCAGTCATGACGAAGTTGGTCTGGGGCCCGCTCGGCGGCCCCCACGGCGTTTGATTCTGGGCGCATACTTCTCTCTCTTCGGTGCCGGGACGCCGCGCCGGGTCGAACCTTCGTCAACCCAACGAGCATCTTTTGGTTTACAACTGGCCAGGGATTATACAGCAGTGGCTGTTCCCGCCCACCTGTCTGCTGTGTGGGGCACACGCGACCACCGGGCAGGATCTGTGCGCCGGCTGCGAGCGGACGCTGCCGTTCATCCGGTCGAGTTGCGTGTGCTGTGCCCTGCCGCTAACACTGTCGGAGCAGGCCGTCTGCGGTCACTGCCTGCGGCACCCACCGGATTTCGACAGCGCGTTTGCTTTGTTGGTTTATCGGGACCCGGTGCGTTACCTGATCCACGAGCTGAAGTTCCGTCGGCAGTACCCCATGGCTCGTTTGCTGGGAGGCTTGCTGGCCGCGGGCATAGAGGGGACGAGGCCGGTCCCGGAGTTGCTGGTACCGGTGCCTCTGCATCCGCGCCGACTGCGCGAACGAGGCTTCAACCCAAGTCTCGAAATCGCGCGCGAAGTCGGTCGCCACCTGGGTGTGGACATCGGGACGGAGGTCGTGACGCGTACCCGTCCTACGGCCTCACAGGCTGGTCTTCCCGCCAGCCAGCGGGCGCGCAATGTCCGTGGTGCGTTCTCCGCCAAAAAAGATATTCAGCGCCGGCATGTGGCGATCATCGACGATGTCATGACCACCGGCGCGACCGCAGGCGAGATCGCGCGCACCCTGCGTCAGGCCGGTGTCGAAACCATAGAGGTTTGGGCCTGTGCGCGCGCCATTCCCGAACAGCCACCGCGCGACAGGCGCTAGCGTCAGTTGAGCGCTTGCGGTCCTTTCCGGCCCTCTTGGTCGGGTGCGTCGTCAGCGTTGCCGTTCTCGACGGGGGGCTTGTTGAGACCCTTCAGCTTCCGACGGAACTCATTCGTGATATTGCGTGAGTCGGTTTCGTCGCCGACGACATGCGGTGTCAACAGCACGACGAGTTCCGTGCGCTCGGTACTGCGGCTCGTCTGACTGAACAGAGCGCCGATGATTGGCAACTGATATAGCCACGGAATTCCCTGCTGGGCTTCGCGACGGTTGTCCTGGATCAACCCGCCGAGTGCGAGCGTGTCCCGATCCTTCACGGCCACCGTGCTCTTGATCGTGCGGTTGGAAATCTGTGGCGAATCGATGTTCGAGATCGTATTGGTCGACGGTTGCGAGACTGTTTGGTTCACCTCCAGTACCACCAATCCACCGGCATTCACGCGGGGCCTGACATTCAAGATGACGCCGGTCTGCTGGTACTGGATGTTGTTGGTAATCAGCGGACTCGATCCACCGCTGGTGTTGGTCGTCGCAGAGGTCTGGATCGGCACCTGGTCGCCGACCACGATCTGCGCTTCCTGATTGTTCAGCACCATCAGCGAGGGCGTCGACAGCACGTTGAGCTTGCTCTGCTCCGCGAGCGCCTTCAGCAGGACGCGAATGTTCTGCGAATTGTTGACGATCGAGTAGTAGGTCAGGCCCGCGGGAGTGGCTTGTGCGGCGTTCATCGCCGTCAGCAGCGGTTGCAGCGCGTTACCTCCGCTGTTCTGCAATAATGACGCCCCCTGTGAGCCACCGTTGACGAACCATTGCAGACCATACTGCAGTTGCCCGATCAGCCGGACCTCCGCGACGGTGGCGTCGATCAGCACCTGCCGCGGCATCCGATCCAGTTCCTTGATGACCTCCATGATCTGGCGGTATTCCTGCGCCTTCGCCACGATGATCAGCGAATTGTTCGAGGAGTCCGCAACGATCCGCATCGTGCCCAGGTCCGCTGCCTGGGAGCCCTGTCCTGCTCGCCTCCCCGACGTGCCGGCAGCACCGCCACCCGATCCCGTGCCGAAGCCGCTCGTCGAACTGCCGGAACCTGAACCGAAGCCGCCGCCACCCGTCCCTGACGATCCACCAAGACCGCCTGAGCTGCCGCTCGCACTACCGAAACCGCTCGACCCGGACGAGGATCCGAAGCCGCTCGTACCACTGCCGCCGAAACCGCTTGACCCGCTCCCTGACGCGGAACCTAAGCCGCTGCCTGAACTGCCGCCGAAGCCGCTGCCGCCGGAGCTGCTGCCAAAGCCACTGCTGCCGAAGCCGCTGCTGCCGGAACTGCTGCCGAAGCCGCTGCTTCCGGAACGCCCGCCGAACAGACTGCCGGAGCGCCCGCCGCCGAGTTCGGAACCGGAAAAACCGGGTGCCACCGACCCTCGTGAGCCCGCGCCGCCAGCCTGTCCGAAAATGTTGCTCAGCGTTTCGGCCAACTGGACGGCATCCACGTTTTCCACACGGTAGACGTGCACACCGCCGGCCTTGTTCGTGTTGTAGCGATCGAGACGTTCCACCCAGTTTTCCACTTCGCGCAGATACTGTGGCTGCGGCGATACGGCGAGGATGGCATTAAGGCGCTGTATCGGCAGCATGCGCAGCATGCCCCCGACCGCGCCTTTGCCTTCATCGCCAAACAGCTTGCTCAATTCCTCGGAGACCACGTCAGCCTCGACGTTCTTCAGAGGATACAATCCCACTGTCATGCCGCGCATGATGTCGACGTCGAACAGGCGGACCGTGTCCATGACCGCCTCCAGTTCGTCCGAGGTTCCGGCCAGCAGCAGCAAGTTACGGAGATTGTCGACACGGATGATCGCCTTGGGCGGCATCAACGGTTCGAGAACCTTCTGCATATCCAGCGCGCTGACGTACCGCAGCGGCACGATCTGCAGTTGGAATCCCGCTGGCACCATCGCGCCATGCGCGCCGACACCGCCCCCGGGCGCATTGATGACCGCGTTCGCGTCCGGTTCGATTCGATAGAAGCCGCGGCTGCCAATGAGCACAGCACCGTTGGTCCGCAGCACCATCTCGAGGGTTGGAATCAGCTCATCTTCGGCCAGCGGCCGCGCCGTCTGCAAACTGACCTTACCCGTCACCTTCGGGCTGATCACATAGTTGGCCTTGAGAATGTCGCCTAGCACCGCCTTGGCCACCTCGCTGACATCGGCGTCATCAAAATTCAGCGTGAATCGCCCCTCCTTCGCAGTACGTCGCACGCGCTCTTCGGGCCGGCCGACGGCCGGCCCCGTCGCTGGAAAGTATTCAGCCTGCTTGAGAGTGTCGGTCCCTTCGATGGTTTCCTTCACGGGACGCGGCACAGGCGCCTTTACGCCCTCGATCATCAGGTTCCTGGGTAAGTCCTGTCCCTCGCTCATGCTCGGCCCCAGGTACTTGCAGCCCGCGCTCTCCAATAGCAGCGCCAGCGTTGCAACAGCAGTCTTTCGTGTGTGTTTCGACAACATGTTCGTGTTACGGCCTATTCCTCGCCCTCAGGCATTTCGTCGCCGGCCTCATTCATATCCTCTTCCGCCGCTGGGTCCCCACCGTCGCCGGACGCATCGAGATCTTCCGGGTCCGGCTCGGGAACATCCGGCGGTGGCTGCGCCCCCCGGCCGAGCGGTCCTCCCGGAACCGGGCCCCGCGGGCGTCCGGGGGGCGTTGCTGCGCTCGCGGTCTTGGGTTTTGGCTTAAGGAGCGGAAGGTCCTGCCGCTCATCACCGCGTTGTACCGTCACGCGATCCGTCTTCAGGTCGACCAGACGCCAGCCGCTGATCGAACCTCCCTTTCTGACCCGGCGATTCTTGCCTGACGCCTCCGCCAGAATGGCCATCTCGCCGCTGGGGCTGAACATGACGCCCATGAGCTTCAGATTGAGCGGCGTTGTATCCTGCGCCTGCGCCGCCTGCTTCTGCTCGTCTTCCGGGGGGGGCTTGCGTCCCTCGATGAACAGCGGCCTCTCGACAAAGTCGCTGAATTCCTCTACGGACGGGAGTTCGAACGCCTCGTCGTCATTGGCTGCGGGATCTGGCTCCGAAATCGAAGAGCCTACCTCCGGGGCCGGTTGCCCCCTGTCCGGCCGCTGCAACAGCACCAGTTCCACCGCGAGCCCGACACCGAGCGCGAGACAAACGATTGCGAGCGGGAAGGTCAGCGAGTAATCGGGGTATTTCGCAAGCCACTTCATAGAGGCGATCAGCCAGCACGCATATAGCCGACGACTTCGAAGTCGATGCTCAGGCGATCCGGCGCAACCTTGGATCCGGGACGCATCGGCATCCGGATAGGCCGGAGATTCAGGTTGTCCACCCACAGAATGGGTTGTGAGGTCTCGACGGCATGCAACACGTCCCGCAATACCCTTGTGCTGCCATTCATGCGAATTCGTACCGCGATGCGCGTCAACTGCTCCTCCTGCTGCTCCGGCACGACCTGCGTGCTGATCAGTTCACCGCCGGACGTCGTCACGATTTCCTTGATCAAAGTCTGCAAGTCTGCCGAGGCCAGTGCCGGAGTTTCCTTCGCAATGTATTGTTCGGAAACGCGCCCATGTTGTTTTATTTCCTCTACCCGCCGACTCCAAAGCGGTCGCTCGGCCGCGATCTTGCGATAACGCTCCAGGCGGAACTCCAACTCGTCGACCGACTCGGAATATTCCTTGCGGAGCGCTAGCAGCGGCGAAAATACCAGCATGTATATCAGCAATATTGCGAACAGCAGCAAACCAACCGCCAGCAACCGCTCCCTACTCAGACTCTTGAGTTCGACCACCCGATTCTTCAGGTTTGGAACCCGCAAACCGGCCATTGAGAACCTGACTGGCAATTTGGAACCGTTCGAAGCCACTGGATACGTCTTTGGTAACGGGAGATACGAAGCTGGTGTTATGGAGGTAAGGAGAAGCCTCCATCACCGCGATCAGGCTCGACGCCGACGGGGACTGTCCCTGCATCACCAGCCGCCGGTCTTTATACTGAAGGCCATACAACCAGGTGTTGTTCGGAATGACCCGGCTCAGTTCGTTTATCACATCGACCATCGCGGGCTCAGAGCGCTTCCGTTTCGTGAGGAAACTCGCCTCCCGCGACAGTTTCTCGGCATCCTGGCGCAGCGTTTCCACCTCCTTGGCGACTTTGCTGACTTTGCGAACCTCCTGCTCCAGCTCGGAGGATCGCTGGTAATCCCTCCAAATGGGCAGTATCCCGATGAGCAAAGCCAGACTTAGGAGCAGCACAGCGAGGCCAGAATTCAGTATCTTGGGAAGCCGTTTACGCGGCTTCTGAAACCGTTCCGGCAAGAGCTGATGCGCCCGCCGCGCGGGGTCCGCAGCAATCTCGACGCGATCCGGAAACCACCCGCTCGCGCTCAATTCCTCCAGCAGAGGATCCAGCCGGTTACGCGGTGTCAACACCAACTCGACCAGAATCTGTTTGCTGTCGGGCAACCGCTCGATCACCCGCACATGATAATACACTTGGGCGGCAGTGAAAGGCGTCAAGCGATCCAATTCGAAACCGGCAACCTGGAAAAGGTTTTCCGCTGTAGCTGCCGGAAGCCGAAAACGCCGCACCAGAGAATCCTCGGGGGTTAGGTCCAGCAGCACTGCGGCGTTTTGCACGTCACTGCGCTGACGCATCAATTCCTGCCGACGTGCATTTCCCTCTTCCGTCAGCGGAAAACACCCCAAATCCTCGATCTGGCCTGCGGTCCATAGTGATGCATGCAGCCCTGCGGGCGCTCTTTTGAGGATCAGAATAGGCCGGGACCCTCCGAACAGCTTCTTCAGCCAAGTCGGAATCAACGCAGCCAGTTCGTCACCCCACCACTGGAAGAAAGCGGCGACATCCAGTTTGATCGGTTGGGTCAGGAAGCTCATGAATTCACCACCGGGTAAGAAGCCAAGCCCGCATTCGCGCTGGGCCCGCCATGTCGCTGAACCGCATCACCTGCCGGCCTTCGGAGATGCTGGCGTCCAATCAGTTCGGGCTGTTCCAGCCAGACGTTCACGGCAACCGCCGACGTTCGGGCCGCATCCCGAGGCTCTCTTCGTCAGGCTGCTTGGCGGCCATGATCGGACGCCAGACCGCGAACGCAAACGGACCACCCCCACGGCTGCCGCCGCGCCGGATGACGGCCTCGACCGCAGCCGTTTGTTCTCCGGCGCTGACCACTTCCGCGGTGATGCGATAGGCCGCGTCCTGAGTCTGCGTAAACTTAATGTCCGGAGGCGGCGTGAGGCTCAGTTGCGGGCGCTGCTCACCCGGCGGCAGACTCCTCAACTGCATCAACTGCACGACCTGATTCTCGTTGTCCGCAAACACCAGACGCAGCATCTCCTCGGTCGCCCGGTAGGGGTTCAATCCGTCCTGTCCCGACCAGATCGTGAAATAGGGGGCGAGCCGCTTCGCGATAGCTGGCGTGATGCCCAACACTCCCGCCAACTCCTCGGGAGCGGCAAAGGGTCGATTCTGCGGTCGCGGGTTCTTACCCGCGGCCCGATAATCCTCGATTTCGGCCCCGTGCAGCCGCTTGATTCCGTCCTGATCGCGCCAGTCCAGAATCGCATCGGTCAGGCGGGTCGCCAACTCCAAGTCACGGAGCGCACGCGTCAGAAACGACCGCAAAGTCGCCTCCTGTATAACATTGAGGTCCAGCCTGCCACTTTCGTCGCTGACCCGCACCCGCACCTCACCGGTGGGAAAGCGCACCGTATAGGGTCTTCCGTCGCCTTCCCAGCGCTGTTTGGGATCGGGATGACTCAGCATGTACATCGCGTAGTTGATGGCCCCATCTGCCAGCGCCTGCCCCTCCGACGCCGCGAGCGCCGACTGGGACTGATCCAGGGCGCGTCGCGTCGACACGGCGAAGCCTCCAGCCATGATCGTCAGCACCGAAAGCACCCACAGGACCATCATCATGGCGATGCCACCCTGTCGGCGGCGCCTAGGGCACATCACGCGAGTGGCTCGATGCGAGGCGCGATGACGATAGCCGGCCAGGCTTCCTGGCCGCGGACCCGTACGCGGATAGATATCGCCGTGGGCATCATCTCGTCGGTCCACTCCTCGACCCAGACCGGTGGATCTCCCGGCGCCCGCGGAGCCAGGAACGCAAAGCGCACCTCCTCGACGTCCCGCAACACCTCCAGATCCTCGATCGGCTCCGCCTCACCGGACGTATCCACCGACCGGACCGACAATTTGAGTCCGGTTCGGTCGCGCCGTCGATCCACGAAGAACCGGAAGCGATACAGACCCGACTTGATCTGCGCGGGCAACAGCCCTATGTACTCGATGGCATCACGCGAGCCGCTGAACATCGGCTCCGGCCGCTGCTGCTCCATCATCCGCCACGGGATCGCATTCGTCAGGTGGCGACGGAAAAAGGAGCTAACGACCAGCATCTGGCTGGTCTGATCGATCTGTTCCTCACCCCGGTCCCAACTCCTGGCGCCGAGTCGCAAACTGCCCATCAGCAGCACCATCATGATCGACAACAAGGTGGTCGCAATCAGCACTTCGAGCAGCGTGAAGCCATTCGATCTCATTCTGCTCCCTCCTCGCCTTGCCCACCGCCCCCTGAGCCGCCGCCTGGACCGCCACCGGCGCCCTGTCCTCCGGCACCACCCGGCCCGCCCGCGCGTCCTGGCCCGCGCGGACCCTGGCCGGGCGTCGAAGTGTCGTTCGCCATGAGCCGCACGGTGTTGAGCTTGACCGAACGAGAATCCTCCTCACCCCAAGTCACCGTGACCTCGACCCAGTACGGCATGAAGGCAAAGTTCATGGCGCTGATCTGCTCCGTATCCACCGGTAGCGGCGCTACCTGAACCGTCCAGCGGTACCCACCGGCCAGCAGGCCGTCCTGCCGTCCCAGCCGCAATTCCTTTTCCGTGCCCAACGCCGCCAGGAACGACTCGGCAATTGTCGTTGCGCGGGCGTACCCGTCGGTCAGAACCGCAGCTCGCCCACCCCCGCCGAACACCCGCAGCACGACACCGAGACAGATGGCGAGGACCGAGAAGGCGACCAGCGTCTCCAGCAGCGAGAAGCCGGCTTGACGGCCTGGAAGGGGAGCCCCACACCCCCCGTCCGGCGGACGCGGGCGAGCACAAGCCCCATCAGACACGTGGTTGGTGCCAGCGCAGATGGCGAAAGCTAACAACATCCCGGCGCATCACCCGGCGTCCTCTTCGGTGAGGCTCACGTACCCTGTCAACCAATTGATGTCGATTAGCCGCTTACGCGGACCGGCTACCAGCGTCACGCGCCCCCCCGTCGACGAACCGTCCGGGAAGAACAGGACACTACCTCGGCCCTGATCGATGATCTCCGAATCCGCGGTGAACAGTTTCAACTCAATAGTCTCGGGCAATCGATAGATCTTCGGCTTGTCGGAAAGGGTGTAAATGTGCTGATGGATATCCAGCGTGAACCGGATCTCCCGGCGCTGCCGCAACGCCAGGCTGCGTGCGTGCCGCAGCGCGGACACCACATCCCGCGAGGTCGACTTGAGCCGTGCGGAATCAATCGCCGGCCCGAAATTCGGCATCGCGATCAAGGTCAAGCCGGCCGCCAAGGCCAGCGTCAGCAGCATCTCGAAAAGCGTGAACCCTGTTGCCGTGGCCGGGCTCCGCGGATGACCCAAAGAGCCTACTCCCAGCCCAGAATGTCTTGGTCTTCGCCCTCGCCGCTCTCGGCGTTGTCCGCGCCCAGCGAGAACAAGTCGAACTTGCCGTGTTGTCCCGGCACCACGTAATGATACGGATTGTTCCACGGATCGAGCGGCACCTTCTTTTTCCGCAGATACGGCCCGTTCCAGACACGGGCGCTGGCGGGCTGTTCAATGAGCGCCTGCAAGCCTTCGTCGGGACCGGGATATCGACCCACATCCAACCGGTACATGTCGATTGCCGAGGACAACTCTTCGATTTGCAAGCGGGCAGCCTTGGTTTTCGATTCGCCGAGGTGCTTCATGACTTGTGGCCCGACCAAACCGGCCAGCAGGCCGATGATGGCGAGCACGACCAGGAGTTCGATCAGCGTAAAGCCTGACTGTTGGGCCCTCGGTATATTTCGTTGGCGCATGGTGTTTTCCGTAGAGTAGTTGTTCGAATCTAATGGAAGTGAAGCCAGCCGATGCCGAACGCCATCCACCATCAGAAGGCCAGGTCATTGACACTGAGGATCGCCATCATGATGGAAGCGATGATGCCGGCGATGACCACGCCCAGGCCGACGATCAGTATGGGCTCGAGCAGCGCCAGCAAACGCTGGACGGTTATCCTGACTTCCTTGTCGTAGGTATTGGCGACACGCTCGAGCATCTCCGGCAGGTGGCCGGACTCCTCACCCAGCTTGATCATCTGGATCGCAAGGTCCGGTAGCCACCCGACTTCGGCCAGCGGGGCGGAAAGCCCGCCGCCCTGTTTTATGACACCGACGACGGCCTCGACCCGCTCGGCGGCAGCCCGATTGTTGAGTGTTTCCTTAACGATTGCCATGGCCGTCAACAACGGCACGCCGTTCTGCAGCAGGGTGCCCAGTGTCCGGCTCAGGCTGGATGTCTCGAGTTTCCGGATCAGCTCACCGACCAGGGGGGCCCACAGCAGGCGCCGGTCCAAAGCCGGGCGATGACGCGGGTCTGCCAGTTGGCTTCGCAGGATCAGCACGATACCGGCGACGACCAGCAGGATCAACCACCACCAGTTCTGCAAGCCCTCAGCCACCGCGATGACGATTTGCGTCGGCAGCGGCAACTCCTTGCCGGCACTCTCGAATAATTCCATGAACTGCGGCACGACGAACAATAGCAATACCATCAGGGACAGCGTGGCCATCACCAGCAGAATTGCCGGATAAATCATCGCCGTGACCACCGTGTCGCGCAGCTCCTTGGAGCGCTCCAGGTATTCCGTCAGGCGCTGTAAAACCTGTTCCAGTGCACCGCCCGCCTCGCCGGCACGAATTAGATTCACATAGAAACGGGAGAAGACGCCGCCTTGTGCATCAAGCGCTTCGGATAACTGGGTGCCTCCCTTGACCGCCTTGAGCACGCGATCGAGCAGTGCGTTCAGCTTCGGCTCGTGCGCCGTCAGGTCAAGCAGCACGGCCATGGCGCGGTCCAGCGGCAACCCCGCCTGCAGCAGCGTCAGCAGTTCCCGCGTGAAAAGCATGATCTCCTTGTGGCTCAGCTTGAGCCGCGATGCCCGCGACCCGCCCCAGGGCAGCAGCCGCGCCCCGGCGAGCCTGACCTGTATTGGGATAAAGCCTTCGGCCTGCAGTGCGGCCACCAGCGTCGCTTCGTCTGCCGACTCGCGCTCTCCTTCCATGGCTTCGCCGTCACGGCTGACGGCCTTGTAGGAAAACAAGGGCATGGGATCAGTCGCTCGACGTAACCCGGAGGATCTCCTCCACCGTCGTCAAACCCGCCAAGGCCTTTCGAATGCCGTCGTCGTACATCGTCCGCATTCCTTCCTGGATAGCCCGCTCCTCGATCTGTCGGGCTTGCGCATGGCTCATGACCAGGCGACGCAAGTCATCGCTCATGACCAGGAATTCGACGATCGCCAGCCGGCCGCGATATCCCGAGTTTTCGCAACGCTCACACCCGCCGGCGTGGTACAGGACCAGATCGCCATCCGGCTGCCACGTCCGAAGACGGAGTTCATGCGCGACTTCCGGCAGGACCGGATACGGTTGGCGACAGTCCTGGCACAACCGCCTGACCAGGCGCTGCGCCAGGATGCCATTGACGGTCGACGCAATCAGATAGTCCTCGAGGCCCATATCCAGCAACCGGGTCACCCCGCCCGCAGCGTCGTTGGTGTGCAGCGTCGACAAGACCAAGTGACCGGTCAGTGCCGATTGCACGGCGATTCGCGCCGTTTCGAGGTCGCGCATCTCACCGATCATGATGACGTCCGGATCCTGACGCACGATCGCGCGCAGCGCGCTGGCGAAGTTCAGGCCAATCTGCGGCTTGACCTGGATCTGGTTGACGCCTTCCAACTGGTATTCAACCGGATCCTCAACGGTGATGATCTTTCGCTCCGGGGTGTTGATCTTGTGCAGCGCTGTATACAGGCTCGTACTCTTGCCGCTGCCGGTCGGACCGGTGATCAGGATAATGCCGTGCGGCAATGCCAGCACATTCAGAAAACTGTCGAGCGCCGCGCCCTGAAAGCCCAACGAGGAGAAATCGAAGACGATGCTCTCCTTGTGCAGCAAGCGAATCACGACGCTTTCGCCGTACATCGTCGGTACGGTCGATACGCGCAGATCCAGTTCCTTGCCCTGCACCTGCAACTTGATGCGCCCGTCCTGCGGCAAACGCCGCTCGGCGATATTCAACTTGGCCATGATCTTGATGCGCGAGATCACCGCCGCGGTCGAACGGACCGGGGGCGCCTCGACTTCCCGCATGACCCCGTCGATGCGGTAGCGCACCTTCAGCCGCTCTTCGAAAGGCTCGACGTGGATGTCCGAGGCACGCGACTCTACCGCCCGCTGCATGATGAGGTTGACCATCCGGATCACCGGGGCTTCGCTAGCGAGATCCTTCAGATGCTCGACATCGGCCTCGTCGATGTCACCATCTCCGGCGAGATCGGCGACGATCTGCCCCATCGCACTCTTGCCCGTCCCGATCTGGGTCTCCAGCGCCCGATCGATCTCCGCCGCGATTCCGACCGACACACGCACCGGTGGTTCGAAGGCCAGATCCAAAGCATGGAATAGCGGTTCGTCGAAAGGGTCGGTGACCGCAAACAGTGCCCGGTCGTCACCGTAGGCTAGCCCAATGACATGATTTTCCTTGAGGAACCGTATCGGCACCGTGTCCGGCAACGGTGACGCCTCGGGATAGTCGGCCGGGGCAACCAGTGGCAGTCCGCTGATCTCGGCCAGGGCCTCGGCGACATCGCGTTCGGATGCCACGCCCAGCTTGACCAGCAGGGCAGGTAGCCGCAGATCGTCGGCCTGAGCGGCGAGACGGCGCGCGCGCGCCAGATCCGTATCGCGAATCTTCCCGCGCTGGACCAGCAACTCCGCGAAACGGTCGTAGCTATTCGCAGGAACGATCGGTGCGGAAGGAACCGCCGCATCATCCGTGGTCTTAAGAACGGTTGCCAATGTAGATGGGAATTGCCGTTTTCGAGAAAAATCAAACCGCGAGCATAGCGATTCGACCTGCCACCGTCCACACCCCGGCCGGCAAGGCTACAAAAGTTTTACATCAGCGCCGCGGCAGCCGGTGCGGTCGACACCCACCGCCGGCCGCCTCAGAGGCTACCGGCGCTCTAGCGCGGCAGACCCCTCGGAACCTCCTCCAGGGACTCGACCCGCTGAAATCCCCGGGGCAAATGGTTGCCACGCCGTCCGCGCGGGCCTCGGTAGTGTTCGAGGTCCGCCAACTGCAGAGTCAGGCCGCGTTTGCCTGCCTGGGCCTTCAGGGCCGAATCGGGCGCGACGCTGGCGAGCGCGACGATATGGTCCTCGCGCGTCGCGAGATCCGCCGGCTTGATCTCGATCAGTTTGTTGCCCTTGCCCTTGTTCAGCTTGGGAATGTCTGCAGCCGGAAACAGGAGCAACCGGCCCTGCAGCGAAGCGACGGCAATCCAGTCCCGCTCGGGGTCGGAAACACGCACCGGCACGAGGACCTGACTGCCTTCCGGCACGGTCAGCAGGGCCTTGCCGCCTCGATTCTTGGCATTCAGTTCACCCCGCTGCACCAGGAAACCATAACCGCTGTCGGTCGCCATCAGCAGCCAGTCGTCCTCGCCGCCGGCCATGACGGTCCTGAACTGCGCCCCTGCGGGTGGGTTCAGCTTGGCGGTCAGGGGCTCGCCCTGGCTCCGGGCCGAGGGCAGATCATGCACCGGCAGGCTGTAACTGCGTCCGGTGGAGTCGAGAAAATACGCCGGCTGGTTCGACCGCCCCAGCGCCACTGCCAGAAAGCCGTCCCCCGAGCGGTAGGTCAGCGTTGTCGGGTCGACGTCGTGGCCCTTGGCCGCACGCACCCAGCCCTTCTGGGAAAGGATTATCGCAACCGGGTCATTGCCGACCAAGGCCGTCGCGTCGATCGCCTGAGCCGCCTTGCGCACGACGATCGGCGAACGTCGCGCGTCACCATGCTTCGCCGCATCTTCGGTCAACTCCTTCTTGATCAGCGTGTTCAGCCTTTGCTGCGAACCCAGCGTCGCCTCCAGCTTCTGCCGCTCCGCTTCCAGATCGGCCTGCTCACCGCGAATCTTCATCTCCTCCAGTTTTGCCAGATGGCGCAGCTTCAGTTCAAGGATCGCCTCCGCCTGGATATCGGTGAGGCCGAAACGCCTCATCAGCGCCGGTTTGGGCTCGTCCTCGTGGCGGATGATCGCGATGACCTCGTCGATGTTCAGGAAGGCGATCAACAAGCCTTCGAGGACGTGCAACCGCGCAAGCACCTTGTCGAGGCGATGCTGCAGCCGGCGCCTTACGGTCGTAGTGCGATACTGAAGCCATTCGGCCAGGATCTCCTGCAGATTCTTCACCTGCGGCTTGCCGTTCAGCCCGATCACGTTCAGGTTGACCCGGTAACTCCGCTCCAGATCGGTGGTCGCGAACAGATGCGACATGACCTGATCCACCTCGACGCGCCGCGATTTCGGCATGATCACCAACCGGGTCGGGTTCTCGTGATCGGACTCGTCCCGGAGATCCTCGATCATGGGCAGTTTCTTGGCCTGCATCTGCGCGGCGATCTGCTCCAGAACCTTCGCGCCCGAAACCTGGTAGGGCAGCGCCGTTACGACGATGTTGCCGTCCTCCGCTTCATAGCGCGCGCGCAGCCGGATCGAGCCGTTCCCGGTCTGATACATGCGCACGATGTCGGCCCGCGGCGTGATGATCTCGGCTTCGGTCGGAAAGTCCGGCGCCTTGATCAGTTCGCAAAGGGCTTCGACACCGGTTTGCGGATGATCCAGCAAGTGGATACAGGCCGCGACCACCTCGCGAAGATTGTGCGGAGGGATGTCGGTTGCCATGCCGACGGCAATGCCGGAGGTTCCGTTCAACAGCAGATTGGGCAGGCGCGCCGGAAGCAGCGACGGCTCTTCCAGCGTTCCGTCGAAATTCGGCACCCAATCCACCGTGCCCTGCTCGAGCTCCGCGAGCAGCGTCTGCGCATAAGCCGTGAGCCGCGCCTCGGTGTAGCGCATCGCTGCAAACGACTTGGGGTCGTCGGGCGAACCCCAGTTGCCTTGGCCGTCGATCAGCGGGTAGCGATATGAGAACGGCTGGGCCATCAGCACCATCGCTTCGTAACACGCCATGTCGCCATGGGGGTGGTACTTGCCGAGCACGTCACCCACCGTGCGGGCGGATTTCTTGGGCTTGCTCTGCGGGCCCAGGGCGAGCTCGGACATCGCATAGACGATCCGCCGCTGCACCGGTTTCAGGCCATCGGCCAGCGCCGGCAGCGCCCGATCGAGAATCACGTACATGGAGTAGTCGAGGTAGGCCTTTTCGGTGAAATCCTTCACCGGCATTCGCTCGAAGGGGACGATATCGGTCATCGGGTCAGATCTGGGTCGTTGCGCGAGGCGCGTAACTTAGCACAGCGGCCGCCCTCCGTTTCGCGCCAGTAGACCGGTGCACCAGCGGACATTCCGAATCCAGTGGGGCACCGCGTGCTAGTTTCCGAGGGAAACTCTGAACAAAACCCATCCTGGTTTTGTTCGGAGCGGGTGAGACAGAACGCGGTTTCGCCTCACCGCAGCGGGTCGAACGTTGACAACGTTGGGTCCGGGCGAGTCATCCCTGCATCGCGGAAAGTTCTGCGTCAATCCTGAAGTTTTCCTAAGGACCGACCGCCGCGGCCGGCGTCGGCCGCGGGATACCCTCCTCTATGCGTGAGGCCATGTAGTCGAAGAAGGGATTACAGGTCGCGCGCAGCAGCGCATCCAGGCCGACTACCAACGCCCCGCGCTCGCCCCGCGGCGCCAGTGTACCGAGGTGGATGCCGAAATCCTCGTGCGGATCGGGTCGACGGCCGTACAGGCTGTCATCCGGCGGAAAGGGCAGTGCCACATGTGAAAGCGAGTACAGTTCGGAGGGATACGGGATGTCCAGGGGCCGGGTCCGTTCCGTCGTCTCGGCGGACTGGGTCGTTTGCTCGACCATGGCTGAACCATCCGGCCTGGCATTCGTCACCACGGTCAGGCGATAAGGCCGCGGGGGCGGCGGCAGGATCCGGCTCAATTTCGTCTCGGCCTCGGGCGATAGCAACAGACTGAGCTCTGCGCCCCGGTTCAGATCGAAAAGGACCAGCTCGCTGCCGTTGGCCGGAAGGTGATCATACAGTGCCGACAAGACAGCGCGAGTCGTAACCGTGTAGTCCATCACGGACTGGAAGGTCAATACCGGCGGCAGTTGCGCCAGCCGACCATCGCCTGCGTAGTCTGCGACCCGCTGCTGCAGCGCCTGGGTCAGTAAGTGGGCCTGCCGTGCCGCGTTGACCGGAAACGAGTTGTACTTGAACGGATTGAACTCCGGCAGCACACTGAGCCAAGCCGCTTCGGCGAAGGACGGTAGCATCGCGGGCAGGCCGGCGAGCCCCGCGAAACGCGCAAAACGGGTCAGGCCGATCATCGGCGAGATCAGCACCACGCGCGACGGACGCGTGAATCGCGCGTCACCGAGGGCATCGAGCGCGTACTTCATTGCCAGCGCCCCGCCGTTCGAGAAACCGATCAGATGCAGCGGTGCTCCGGGCGCGATGCGCCGGGATGCCTCCCGTACCGCCAACCGCGTCGCAGCCAGCCAGGTTTGCCAATCGACCTCAGTCAGTGCTGCGGGCACGGTCCCGTGCCCGGGCAGCCGGATCGCCACCGCCACATACCCCAGCTTCCGATAGCGCCGCGCGATGTGTCGCAAGCTGTAGGGCGAATCCGTCAGGCCATGCAGGAGAACTGCGGCGCCGATGGGCGGACCGTCAGGCTCGAGGATGTAGGACCGATTCCAGTCCGACGGGAAGCGGCCCGGGTAAACCGGACTGCCCGTGAAGTAGCGGTTAACCGGAACCCGGTCTTCCGCCGGCAAGCGCTCCGTCACCTCGTGCTGCACCTCGTCGAACAGGGACGCTTCCTGGGCCAGATACCCGGCCCAATCCGTCTGGTCGAGTTGCTCGGCCTTCCATTCGTGCGGGACAAACCGGTGCCACAGTTCAAGCGGCGCCCCCCGCTGCGCGTCATAAATGCGCGCCGCGAATAGCGTCGCGGCCACAAGCACCACGCTAGCCAGGGCGTAGCGAACTGATGCGGCGAGCCGGTCCCTCATCGCCGACAGTCGCAAGACATTGGCCGTGAGACCTCGACCTCACCCACGACGTGCATCCCCGGCAACACTGGCACGCGCGGCGCGCCAGGCGCGCCACCGGCCCCGCAGTTCACGCCCGGTTCGCCACAACCAGGAAGCGCGAACGGGCTCTACGAGCGCCGCTTCCCACCGCTTCCAGCCGGCGTAGAAGTGTGCAAACCAGCGGAGTTCCATCAGCACCGGACGGGTCAGCGTGAATACTCGCGCGATCAGCGTCGTGCTGATGAGTTTCGCGGCAATGATGACGAGAGGGCCGGCCAGGGCCTGTCCCTGGCCTACCAGCCAGACCCCTAGGACGTTTACCGGCAGCATCAGCAGGGTCGGCAGCGCGAAGACCGCGAGCGCTCCACCCGGCGGCAGAGAGGCGATGCGGCGCTCCAGCGCCGCGATCGCAGGCAAGCGCGCCAAGCGGACCATCAGTCGCTGCATCGGCTCCCAGCCCCACTCTTCGAACAGAATGATCAGCGCGATCGACCATTCGAGCGGAGCAATCAGGCAACGCAGCCAGAACGGCAACCGTGGCCTGGGGTGAACATAGGTATCGGTCATGAGTACGGACGAGGCATTGGGAGACGAACGAGGCGAGTTGCAATGGGCAATGCGGAGGCTTAAGGCACGACGCAGAATCAGTGGCCAGACCCTGCGACAAGGCTACCGTATCCCTCGCTACCGCTTCAATGCGGACGAGGGCTGGCCAGGAACCGGACAGCGACTGCCGTCGACGGAGCACCTCGAACTGTTCGCTGCCTCGGGTCGGAACAGCACCCCCTTGCGCTCCGAGAAGATGCGCAATCGCGACTTGGCCTAAAATGGGCCGTAAACCATTTCGCGTCGGCGACGGCCTCGCCAGCCTTTAGTCGACGCGGTTTCGTCACTGGTGCTGCGCCCGTTGATACCCGACTTCCGTACCCTCACCCTGCGATCCGTGGGGCTGGTGGCCAGCCTGCTCACCGGCTGCCAACCCGCGCCCCGCTTGATGCCGGTCCCGGCAGTATTCGCCTCGGGCGAACTGAGCCCTTTCGCGACGGCCCCCGCCGAGGAAAAGTCGAATCGCGTGAGTGTCTTCTACGCAACCAATCGTTTGCCGGTCGGACCGCGCGGCGCCCGGGTCCACACGATTTTGCCAGGCATGAGCCTGTATGTGGGGCAAGCCGCGGTGCGAATCGGTCCGATGGAAAAAACCTGGGATGAGTTGTATCGCGTGTCAGTGACGCCTGCCCGCACGATGCGCCCGAGAATGCAACTTGAGTCGCTGGAGGAACTCGCGGTCGTCAGAGAAGATGAGGACACAGGGGATCTGCAACCGGACACCCGTCGCTTCCTCGCAGCGATCGACGCCGCCTTGGCGAGAAGTCGCAACAAGGATCTAACGATCTATGTGCACGGCTCCAATTCCACGGTCGAACTGGCCAGCGCACAGGCCGCGCAGTTCCGCCACTTCACGGGCGGCAGCGCGGTCGTTCTGGCCTTCATCTGGCCGTCAGCCGGCAGCGGCCTGAGGTACTTTACCGACGTCCGGAACGCACGCGCATCAGTTCCCGTCTTCGCGCGCTTGTACGAATTGCTGGCGACGCACACGGCCGCGGAACACATCAACGTGCTGGCCTACAGCGCCGGCGCGCAAATCGTCAGTCCAGGCCTGGCGGCGTTGCACCGACCGTCCCGACGCGGGCGCCCGCAATCCCCACCGCGGCTGGGCGAAGTGTATCTCGCGGCACCCGACATTGCACTGCGCACGTTCATTGCCGAGCTGCCGCAGTATCTGGACGCCACCCGCCGGGTCACCGTCTCCGCTAATCTCGACGACGCCGCGCTGGGCCTGTCCAAGTGGCTGCACGGCGGCTCCAGACTCGGCAATCCCGACCCCTCGGAATTGTCGGAGGCGGAGTCTCACTGGTTGATCGGCGCCGCCGCGCGCTTGAGCTTCGACCTGATCAACGTCAAGCCCGAAGCGATCCCGGGTATGCCACGGCGCGCGCACGCATTTTGGTACGACCACCCCTGGGTCAGCAGCGATGTGTTGCTGAAGTTCCTGTTCCACATCCCGCCAGAGGCGCGCGGCCTGAACCAGAGCCGGACGGCCCAGGGATTCCCCTATTGGACTTTTCCGTCAGACTACCCACAGCGCGTCGTCGCCATCAAGCGGCGGTTGTTGCGGGAGGTGGCCGCTTCAGCCCGGGAAGCACCATCGTTCGAATCGGCGCAGCCGACGGCCGACTGAGCTTACCCGTCGTCAGGCTCCGTTCCACAGATAGAATTCGGTGAGATCGGTGGCGCAGTTGCAGCAGCCGGAACCACAGGGCGGGCACGCCGCGTCGCGGCTCACCTTGCCCTTGCGAATCCAGTGCTCCAGCATGCCCCGAACCGCTTCGGGCTCCACCTGGAAATGCAGTGCGAGGTCGCGCATCGAAACACGACCGCGCGCAGCGATATAGTCGCGAAGATCAACCAGCAACATGGCGCGTCTCTCCCGATCAGGATTTCATCGGCACCGGAGGGCCAAGAGCCTCCCCCCGCCGCCCCACGGTCCACAGCAACACGACCACCACGACGAATAGCGCGGTCAGCCCGCCAATCCACATCAGGGAGGACTCGGGGTGGCGGGCGAAAGTGGCCGCCTGGTAATACACCGTGGCCACCGCATACGCGATGCCCGTGGTCCAGGCGACGACGAAGGCGGCCCAGCGCCAGTGCGTTTCGCGATAGATCGCGGCGGTCGCCGCGACGCAGGGTATGTAAAGCAGGACGAATAGGAGATAGGCGAAAGCCCCGATACCCCCGTCGAAACGCGAGACCATGGCTCCGAGACTGACGTCGCTGGTGCCCTCCTCCGCCAATGCATCGGTATCGCCGACCGTGCGTAGCTTGAAAGGGTCGGCGTAGGTCCCCAACGCCTCCCAGGTATTCTCGGGGATGGTCGCCGTGGCCGCCTTCAGACCCTCCAGAAAGTCGAAGGGTTTCGACCCGACGGCCGACGCTGCACCCGCATCGCTGGCCGCCACCTGCGTGTACAGCGCGTTCAGCGTGCCGACGACGGCCTCCTTGGCGAAAATTCCGGTGAAGATGCCGACCGTGGCGGGCCAGTTGTCCGGTGTGATGCCCAGGGGCGAGAACACCGGAGTGATGGCGCGTCCGATGTCGCTGAGGATCGAATCCTGGGAATTTTCGTGTCCGAAGGATCCATCCCGACCCAGGTTATTCAGGAAACTCAATATGACCACTACCCCGATGATCGCTTTCCCCGCTCCGAACATGAAGCTCTTGAGGCGATCCCAGGTCCGCAGCAGTACGCTTTTCGCGGTCGGCAGATGGTAGGGCGGCAATTCCATGATGAAGGGTGTCGCTTCGCCACCCAACAGCGTCTTCTTCAGGACATAGCCCGTCAGAATCGCGACGGCGATGCCCACCAGGTACAGGGCGAAAACGACATCGTGCCCGCCACTCGGGTAAAACGCTGCGACGAACAGGGCATACACCGACAACCGCGCACCACAGGACATGAAGGGGTTCATCGCCACCGTCAGGAACCGGTCGCGCTCGCTGTCCAGGGTCCGGGTCGCCATGATGGCCGGAACGTTGCAGCCAAAACCGACCAGCAGCGGTACGAACGACTTGCCGGGAAGCCCGATGAAATGCATCAGGCGGTCCATCACAAAGGCCGCCCGCGCCATGTAGCCGGAATCTTCCAGGAAGGACAGGAAGAGATACAGGCAGCCAATGATCGGGATGAATGTCGCGATGATTTGCAAACCACCGCCGACACCGTTCGCCAGCAGCGTCGACAGCCAATCCGGGCTGTGCAGGCGCTCCAGCACTACCGCCAGCCCATCGACGAATAGCAAGGCCCCGATCTGATCGAAAAAATCGACGAAAATACCCCCGACGTTGATCGTGAACATGAACATCAGGTACATCATGCCCAGGAAGATGGGTATGCCGAGCAGGCGGTTCAGAACCAATTGATCGATACGGTCCGAAATGCTGCGCCGCAGACGCGTCGTGCGGCGCACGATGTCCTGGCTGATCGCATTGATGAAGCCATAGCGGCTGTCGGCGATCAGAATGTCGGCCTCCTCGCCGGTCTCATGTTCGATACGCGCCAGCAGTTCGGGCAACCGTTGCACGGCGGCGGGGCTCGCCAGCCGCACGCTCGGCACATCCCCTTCAAGCAGTTTGAGCGACAGCCAGCGCGTGTCGAGCTGGCGCCCCTCGTGCACCACCGAGCCCTGTATCGATACCAGTTCGTCGACTGCGGCCTCGATCGCGGGTGCATAGGCGACGCGAGTGGTGGCAATCCGAGTTTGTTCGAGTAGTCTGCGGATGCGTTCCCGGAGAGTTTCCAAGGCCTTGCCGCGTACGGCGACGACGGGCACGACTGGACAACCGAGGCGCCGCGACAGTGCATTGGCATCGATCTCGATGCCGAGGTCGGTGGCGACGTCCATCATGTTCAGCACGATCAGCAGCGGGACCTGCATCTCGAGCAATTGGGTCGTCAGGTAAAGATTGCGCTCCAGATTGGACGCATCGATGATGTTGATAAAGAGTTGCGCCTGGCCGGACAGAATGTAGTCCCGAGCGACCTTTTCATCCAGGGCGCTATCCTCCTGCAGAACGTCCAGCGAGTAGATCCCCGGCAAATCGACCACAGAGACCTCGAGGTCGCCGTCGCGATACTGGCCCTCCTTACGGTCAACGGTGACGCCCGGCCAATTGCCGACGCGCTGGCGCGAGCCGGTCAGCAGGTTGAACAGGGTGGTCTTGCCGCAATTCGGATTGCCGACCAGGCCGATGACCCGCTTGCTCATGCGGCGCGCCTCTCGACCAGCACCACACTGGCTTCGTTTCGGCGCAGACTGAGGGCGAAGCCGCGAACGCGGATCTCGACCGGATCGCCCAATGGCGCGAAGCGCACGACCGCGAAATCCGTTCCGGGCGTGAGCCCCATGGCCAGCAGCCGCGCCCGATACGCCCGACTGCCGGGGGCAAAACCCAGAACCCGGCCCAGTTCACCAGCGGCGAGATCGCGCAGGGTCATCAATATGTCTCCACGGGCGCGCGACAGGTCGCGACCACCCTTCTCGTTCAGCACCAAATGATAATGATTATCCTAATGCCAACCGAGCAAAGGAACAAGCTTCAGACTCGACGATCTCGCATCCGCGCCGCATGATGCGGCGTTGAACCCCGCCCTGACATCCTTACGCCGGAACCGGGGCGGCTCAAGGCATCCGCGCCTTTAGCCACTCGGCCACTCCGCGCGGAATGTCCTTCTGGGCGCGACCGCTGACGTAGATACCGATGTGACCGCCCTTGAACGCCATCGTGGTGTAGTCCTTGGTGCCAACATGCTGCTCGAGCGCGATCGACGCTGCCGGTGGCACGAGGTGGTCCTCCGTCGCGTAGACATTGAACAGGGGCATCGTGATCCGGCGCAGGTCGACGGCATGGTCGCCGATTCGCAGCCCGCCTGCGACTAGCCGGTTTTCCTGGTAGAACCAGGTGATGAACTGGCGATAGGCTTCGCCGGCCTGATCGGGACTGTCGAAGATCCACTTTTCCATCCGCAGAAAGTTCTTCAGCTTTACCGGGTCCTCGAAGATGTCCGCCATGTCGATGTATTTCTGGCCGGTAAGGCGAAACGGCTTCAGAGAAAGGAAACTCCAGTTCAGCAATTCGCCGGGCACGTTCCCGAGCGTGTCGACCATCAGGTCGACATCCAGATCCCGCACCCACCTGCCCAACACGTTGTCTGGCGTGTGGAAATCGACCGGTGTCACCATCGTGACTAGGTTCAGAACCTTATTCGGGTGCATGGCGGAAAAGCACAGACTGAAGGTCCCTCCCTGGCAAATACCCAGCAGATTGAGACTCGGGAGCTTGTGTTCGCGGCAGATGAAATCGACGCAACGGCGCAGATACCCGTTAAGGTAATCGTCAAGATCGAGGTAGCGGTCGGCCCCGTCGGGATAGCCCCAGTCGATCAGGTATACATCGAGGCCCTGGTCAAGCAACCCGCGAATCATGGACCGGTCCTCCTGCAGATCCGCCATATAGGGCCGGTTGACCAGCGCATAGACAATCAGCAAGGGCACCTTGGCCGGATCCGGAGTGCGCGAACGGAAACGGTACAGGATCACCTTGTCTTCCTGATACACGGGATCCTTCTCGCTGGCACCGACGTCGATGTCGCCGATCTGTCCGAGCGCGCCGATGCCGGCCGCCACTTTGCGGTTGAACTCCGTGAGTTCCTGAACTATCTGGTCGGGACGTAACATGTCGCTCTCCTGACTCCGGGGTTAGGTCTCGTCCTTGGCTTTCGCTGCCCGCCGCGTGCTGGCTGGTGCCGGCGCAGCGGACCGCACTGCCGCGAGTTTGGTCCGCAGTGCGTCCATTTCCGCCCGCAGTTCAGCGATGCCGGATGCGTTGAGCGCCTCCTCGAGTTTCCAGACGCGGCGCTGCAGTTGGTGAACGCGGCGGTGGCTCGTGTCCAATTCCCTACGGGTCGGCATGTTCAGGGCACTGAGCGCCTCGTCGATCATCGACTGCTCCTGGCGTTTCAGCGCCATCAGCGCATTCGTCATGGCGGCCTGAGACCGGGTGAACGCGTCGGATGCACAGATCTCGGCGTAGGCTTCTTCGCCGCAGTCGACCCACAGGTTGTAACACTCCCGGACACTCTCGAAGGCATCCCCCTGGCCAACGCGTTCGGTCGCCTTTTCCCGCAACAGCTCGGCGGCCCGGGCCACCACTCCGGACAGCACGCCGGAATAGTCCTGCATCGCCTTTTGGTAGTCGAGCAGGCATTGGCCGAGCCGCTGAATCTCTTCCTGCGACTCGCGTGTGTAACCCAAGGTCGGCGTCGATAGCCAACCCGACAGGAAATCCGGCAGCGCATCGCTCCGGCGCGCCGCATTCAAATCATGCAGGGCTTTGCTCATGTCTCCCGGAAACACCGAACAGGCCGACGTGACTCGGCTCCAGTGGTCGAGTGGCAAACCCCACAGCGTGGCGAAGCCGTTCCAGGACTCGTTACCCGCGGCCGGAGCCGCAGACGAAGCCTTGTTTTGCATCTCCTGCATAGCCCGGGTGACCCCCTCCCACCAGGAAGTCAGGTTCTGCCCCGTATCGGGGCCGGCCGAGACCGCCTGCCAGAGCAAGTCGCCCATCCGCGCGTAGCTCTGGTTCATCTCGAGAATCTTGTCGACCCAGGCGCGCGATTCGGAAGGAATGACCGGGGCAATCATTTTCGACCAGTAGTCCAGGCCCTGCGTCCAGGGTGTTGCGTCCGGAGCGGCCTTTTTCGGTGCCGCACTGTCGGACGCGCGCTTCGTCAGATCGCTCCAGGCGTCCCAGTAGTGCCGCTGCATTTGCATCCACGCATCGGCCCACGGACCGCTCGTGGAAGATGGTGAATCGCTCATGGCCGCTCCTCTAGATATCGTGTGTGCCACACCCTTCTGAGGGGCGACTATACGCAGGGCGGTGGTGCGATGCAATAGCATCAGTTCTCACCATCGATGGCGGTGACTCCAGGACGGCCAATTTCCCAACTACAGCACACATCGCCAATCTTTCCCCATTGTTTCTAATAACTTTTCTACGGATTCTATCCTTCATGGACCGCTCCGAAAGGGCTTCATTCCGCGGCTTCGCAGGCCTTCCTGGCTCGACTCCTCATGACTGTTGACACAAACCAACAAGGATTCTATGCTGCACTGCACCACCCTCATTGGGCACGATCGACGAAGCACGAGGAGAGCAACCATGAACACGCAGATGTACGACCAATGGCTGGAGATCAACCGCGCTGCCCTGGCTCCGATGATGCGCTGGAGCGAAATCGCCGCACAATCGGCTGAAAAGTGCACGCGTTACAGCTTGTCCATAGCCCAGGATTGTCTCGATGTGAGCACACGCCAGATGGCATTGCTCGGGGAACTGAAGGACCCGCAGAAATGGGCGGCCGAAAGCAGCAAGCTCGCCGGTGAATTCAGCCGCAAGCTGATGGGGCGCGCGACAGAAGGGCTTGAGGTCGTCAAGGAAGCACGCGATGCCTTCTCGGCCTGGGGCACGGAGGTCGCCGAACCAAAATAGTGATCTAGGCCGGCGCCCGCGGGTTGCTCGTCCGCGGGCGCCGGGTCTACCATAGCTCACCGGCTCACAGCCCACCCTTATCCAGGAGTAGCCCGAAATGGACGAAGTCGTGATCGTCGCGGCGGCGCGGACCGCAATCGGCAAATTTGGCGGTGCGCTCGCGGAGATCCCGGCCGTCCAGCTCGGAGCGCGCGTCATCCTCGCGCTCCTCGAACAGACGGGCCTCGAAGCCCGGCAAATCGATGAAGTCATCATGGGCCAAGTGCTGACCGCCGGCACCGGCCAGAACTCAGCCCGGCAATCCGCAATACACGCGGCCCTGCCGGTCGAAGTTTCCGCGACGACCGTCAACAAGGTCTGCGGCAGCGGACTCAAGGCGGTTCAGCTAGCCGTTCAGTCGGTGCGCTGCGGCGATTCGGAGATCGTCATTGCCGGCGGGCAGGAGAACATGAGCAATGCGCCGCACCTGCTGCCGAATTCGCGCAACGGCAACCGTCTCGGCGACTGGACCTTGATCGACAGCATGATCGTCGACGGCCTGTGGGACGCCTTCCACGACTGCCACATGGGTATCACCGCAGAAAACATCGTGGACCGCTACGGCATCAGTCGCGAGGAGCAGGACGCGTTCGCGGCCGCTTCCCAACAAAAGGCGGAGGCCGCCCAGCTGTCCGGCGTGTTCAAGGACGAAATCGCGCCGATCGAAATCCCCCAGCGCAAAGGCCCGCCGCTGATCTTCGACACCGACGAGTTCCCGCGACACGGCACGACAGTGGAGTCACTGGCGAAACTGAAGCCCGCATTCAGGACGCCGGGCAGCGTGACCGCGGGCAATTCCTCGGGGATCAACGATGGCGCCGCGGCCGTCATGGTCATGACCGAGCAATTGGCACGCCGGCTGGACCTCGAACCGCTGGCCCGCGTTGCCGCTTATGCCTCCGCGGGCGTGGAGCCGGCCATCATGGGCACGGGCCCCATCAGCGCGACGCGACGCTGCCTGCACCGCGCCGGCTGGAGCCTTGACGAACTCGACCTCATCGAGGCCAATGAGGCCTTCGCGGCGCAGGCCATCGCCGTTAACCGCGATCTGGGTTGGGACACGTCCAAGATCAACGTCAATGGGGGCGCCATCGCGTTGGGGCATCCCATCGGCGCCTCCGGCGCCCGCATTCTAGTGACGCTGTTATACGAGATGCGCCGGCGCAACGCGCGCAAGGGCCTGGCCACACTGTGCATCGGCGGCGGACAGGGCATTTCGATCGCTGTGGAACGCTAGCCAAGCGATCGACACTGCCGATCGGGCCGCGGCTCCGCACCATAGACTTCTCCACCCCTTAGACGAAGGACCCCATCATGAGCACCAGAGTCGCAGTCGTGACCGGCGGCACCGGGACCATCGGTACCGAAATTTGCAAACATCTGGCCGCTGCCGGGCGTAAGGTCGTCGCATTGTGCCTTCCCGGAACACCCGACTGCCGCCTCGACGAATGGGTGGCCGAGCGCGCCAACGAGGGCTACGCGACGCACGCCCTGGGCTGCAACGTCGCTGAGTTCGACGACACCGCGAGTGTGTTCAAAAAGATCGAGGACAGCATCGGCCCCATCGACATCCTGGTCAATGCGGCCGGCATTACCCGTGACGCGTCGCTGCGCAAGATGACACCCGAGATGTGGCATGCCGTCATTCACGCCAACCTCGACAGCGTGTTCAACACGACGCGCTGTGTCATCGAAGGCATGACGGATCGGAATTTCGGCCGCATCGTCAACATCTCGTCGGTCAATGGTCAGAAAGGGCAGTTCGGACAGGCCAACTACGCCGCCAGCAAGGCCGGTATCCATGGCTTCACGATGTCCATCGCGCGCGAAGCGGCCCGCAAGGGCGTCACGGTCAATACGGTATCTCCCGGCTACATCGAATCGCCGATGATCATGGCCGTGCCGGAGGAACATCGGGCCAAGATCGTTGCGGAAATCCCGGTCGGCCGTTTCGGCAAGCCTTCCGAAATCGCCCGACTGGTCGCCTTTTTGACGGCCGACGAGTCGGGTTTCATTACCGGCGCGGACATTTCCATCAATGGCGGCCAGCACATGGGCTGAGCCGCTTCACGCGGGTCCCGGTATGGCAAGCGAACGCATCATCAAGAAATATCCGAACCGGCGCCTTTACGATACCGGCATCAGCCGCTACATCACGATCGAGGATATCCGGCTACTGGTGAGGTCCGGCGAGAAGTTCCGGGTCGTCGACGCCAAGTCCGACGAGGACATCACCCGCAGCCTCCTGCTCCAGGTCATTCTGGAGCAGGAGGACAAGGGCCAACCCATTTTCACGATTGAAATCCTGGAACAACTGATTCGCACCTACGGCGATGCGATGCAGGGTTTCATGACGACCTATCTCAAACAGAGTCTCGACATCTTTCTGCAGCAGCAGCGGCTCGTGCAGGAACAGATGGACGGGCTGCTCAAGCACGGACCGGTTTCCGCATTCACCGAACTCGCGGAGCAAAACCTCAAATTGTGGCAATCGCTGCAGGAAAATGCCTTCAAGCCCTACGGATTCGGCACGAATCGCAAAGCCGGTACCGAGCCCCCCCAAGACGGCTGAGTTTTTCGCGATATAATCTCGGGTCGTTAACTCCCGGACTCTTTCGGGCAAGTCCGGACGACAGGAGCTATCGCCCCCATGAGGCCACCCTCGAACGAGCGCTCTATGGCGCCACGTGCAGCGCTCTCGCGATACCGTCCGAGCCCGACTACCTCAACGCCCGCTATTTGCCGCATGCCCCCTGTTTGGATCGATGACGCGCATCGCGCCTGGGAGACCATCCCGTGAACCCCGAACAGCGCCCTCCAACCCGTATGCCATCATCTGGGCCGACACCGGCGGGTAACTGCCGGCTCTCTATCGTCGTACCGTGCTTCAATGAGGCGGATTCGCTCGCTGCATTGCATGGCCGGCTGACCGCTGTCGCGCAGCGAACGGTGGGCGAGAGCTACGAGATCGTGTTGGTCAATGACGGCTCGACCGACCGGACGCTCGCGGCGATGCGCGTGCTGGCGTCCGAGGACTCCCATCTCGTCTGCATCGATCTGGCGCGCAATCACGGCCACCAACTGGCCCTTACCGCCGGACTCAACCTATGTCGTGGGGAACGCATCCTGATCATCGACGCCGACTTGCAGGATCCACCGGAACTGCTCGGGGAAATGATGAACCGGATGGACCAGGGCGCGGACGTCGTGTACGGCCAGCGTCAGGAACGGCATGGGGAGACTTGGTTCAAGAAGATCACGGCAGCCTTGTTCTACCGGATTCTCTACAGCTTTTCGTCGATCAGGATTCCCGTCGATACCGGCGATTTTCGCCTCATGTCCCGGCGCGTGCTGAGCGTACTGAACGACATGCCCGAGCAACACCGTTTCATCCGCGGCATGGTGGCCTGGGTCGGATTCCGGCAGGAGGCCGTGCCCTATGTGCGGGAGCCCCGGTATGCCGGGTCGACCAAGTACACGCTGGGCAAGATGTTCTCGTTTGCCATCGACGCGATCACCGGGTTCTCGACGCGCCCGTTGCATCTGAGTTTTTATCTGGCGCTCACCGCCATGGCTGGAGCCGCTGCACTGGCGCTCTATGCGCTCGTTCAGTGGTCCAAGGGCGACACGATCGCCGGCTGGACCAGCCTGATTCTGGTCGTTTCGGTGTTCAGCAGCATCCAGCTCTTCTGCCTGGGCATCATGGGCGCGTATCTCGGACGAACCTACCTCGAAGCCAAACGGCGGCCCTTGTTCGTCATCCGCGAAGTCATCACACAGACCGGTTTGTCGTCGGGCGAGTGCCCACCCTCGCCGCCGTCCTCGGTCAGCCTCAGTTGAGTCGCCCGCGCCAACTCCGTCTGACCATCCATGTCGGGGATGGCCGACCACGCCCGAGAGCTCGCGCTGGCCTCCCACGTGGCGCGCGGAGAAATGTCCTCGAACCCATTCCGAAACGCCCCGCCATACCCCCGGTGCTGACACAGGCCGTGCGTTTCGGGGTCGTCGGCGTTGCCAATACCGCCATCGGGCTCGGCACGATCTACGTTTGCCTGTTCTGGCTGGGCTGGTCCGACGTCCCGTCCAACGTAACAGGCTACACACTAGGCCTTTTGCAAAGCTATGTGCTGAATCGCAACTGGACCTTCCGCAGCCGCGTGCGAGTGCTTCCCGGGCTGCTGCGTTTCCTGGCCGTGTTCGGGATTGCCTATGCCTGCAACCTGGGGCTGGTTCTGGCGCTGCGCCGCTCCAGCGTAGAACCTACCATTGCCCACGCCGCCGGCATGCCCGTCTATACGCTGATTTTCTTTGCACTGAGCCGATGGTTCGTGTTTACTCCGCACGTGCCGAGCCCGGCCGCGAACCTATCCCGACCACTCCGCGGTTCCGAGCCTTGACGAACGATTGACAGTCCCATCCGGGCGCGGCGGCGACGCCTACATCGAGTACCTCGCCAAACACCCTGCCCGGCATGCAAGGTTACCTACTGACCCGAGTTCACTGACACCGCATTCAAGCGCTTTCGTCACTTTTCGGTCCGGCTCGCTCCCTACAGTCGCGATAGCTGGCCCCGTCAAGCCTACCCCTGCCGATGCTGTTCAATTCCTACGAGTTCGTCTTTCTGTTCCTACCCCTCGTGCTCGGCGTATTCCTGCTGTTGGGGCGGTGGCGTTCGACTGCGTTGCCGACGCTGTGGCTGGTCGTGGCCTCCCTCGCCTTCTATGCGTACTGGCGCAGTGCGTATCTGGCCCTGCTCATCGGCTCCATTGCGGGCAACTACCTCGCGGGTCTGGCCATCCACCGCGTTCGTCGTCACCGTCTGAGAAGCCGCGCGCTGCTGACCGGCGCCATCGCGGCGAATCTGGGCCTGCTGGCCTACTTCAAATACACCGACTTCCTGATCGGCACCGTGAATGCCTTGACGGGAACGGGCTTCCCGGTGCAATCGATCGTGCTGCCGCTCGCCATCTCGTTCTTCACGTTCAATCAGATCGCGTTTCTCGTCGATGTCCACAAAGGCTATGTGCATGACTACGGCTTTCTGGACTACGCCCTGTTCATCGTCTTCTTTCCGCATCTGATCGCGGGCCCCATCGTCCATCACCGTGACATCATTCCGCAGTTTCGGCGGTTCAACTTTTCGCTGGCCAGTCCTCTGCTAAGCCTCGGCCTCATGGTGTTCAGCATCGGCCTGTTCAAGAAGGTCATCCTGGCCGACCATCTGGCGCCCTATGCCAGCGCCGTCTTCGACAGCGCGGCGCGGGCCGACGCCCTGACCCTGGCCGAGGCGTGGCTGGGCGCTCTGGCTTACACGCTGCAACTCTATTTCGACTTTTCCGGTTACTCGGACATGGCCGTAGGCGGGGCCCTGCTCTTCGGAATTCGATTTCCCTGGAACTTCGATGCGCCTTATCAGGCCACCAGCATTATCGATTTCTGGCGGCGCTGGCATATCAGCCTGTCGCTGTTCCTTCGCGATTATCTCTACATACCCCTGGGTGGCAATCGGGCCGGCACGCTGCGGCAGTCGCTCAACATTTTCCTGACCATGCTGCTGGGAGGACTCTGGCATGGCCCGAACTGGACCTTCGTTCTATGGGGCGCGCTGCACGGCATATACGTGATCATCAATCATCGCTGGCGCGACTGGCGCAGCCGCCGGCACTGGCTTCCCGCCCAGCCCGGTGCGGGCGAAAGGGCCTTCGGCTGGAGCGTCACGTTCATCGCCGTGGTGGCTGCCTGGGTCCTGTTCCGGGCCGGGGACTTGTTCGCCACGCTCACGCTGTACAAATCCATGTTGGGACTCGGCACGCCCAGCGGTTGGACCCTGCAGGCTGGCCGGCTCTTCCCCCATCTGCCCACGGGCTTGCAAGACGCGACCGTCTTCGTCTGGATCGCCATACTCTGCGGGATATGCTGGTGGGCCCCCAGTCTTCGGCGGCAGACCGATCCCCTGCTCGCGCAAGCCTTGGCTGTGCCCTCCGGCAAACTGCGAATTGGACGATCCTGGGCCGTCGGCACCGCGATACTCGCCTGGCTGGCGGTAATGTTTCTGGCTCGCCCGACCGAGTTCCTCTACTACCAGTTCTGAGCGATGCGCCCACAGGCTTTCAATCGCTGGTGGCTGAGCGTCTTTCTGGGCCTGTGCCTGCTGCAGGTCCTGATCGCCGTCATCGCGGATACCTACTGCGTGTTCGGCATCGTCCGCTTTCCGAAGCGCAACTTCGAACCCAATACACGTTTTCTGAAGGTCGAGTACCTGCGGCGACAGCCCCAATACAACGCCTTCATCCTCGGCTCGTCACGCGCCGGCTTTCTCGAGTCGACATCCGCAAGCACTGCTTGCGGGTCCGAACACCGTTATTTCAACCTGAGCGCAAGCCTCGAGAATGGCGCTGGCATCCGCCAAAAGCTGGAGTGGCTGACCCGGACCCGCACCGTTTCGCAAGTCATCATTGCGATCGATTTCGATCTGCAGTCCGTGCTCGGTGACCCGCTCGATCTCCTCCGGCAGGATCACCCGCTCATCAGCGGCGCATCCAACCTGGGCTTTTATGCCAAGTACCTGTTATTCCAGCCCAGGATCCTGTGGATCTTCCTCCAGGGGCATTGGCGTACGACGTCGTCCGCCCCTTGGGAGCGCGGGAACCGGCCTCTGGAACCACCGCTGTACGCGACCGCTCCGCTGCTCGACGGCGGCCGCCTGTTCGCCACGACCCTGGGGGCTGCCGCGGTGGATCTGAAAGGACGACGAGAGAGCCGCTTGCCGGCAACCGGAGATGGACGCGAGGAGTTCCGGCGCACGATCGGCATTCTCGAACGCGCGGGGACCAACCGCATCCTGATCGTCCCGCCGTACCGGCTGGACCAGTACGCCAGCTTCAGCATCGATGCATACACGGAATGGATGGGTAAGATCGTGGCCGACGCGGGCGAGATCTGGGACTTTTCCGGTTACAACGCCGTGACGCAGGACGCTGGCAACTACGACGACCCATTGCACTTCAACGAAGTCATTGGCGATCGCATACTGCGGCGGGCCTGCGGCGCATCTGGCTCGGACGTCGCCGAGCATTTCGGCATGCGCGTCACGAGGGAGAACATCGCCGCCCATTTGTCGGCACATAGAACCCAGTACGCCAGCGCTCGAACCCCCATCGCCGGCGGGCTCCTCGGTCCAACTAACAGCAAGGGGCGGCCTTGATGTCCGGCGCGGAGTGGTTCGAAAAGCGGCTTCCCGAAGGCAACCCACCGGTTATTCGATGAACTCTCTCATGCCGCGCGTCTCGCCCCACCGAACGTGCCGACCACTCCGGGACACGGCCGCGATCCTGCTGCTGCCGCTGGCCGCCTTTGTGCTGCTCCGCCTGCCGCCGATCTCGCAGAACAATTTCACGGATGCGATGTACTACCTGGGCTATGCCCATAATTTCGTCGATCTGGTCAATCGCTACGGCTTCATCTACTACGCGGTCCGTTTCGGACCGATTTTCTCTGAACTCGGTTTCAATGCGCTCCCCGGTTTGTTGACCGGTTTTCATGTGCTGCGCTATCTGCTGGCGGTTGCGGTCGGCTTCGCCCTGTATGCGGTACTTGGGGAGCGTTACGGACGTCGGGCTGCCTTGCTCGGGGTAATCGCCTGGACATTCAGTCCGGTCACGGCGCGCATCCTGCTGTCGACCTACGTCGACTCGACTGCCGTACCCTTTACGATACTCGGCATGCTGCTGTTGATTCGTGAACACGGCCGATCCGGCGTCTCCGCGCTTATCGCCGGCATCCTGCTTTGCGCCGGCGTCAGCGGCAACGTCTACGCCGGCGTGATGATCGCATTCGGGCTGCCGGCCTACGCCATTCTGAACTGGGGCCAGTCGCCGGCGCGCATTGCCAGGGAACTCGCGACCGTCCTCTCGGGCGCGGTCATCCTGCTGGCCTTTTTCACATTCATCTACCATGGCTTGTTCGGCGTTCGCTCGCTCCTGCAGCCGGTCATCGACATCAGCCTGCGCCTCGCCGGCGGTGATGCCAAGCAATGGACGCGTCCTCCGGGCGAATGGCTGTTCGACTCGCCACATATCTACGCGCCCTTCGTCGTCATGATCGGCACTTTCAGCGTCTGGCGCTGGACACGCGATCGGCTCGCTCTGGCGTCCACGGCTTACCTCACGCTGTTGGTCGCGTTCTATTGGATCACGGACCTCGCACTCGACGGGTACTCGCTGTCGTTTTATCCCTATGCCGCCTACTGGCAAGCGGCCTTGATGCTCGCTCTGGGCACAGTGGCGGGAGTGGCGGTAAACCTTGCCGAGACCCGGGACCGAGTTTCGGTGACCGTCGCCGTTGCCCTTGGCCTCGTCGCCGCCCCGTTGGCGTTCAGCCTGACCGGCGCCCACCCCCCGCGCCTGGGCTGGCTGGTCGCGGTGGTCGCTGCTGCGCTAGGGCTAATGGTATTGACCAGAACAAGGCCTCGTTTGCGGCCCTTTGCCCTCGCGGGCCTACTCGCCACCACCACCTTGCTGCAGGCGGGTAGCGGCGTTTACAACGTGTTGCTGGGGAAACCGGAAAGCAACGACCGCGATCTGGTTCGGGTTGCGCTGCAGGTGGCTGATCTGCTGCCGCGTTTCTCCGACGATGGCAAAGAACTCGCCTTCTGGTATACGCCCGATGCCACGGACCGGCGCCTACAGATGATCCAATCGATCCAGTTGCCCTTCAGCCAGCTGCGACTGAAGGACGCGCAACCGGTCGCACTCGGGCCACTGTCACCTGAGGCCCTCGAGCTGCTTCGCAATCCCCAACTCGCGCATCTGGTCATCCTCGACTATTCTCCGGCACGCGTCGACGCGGCCTTGGCCGAACTCGGCTCGGCCGGAATCGCGTACCGTCTGGCGCAACGACGGCAGTTGCAGTCCGGGGACTTCGGCGTCGTGCTCGCGCAGGTCGTGCTCGATCATCCGCCCGCCCCAACCGTAGCGAAGCTTCCGGCTACCAGGCTTCGGGCCGGACCTGGGGCCACACTGCGTTACGACGCCGACGGTGCGACCTTGACTACAGGCGAGAAATTCTTCGGCTGGGATGCGACGCTGGACCTGGCGAAGGCCTTTTCGGCCGGCACCGCCGCCACGGTCGGCTTGACGCTGAAGCTGACCCGCGGTCGGGCCAGCGTGGCGCTGATCGAGCGCGGCTCACCGGATCGCGTTGTCAGCGAGAACATCATCGCACAGACCGAAACACCCATATCGATGGCGGTCCGTGCCCCGGATGCCGGGAAGGTCTCGTTGCTGGCAATACGCAACCAGATGTCCGACGGCACACGGGCTGTCGTGCGCATCCAGTCCATCACCCTGCACCAGAATGCACCCGACTCCGTGCCGCAAACCCTTCCTGCTGCGCCCCGTCCCTGATCCCCAAAGCGTACCCGCCCCCTTGATCGCGCGGAATCGTCCTGCCAGGCCTCACTCCGACCTCGACCGCTGGTAGCAGCCGGACGCCGCCTGATCCGGCCATCGCGCGGAGACGGAACTCGGTAAACGTACGGATTCTGCATGCTCAGACAGCGTGTTAGCGTGTTGCCTAACGGGATACACCCCGAGGGCCGGGAGCCAGTTACGTGGCGCGCCGGATCCGTTCTGACCGATCCCTTTCGCGGAGCCGATCGATGAGACGTGTCGACATCCCTCCAGCCGAATGGCCAGACTTTTGCGAGCGCTTCAGCCGGCACCACCGCGGCCAACTCGCGACAACCTTCGTCAAAGGAACCGGTGACAGTGCAGCGACCCGTTGCACTGCGCGCGAACTGCCCTTCGCCGGAGTGACCCTCGACCCGAATCAACGCGACATCACGCTGTGCCTGGGCGAGGGAAAGCTGCACCTCACCGAATGCGTGCACGAAGTCGCATCCCTTTTCATGCTGGAAGGCGACGACGGTGCTGAGACCGGACTTTGGATCGATCGGCCGGACGATAGCGCGATCATGCTAACCGTGGGCGCCACGGACCCCATTGAGGTGCCCGGCGGTCGCGCCAAAGCGCAAACTCCATCACAACCCATGGCCTGAGCGGCCGGGGAGCATTGCCATGTATCACTACCGATATCTGATCATCGGCGGAGGCATGACCGCGGACGCCGCCGTGCGCGGCATTCGACAACACGACCCTGACGGGACCGTCGGTATCATCAGCCACGAAGCCCACGCGCCCTACCGACGCCCCCCGCTCTCGAAAGGGCTCTGGCTGGGCAAATCCCCCGAGTCCATCTGGCTCCGCACCGAGAACCTGGGCATTACCTTGCACCTGGGGCGGGCCGCCACCCTGCTCGACCCCACGGCGCATAAGGTGACCGACCACAGAGAGGAGGTCTATGGCTTCGACAAACTCTTGCTGGCCACGGGGGGTGAACCGCGGCGCCTCTCGGACACCGACGAAGGGATCATTTACTTTCGCACCTATGCGGATTATCTGCAGCTGTCGCAGCTGGCCGAGAGACACGACCGCTTCGCCGTCATCGGGGGCGGCTTCATCGGGTCCGAGATCGCCGCAGCCCTGAACCAGATCGGCAAGCACGTCGTGATGGCCTTTCCGGAAGACGGTATCTGCAGTCGCCTGTTCCCGGCGGGCCTCAGTCGCTTCGTCACGGATTACTTTGCGCAGCGGGGTGTATCCATTCTCTCGGGCTGCACTCTGAGCCATTATTCCCGCGTGGGTGAACGGGCCTCGTTGCGATTCCAGCAAAGTGGGACCACGCCGGAGTCGCTCATCGAGGCGGATGCGGTCATAGCAGGACTCGGTATCTTGCCGGGCGTCGTGCTGGCCGAGAAGGCCGGTTTGCGAACCGACAACGGGATCGTGGTCGACGAGTGCCTCCGGACCAGCGCTTCCGACATTTACGCGGCCGGCGACGTCGCGAACTTCTACAATCCGCTCCTCGGCGAACGACTTCGGGTCGAGCATGAGGACAATGCGCTGACCATGGGCCGGATGGCCGGCGCCAACATGGCCGGTGCAGCAGAACGCTACGACCATCTGCCCTTCTTCTACTCGGATCTGTTCGATCTGGGTTACGAGGCCGTCGGTCGCCTCGACGCCACGGCCGAAACGGTTGAGGACTGGATTCAGCCGTACCGAAAGGGCGTCGTCTATTACCTCCGCGATGGCCGGGTACGTGGCGTGCTGCTGTGGAACGTCTGGGAACGCGTGCCGGCAGCACGGTCACTGATCGCGGAACCCGGCCCCTTCAGCGCGGCAGACCTCAAAGGCAGGCTATAGCTTCGGGAATCAGGTTTGTGCCGCCAGGGTGCAGGTATCGACCACCCTGGCAGCTCAATCCAGGCGATACAGATAGGCGGCTATGTCGCGCGCATCCCGCTCGCTGACCCCGAGATTCGGCATCGCGGATCGCGGCGCGATTGCCACCGGGTCTTGCAGCCATCTCAACATGTTGTCGGGCGTGTTGGGCAGCACACCGGCAATGTATTTCCGCCTCGAGATTCCGCCGAGAGGGGGCCCGACCCGGGTCGTCGCGCCGACGATACCGGGGATATGGTGACAGCTGGCACAGCTATACTGCTGCAGCGCAACGACACCGCGGACCGCATCCCCGCCGAGTTCGCGCAACGCGGTCGACTCGCCGCCGCGGCCGCAACTTACCAGCCCGGCTATCGCCACGGCGAGCCGTCCCAGACGGAAACCCCTGTCTCTCAGGTTTTCGCTATGTCCCTGGAAACCCGGTACGCGCTCCCCTCGAGGCGCGGAAGTGCCGACGTGCCGCTTGGGCAACCGGGGCGCTTGGGCCATTCCCCACCGGCTCGCCAGAAACCGGATCGGCAGCGGACGCCAAAGGCTCACCGTAAGCTTCCGCTAGGTGCCGTGAGCGGCACCACGCTGCTCGCCTCCCACTCTAGCGCTCGGTATTCATCCGCTGACAGCGAGGGCAGTTCGCGCAGGAAGGCGACGATCGCCCAGATCTCCGGGTCCGAAAAACGGAATTGCCAGGCCGGCATGCCGGTCATCTTGATGCCGTTCTTGACCACCCAAAAGATCTCCTCCGGTCGCAGTCCCCGGGCGCTTTCAACAAGGTTGGTTGGATGCGGCAACATGCCCTTGCCGGCATCACCCGGCGGTATGCCTGGCGCACCGTGGCACCCGACACAGTGCTTACGAAACAGCATGAAGCCACTGTCGGTCCGCGACGGGTCGGACAGGTCCGCGGGAGGCTCGATTCCCTTGGCCCGCTGGCGAATCGCCTGCGCCAATGCGTAGTCCAGAACGGCGTAAACCGGCGAGGTGTGCTGATCGACCGCGGCGACGTTGTATAGACCGAAGTAAACGACAAGCCCCGCTCCGATCGCCCCTACGCCACCCAGGAACGCCAGCGCGATGAGTCCGTGAACGAAAAACGGCTTGAATGGCTGCATCGGGGAAATCGCCGGACGAACGTCTATTCACTCTCTCGGACGCGCAGCGTTGCACCATTGCGCACGCTAACCGCAGATGAAGGGATTGCACTCCGCACGCATGGCCCCCGTCAATGCGTGCGATTACGGATTGCGGTGCGGCGCGGCCGCCCATTAAGGTGGGGTGCCCCCAGCCCGGAAAGGTATCCACTGGCCCATGACCCGGCACTCAACCCAGTCCTGGCTCGACGCGCCGACCGATCAGATTCAGTCGGTACTGCACCCGCAGACGCCGGTCGCCCAGTTGATCGCCGACCTCGGCTGGGTCATGAGTGTCGGCGCCGTCGTGATCTTCGTTGGCGTCATGGTGCTGGCGGCCTATGCCGTAGCGGGCCGGTACCGGGAGCGGGTGGCACGCTTGCGATTCATCGTCGGTGGCGGCATCGCACTCCCGCTCTTGGTGCTATCGGGCCTCCTGACCTATTCGCTCGTCACGGCGAGCCGGATCGTCGAGATCGACGACACGGGGGCCGTACAGGTGCACGTCATCGGGCATCAGTTCTGGTGGGAAGTGCATTACCTCACGCCTGATGGCACGATCGAGGCCACCACCGCCAACGAGGTGCACGTTCCTACCGGTCAAGCGGTGCACCTCCAGCTGACGGCCCAGGATGTTATCCACAGTTTCTGGATCCCGAACCTCGCGGGCAAACTGGACATGATCCCCGGACGCACCAACAGCATCCGGCTCCGCGTCGATCGGCCCGGCACGTGGCGCGGGCAGTGCGCCGAATACTGCGGCGCGCAGCACGCCAGGATGGCGTTTCACTTAACGGCTCAACCGCCCGCGGACTTCGCCAACTGGCTAGCCGCGCAGCGGCGGCTTGCCGCGTTACCGAAGGAGCCCTTCCTGCGACGCGGCGAGTACCTGTTCCTGTCCGCTGACTGCGGGCAAAAAGAATGTTGCTCTGACTGCCATACGATTCGCGGCACCTCGGCCCGGGGCGAGCACGGCCCCGACCTGACGCATGTCGGCAGCCGGCACTGGATCGCTGCAGGGACACTACCCAACAATGCCGGCACACTCGCCGGATGGATCGCCTCGAGTCAACATCTCAAAATGGGGAGTCACATGCCCTCGTTTGACCGCTACTCCGGTGAGGATCTGCGTGCGTTGGCAGGCTATCTCGCGAGCCTGAAATGAGCGGCAGCCACGACCAGGCCCTCCTCGGGCACAGTGAGACAGGGCGTCGCGTCGCGCGAGCCCACGGATGCCGGTGCAACGTGCCTCGTCGGCCGCGAGCCGTCTCTGCCAGGGTGTGCTGATGGAATTGCCCAACACGCTGCCGCGGCCCGACGACGAACTCGTTACCCTCGAGCGGGCCTGGCAATTCCCGTCTGGGATCCGTTTCCTGACCGAGGTCAACAACATCTTCGTCGGCCTGGTTTACGTCGGTGCCGCGTTCCTGTTCTTTCTGCTCGCCGGCGTTCTGGCGCTGCTGATGCGAACCCAACTGGCCGTTCCGGAAAATACCCTGCTCGGACCCGAGACCTACAACCAGGTCTTCACCATGCATGGCACCGTCATGATGTTCCTGTTCGCAATCCCCGCGGTCGAAGGCATCAGCGTGCTGCTGCTGCCGAATATTCAGGCAGCACGCGACCTGCCGTTCCCGCGACTGTCGGCATTCGCCTTCTGGGCCTATCTGGTCGGCGGCCTGGTGTTCTTCTGCAGCCTGTTTTTCGAACTCGCGCCGCGTGGCGGGTGGTTTATGTACCCGCCATTGACGAGTTTCGAATACGATCCAGGCGACAACGCCGATTTCTGGCTGCTCGGCATCGGCTTCATCGAAATCTCCGCCATCGCGGGCGCGGTCGAAATCGTCGTGGGCGTGCTGCTGACCCGCGCACCCGGCATGTCCCTGGACAAGATGCCGGTGTACTGCTGGGCGATGCTGGTGTTCGCGCTGATGGTCATCTTCGCTTTTCCGGCGATGATTGCCGGGACTGCGCTGCTGGAGTTGGAACGGAGCTTTCACTGGCCATTCTTCGTCGCCGACAAGGGCGGTGACCCGGTGCTGTGGCAGCACCTGTTCTGGTTCTTCGGACATCCTGACGTCTATATCATTTTCCTGCCGGCGGCAGGCATGGTTTCCATGATCCTGCCGGCCATGGCGCGGACCCCTTTGGTCGGATATCGGCTGGTGGTGGCCGCGTTGATCGGGACCGGTTTCCTGAGTTTTGGCCTCTGGGTGCATCACATGTATGCCACCGGCATGCCCCAGTTGTCGCTCAGTTACTTCAACGCTGCCAGCATGGCGGTATCCGTCCCAACCGGGATTCAGATCTTTGCCTGGCTCGCGACCATCGCCGCGGGACGCCTGCAGTTCAAGGTGCCCGCCCTGTTCATCCTGGGGTTCCTGTTCGTCTTCGTGCTGGGCGGGCTCACCGGCGTCATGCTGGCCGCCGTACCGTTCGACTGGCAGGCCCACGACACCTACTTCGTGGTCGCCCACCTGCACTATGTCGTGTTCGGTGGAATGGTTTTCCCGCTGTTCGCCGCCTTTTACTACTGGATCCCCAGTCTCAGCCGCAGGGCCTTGTCCGAGCGTCTGGGGCGATGGGTCTTCGGCCTGATTTTCGTCGGCTTCAACGTGACCTTCTTCCCGATGCATTTCACCGGCTTGCTGGGCATGCCACGACGCACCTATACCTATCCCGCCGGCATGGGCTGGGACCTTCCCAACCTGCTGTCGACGGTCGGAGCCTTCCTGATCGCCGCCGGCGTGGGGCTGTTTCTAGTCGACCTAATCCGGAACCTCCGGCCGGCAACCACGCGCAGCATCGGCAATATTTGGGACGCCGGTACGCTGGAATGGCTGCCGAACGGAAACTATGCGTCCCGCAGCATTCCCTTCGTGACCAGTCTCGAACCCTTGTGGGATCAGCCGAATATGGCCGAGGACGTCGCCGCAGGCGCCTACTTCCTCCCCGGCGCTCCCACTGGCTACCGCGAAACCCTCATCACCAGCCCGATTCACGCCCGGCCACTCTATGTGCTGCAGATGCCGGGGCCAAGTTGGACCACTCTGATCGCAGCGATAGCCACAGCGGCCTTCTTCCTGCTATTGACGATCAAATGGCTGATTCCTGCAGTGTTCGCCGGCGGCGTGGCACTGATCATGGTGATTCGCTGGCTGTGGACTACCGACCCCGGGCCTTCGCAGCCACCGGTGCCAATCGGTTGCGGCATCATGCTACCGGTCTACATGACCGGTCCCATGTCTCATTCCTGGTGGGCGATGATCGTGTTGAGTCTGGTGTCTGCGACGATGTTTGCCTGCTATGTGTTCTCCTACTTCTACCTCTGGACAGTTTCACCGGGGATGTGGCCCGCTGAGGCGTCCACTCTTGCCAGTGACACCAAGGTCCTTCGTTCCCTGCTGTGTTTGCTGGGCAGTGCCGCACTGCTCCAGTACGCCCAGCACGCCCTAGCCTCGCGGCGACAGCCTCCACGTCGCCTTTGCTGGGCCCTGTCGCTTGCGGTGACGTTGCTGGTAGGGGCTTTTTTGAGCGACCTCTCCAGTCACTGGGAATCCGGATTAAGGCCTACCGACAGCGCCTACGCAGCCATCGTCTACGTCTTGCTGGCCAATCAGGGGTTTTTTGTCGCGGTGGCCCTGGTCATGGCGTGCTACACGATTGCGCGCTCCGTCGCCGGGCTCCTGACACAAGAGCGGCGGGCGACTTTCGACAACACCCGGCTGTTCTGGCTGTACACGATGCTTCAGGGACTGCTGACCCTGGCCATCCTCCACGGTGCCCCGCGATTCCTATGAGCCATGTTTCGCAGGCAGCCGCCTTCATTCGGACAGCAGTCCGGATCCTGTCGGGGGTACTGATTTGGGGCGGTCATTTCCTGTTCATTTATGCGACCACGGCGGTCGTCTGCGCCCGAGGATGGGACGCTGAACGCTGGCTCGGCGTCAGCCTGCTGACCGGAGTCATCGGCGCGGCAACGGTTGCAGCCGGCGTGATCGCGGGCTGGATGATTGCCCGGGCCGTTCGGTCCGCGCGGCATCAGCGCGTGTCGGACGGCAGCGCGCACTTCGTGGACTGGATCACCGCCGCCCTATGCGCGCTGGCGCTGGTCGCCATCGCCTGGGAGACGCTCCCGTTGTTGCTGCTGACGAATTGCGCCGCATGACACGCGGTGGCCAAGCCTCGCACAGCTATTATTGATGCAGCGCCGATGCAGCGTGGCTCGGCGCGCGGATCGCCCGCATCATCGGAGCGTATACAGAAAGGCCGCGATATGGAGCGCCTGGTCTTCGCTCATTTCGACTTTGGGCATCGCGGTTGCTGGATCGACGGCAGGGGGATCGCGCAGCCAGCGCACCATGTTCTCGTGTGTGTTGGCGAGAACCCCGGCCAGATAGGCGCGCTCGGCGATGCGGTCGAGCGGCGGCCCGACGATACCGTCCGCTTCGGAAATTCCCGGGATCACGTGGCAGGCGCCGCAACCGAAAGACCGCACCAGCGCGCGACCCTGAACGGGATCGCCCGCACTCGGACTGGCATTCACGGTTTGAAGGTTGGTCGCGCTGACCGCGCCGCCCGTAAAGGCCGCCAGCACGACGACGGCTGCGGTATACACCGCCCGCGGACCGCGACTTATCGCCGGTTGACCAGCGTGAACCCGAAACCCAAAACCCGGCCGACAGCCCTCATTCCCGCGTCGGCGCGGCGCATCGCTGGTGCGCTTAGACCCGTTACCGGAGGAGCGCGAAGCACTCTGTCTGAGTTCTGAGAACGGGCCACCTGATCGGGGTCGCTCATGACCGGCTGCTGCGACGTCCATCAAGCGCCGACCGGAACCCCGTTGGGCTGCCGCAGCATCTTATCCACCTCGCTCAGATGTTGGCATTCGGCGGCGATCTTCTGGCGAGCGAACTCCTCCAGCATCACGTTCCGACCCTGAACGAGCTCCAGCAATTGCTCATACAGGCCTATCGCGGCCCGTTCGTGTTCCAGCGATTCGCGGAGGATATCGCCGAGATCATGGTGATGTGTCTCCAGCAATTCCCCGATGCCCAGCGATGGGTGTCCGCCAAGTGCGGTGATCAACTCTCCGATCTCCTGAGCATGCACCAGCGATTCATTGGCCTGTCCGCGTAACCAGCCCACCACGGGGATCCGACTGTAGCCGAAAACCATGAAGGAGTAGTGCATGTAGCGCACTACGCCGGCGAGTTCGGACTCGAGGATTTGGTTCAGCGTCGCAATGACTTCGCTGCGCTCGATTCGATTCCCCGCCATCTGGACCTCCCGCTATCTCTGGATTAAGCCCGCTTCAGGTCAGAAACAACAACCGGCCGCAGGGGCCCCGCCTGCTATTCATGGAACAGGATCCAAGCCTGGGCGGGCTGTGGTCTCATCCTGTATCCCGGCTTGCGACAGGCGGCTGTAGTGACAGTGATGGCGGTAGTGGACCGACTGTCGAGCCCTCCGAACGCCAGGCACCCGCATCGAGGTGTTCCAGGAACAGCCAGCCTAACGCGTAGGTAACGGCCATGGCCATGACGGGTCGCGTGACCCGCATCGTCGTGGGCGACACGGCGGGCAGATATCGCCTCACATAATCCAGCACATACACCGACAGCCACTCGGTATGGGCACCGCCGAGCACGGCGGCCATGATCGTCTTCATCTTGTGCTCCGTCACTTCGACACCGTACAGCTCGAACAACTCGGCCAGCATTTTTCCGACCAGACCACCGATGACCACTTGGTCGAAGAAGGGGAAAGGCATCAGGCCAACGCCGCCAGCCCATGCCATGTGGCGATAGACGATACGCCAGGCGCACCGTGTGCGCTGGGGGCGCGCCAGGGCCAGCTTTCCCTTCTTGCCCAGTCTCGCCGCGATCTTTTTCGCCTTACCTTGATCGTCTCGCGCGGACGTCATGCCGAACCTCATCAATACCCGATAGTCACCGGCAGAACCGACCCGCCGCCACGCCTCAAGGGCACCGCCCGTCCGGGACAGCGGCACGGCATCAGAAAGTCACCATATCAGGCGTCAAGTCCTGACGACATACGTGCAACTACCGACGGCAATCGTACGCATTGGCGGCGTCCCGGAAAGCGTGTAATGAATCATTCCGTGCGGTGGGCGGCGATAGCGGGAACGATGGGAAGTTCTCCGCTAGATGCCCCCGGATCGACGATCGTTCCCTCGGGTCGTCTCCGCGCCGACAAGCGACACACCTCCCGGCAGTGGCCCGGAGTGTTCGCGACGGTGGGTCAACGGACTCGGGCCCTTGCGGCTGGATCGTCGGTAAGCAGGCAGAACCTGGTCGCCTCCGCCGCAAGAACCGATTGCCAGCGATCAATGACATTTGTCAATGCAGACGGGCTCGGTCCGGTGGATTCTGCGAAACAGGGACGTACCGTTCGCGCACCAGTCGTTGACGATGACGTGTTGGACCGTCACGCCACGATCAGCCGAACCGGCCGCCTGCTCATTGGCGTAATCAGGAGGGCTTTCCATGGCCGCGCATAGCCTTCGCCCGCTGGAGCGACAGCGCACGAAACGAGACCACGCCCGAAAGCTCGTTGAGGAATTGCTCGCACGTGCCGACGTGAGACCCCAAGGCAACCGTCCTTGGGACATCCAGGTGAATGATGAACGCTTCTACAACCGCGTCCATGCCCAGAGACCCCTGGGCCTGGGCGAGAGCTACGTGGACGGGTGGTGGGAATGCACATCCCCTGACCAATTGATTTTCCGCCTTTTGGAAAGCGGCGCAGCCGGATCGGGCCGGCCCTGGATCGAGCGTCTGGGCGAGTTGAAAGCGACGCTATGGAGAGCACCTCCTGCGAATGCGGCACTACGACCTGCTCAGCTTTGCAGGCGCTTTCCGGGCCCGGCACACCCAATTGTGGCAGCTCACGCTTTCCCCGCTGGGCTCTGCCATCGCCCATCGCATCGACCGCTGATTGCCACCCTGACCACGTTTCCCCAAAACCATGAATCAACTCCGTAGGTTGCGAGAACTGACCGGCTACAGTCTGCTGGCAGAGGACGGCATAATCGGTACCCTGGTCAAGGTCTATTTCGATGATCAGGACTGGGTCGTGCGCTATTTTGTCGTGCGCACGGGGAGCTGGGTGTTCGGGCGGGAGGTGCTCCTCGCACCGGCAACAGTCAGAGAAACGGTTACCGACGCCCACTGCCTGGATGTGGCACTGAGTTGCCGCCAGATCGAAGGCGCTCCCTTGGCCGACACCCACCCGCCCGTCTCATCCCATTACGAGCAGCAATACGAACGCTTCGTCAGTCCGCCGCCCTATCGGGTGGCAACGCCTGATTGGGGTCTGTTCCAACCGCGTGAACCGGCAACAGAACACCTCGAGGCGCCGGTAAAGCCGGCCCATCCGCACCTGCGCGACAGTGCAGAACTCAAGGGCTATCACATCCATGCCCAAGACGGCGACATCGGTCATGTCGAGGATTTCATTCTGGAAGAGCCCGACTGGAAGATTCGGTTCCTGGAAGTCGCCACCCGCAACTGGCTCCCGGGCAAGCACGTGCTGATCGCACCGATGTGGATACTCGGAGTCGACTGGGGCTTCCGCCAGGTGACGGTCGACCTGAGCCGGGAATCAATCCGAACCGCGCCACCCTACGATCGAACCAGGACCATCAGCCCAGCCGACCTGGCGGCTCTCGATACGCATTATGCGAAACGCCCGGGCGCTAGCTGAGCCAACACTCACCGAGCTCCGCTCCCACCTAGAGAAATCCCGATCGACGCTCAGCCGGCATGGCATGGTGAACGGGTTCCGCCCCTCTCCCTGCTTCCTTTGGCGAGTCCTGCGGGTGCTCGTTTCACAAGACACTGGGTAGATCTGGTCCGGCCCCGCGTTCAATACCTGGCCGCGAACACCCTCTCCCTGGATCTACCTCCCAAGCCGGATGGCACCGCTTCTCTGGACAGGGACGTCCTCGGCCAACCGGCGGTGCCGATCTGACAACTAGGCTGCTTTATCTAGGTAAGCACACGGATTTCAGCCACACTGAGCGTCCGGTAGGCTCTTGGAAAGCGCCACCGAGCCCGCTGGTCTCCGCAGACCTTTGGCTCTGATCCACGATCCACACCCCACAGCGGAATTCGGAGACACCCTATGGCTGCGCAGAAAGCAATCGCAAACCCTATCCAGTTCACGTCACCTCCTCCCCAGGAGGAAAGCGCCCAGTCGGCAGAGGCGTGCCGCGAACTGCGGATCGCCGCTCTCGCTTATCGAAAATCCGAGGCACGAGGTTTCGAAGCCGGCCATGAACTCGATGACTGGCTGGCGGCCGAACGAGAGGTCGACCAGCATGAGTGCGCATCGTAGCACCGCGTCACGTCGTCATCGCCACGACCGCGATGTCCCTGAACTCCAGGCAGGAGTCCAAGCGCTTCCGGCCGAGATCGATTGTCCGAGGTAACTCATGCTTTGCTGCGCAACAGCAACCCAGATGCGCCTGGAAGGTGGCCGCGCTGGAACTACTCTGGCTCTTCCACAGCAGCCGACCAAGGGTACGGACCGCATCGCTCTGCGGGCCATGGCCCGCAGCGCACGGCGCTGTTGGTACCCTCCCCGCTCCGTGATCAGCACCCAGGGCGACGCGGCAGACTCTGCCTTCTTCATCCGCCGAGGCCTGGTCAAGCTGATTGCCACCCGGCCCGAGGGACGGGACAGGATCGTACGCCTGCTTGGACGCGGCGGATGGATCGGACTGGGCGGACTGCTCAATCCAATCACCGAACACGCTGCAATTGCCGTGGGACCGGTCGAGGCTTACCGTCTCTCGTTGACCCGGCTCCGCCGGCTCAAGCAGACTCACCCAGACCTGTACTGCCGCTTGACCGAGACTTGGTATGAGTGTTTGCAGGACGCCGACCTGTGGCTTACGCAGTTCTGCTGTGGTCCGGTCAGGGCAAGGGTCGCGCGCTTGGTCAATTTCCTGGCCTGCATGCACGGGAGCGAACGCTCGTCCGAAGTGGAACTGCTGACCTGCGACGAGATGGCCGGTATCCTGGCGGTCACTCCGGAAAGCGTGAGCCGCACCCTGGCGCAGTTCAAACGCAGTGGCATTCTAAGCGCAGAGCGAAGCCGCAGCCATGTGGTCCGCTATCGGCGAGATGCTCTGGCTTTGCAGGCCCTGGCCAACGACTAAGGTTGTGCCAAGGGCAAGAGGTGATTTGGGGCGGCGCCGGTCACCAGCCGGCGCGCTGCGCCACTACTCGAGTTCAAACGTGATCTTGGCATTGATTCGGTAAGCCGTAATCCGGCCGTCCGCAACCTTGGCCTCCATTTCCTTGACGTAAATCGAGCGGATGTTGCGCAGTGTTCGGGCCGCCTTGTCGATGCCATTCTGCGCCGCGTCTTCCCAGCTTTTCTCCGACTCCGCGAGAATCTCGACCACTTTCAGTACGCTCATGACACATTACCCCTCTGAATCCGCGTTACAAACCATTGGAACTGCGCGGATAGCCGCGATCGCCGGGCCTGAGGCCCTGCGGGCTCCAATGCCGTCACGATAATGCGTGCCGGCCGGGTCTGACATTGACGAAACTCAATCTGGGGGTAAGGGAACGTTACGGGTTGCGCAGGCGGATTCATTGCCGAGCTTCGAAGCGAAACGACACCGAGCATCGATATCCGGCGGCTCGGGGTTCTGCGCCACGAGTTCAAGCTCGTTATCCGGCTTTCGGCGATGAAAAATGGACAGCGTTTACGCTGTCACCGCATCCGCAATGGCGTCGCAGGGGCCCTGCCACAGGATGGATCCGGAAGGTGACAAGGCCCCGCGGTAACGTCAATCCCTGAGCACGTTCGGTGTGCGGCCCCTGTCGAAAACGGAATCCACTTCGTGCTCGGCTGCCAGCCAGTCTTCCTGTTCATGCCCCGGTTCGAACCCTCTCCGCGCGGCCCGCGCATAGGCTACTCGCGCAATCCTGGCTTCGCGCGTCAAACGCCTGGCAAGCTCGATGCTCAACTGCGAACTCTGCCGCTGCAACCATTCAGCTGCTTTGCTTCCGGTCTCCACGCTCATGCTTTGCCTCCAGCGAATCTTGATTGGAACACTTCGCGTCCAGCCCCCCGTTCTAATGAACGCTCCTGCTTCCCTACCCGCTGTCGGGCGAACGGACAGGCAAAGTTACCGCCTCGGCAACGGCCTCGCCATCCGTACTACTACGGAGTGAGTCCTGAAGCATAAGGAGTACACGGAAGTCCAGATGCCCAACTCCGGACTGAAAAGCCTCTCGGGGACACAGGACCTGCCATCGAACCGTCTTCAACACCGAGACGTCCTGACGGACATTCCGACACTGTGGGTACTCCTTCTCGCGATCTCCTTCGCCCTCTGCGCCCCCTACGAATCCAACCAACCTGTGAGCTATTCCAGTTGACTCAGGGCCGGGCCCAAATTCTGATCGGCAGGCATTAGCTTACTCCCCGATGCGGATTCTCCCGAGTGACGGACCTGTTCCTTCTCCGTTACCATCGAGCCCCATACCGAAAGCTGACGGATCGAGAGATTCGATCGACTGTCAATGTCGGCGCCATCCCCCCAAGGCTCACCGTCTGCGAACGGCTTTCGGTACCCAACAACTCGCCATGATCCCCTTAAGGCACAGCATGGGCACCAGAACCAACCCGGACTCCCTGGACGATCTCCCGGACGAACTCTTTGCCGATTACGGCAAGCTTGACGACAAAGAAGACAGGGCAGGTAATCTTTGGCCGTCGCACGCATTCGACGTGGAGACCGAACACGATCCAATCAGCAGCGGCGACCGCTAGAAATCTGGTGACCAGGGCGTTTCGCCCGTTAATGCGAGCACGCATCGTAAGGGCTGGTCGATATCCTGCGGTTCCTGGCGATGGTCTGCTGCTTCCCTTTTGCGCTGCTGGTCTGGCTGAGCAACCTCACAGCACCGAGATGCCCGGGTTGTCGGCATCTCATGCGAAAGCATCGATAACTCCCGAGCGCCAGAGCGGTTGTAGGCCGAATGCGACATCCTTATCCCCAAACTTGTCCGGCTTTTCGTGGATTTACCCTTTTGAAATACAGGGCAACCCAAGGGCTCGCAGGCGTCGCAAGGAGGAGTGATTGCGCGAACCGTTGAGCGCACCTCGCATGGGCCGTGCCCTCTAGGGACGATTATGAGCCCTGCCCGTTCGCTACTGATTCGTTACTCGAGTCGAGCGTCAACAAGCGGAAACTGGCGGCATGTGAGCGCTCTGTGCACTACACGCTGGCAGGCGTCCGCCGCCGTACATTTCGTAACGAATGGCGACTGGGACAAGCGGGAAACCTTAGATTGCCATGGAAACCGCCCAAACGAAGCAGAGCAGCGGTTGGGGGAGATCAACCGACGGTGGCTACTTGTCGGTGGACGGCGATTCCTTGGCGCGATCTTCGATGCTCTTGCCCAGGTGCTGCAAATCCTTGCCGAAACCGGACCAAGTATTGCAGGCGGTCATAGGCAGGAAGAAAACCAGCCAGATGGAGAATTTCAGCAGAGTCCGAGCAATCGATGCCATCGTGCAGGCAACCTCGAAGCAGCTGGAAAATCGCGTCAGAATGGGCTCCGCCCATCTGCCCGAAAACGACTCGATGCGCCGATCAAGTCGTCTTTGTCATTGGCGTCCCCAGGGGGATTCGAACCCCCGTCGCCGCCGTGAAAGGGCGGTGTCCTGGGCCTCTAGACGATGGGGACAGGAACAGATACTTACGCGGTTGAGGATGGTGGAGCCAGGGAGGATCGAACTCCCGACCTCAACAATGCCATTGTTGCGCTCTCCCAGCTGAGCTATGGCCCCAGCCGCGTAAGCCGTGCATTATAGCAGCCCTGCTGGACTTGTCTACCCCAAACCAAGCGCCCGAACGAATTCCCTGGCCCGGTCGATGCGACACAGGGTCTTCTCGCAGCCCAGCAATTCCACCGTCACATCGATCGGCGGCGATACACTCGTCCCTGTCACGGCGACACGCAACGGTTGGGCCACACTGCCAAGTTTGACGCCCAGGTCCTCGGCCGTAGAGGCCAGCACCCCATGTATGGCCTCGCGCTGCCAGTCCGACAGATCCGAAAGCGCCGCCCGCAACGCCTCCAACACCCGCGGCGCGTCGCCGGCGAAATTCTTCTGCGCGGCCTTCTCGTCGTACGCGGTGAACTCGCGGTAGAAGAACGCGCTGTGCCTGGCCATGTCGACCAGGGTCTTGCAGCGTTCCCGCTGTGCCTTGACGATCTCGACCGGATCAGGACCGTCGGTCGGATCGATGCCCAGTTGGCCCAGATGCCAACGCAGATGATGGGCGACATGCAAGGGGTCGCCGTGCATCAGGTAGTGATGGTTCAGCCACAGCAGCTTGTCGGGATTGAAGCTCGAGGCCGAGTGGTTGATCTGGCCCAGATCGAACAGTTCGATCATCTCGTCGAGCGAGAACACTTCCTGATCGCCGTGAGACCAACCCAGACGGACCAGATAGTTCAACACCGCCTCCGGCAGATAACCGTCGTCCCGGTATTGCATCACGCTGACCGCACCGTGGCGCTTCGACAGGCGCGAGCCGTCCGCGCCGAGAATCATCGGCACATGCGCATACCGCGGCAGCGGCGCACCCAATGCCGCCAAAATGTTCATCTGGCGTGGCGTATTGCTGAGGTGGTCGTCACCCCGAATGACATGCGTGATGCCCATGTCGAGATCGTCCAGGACGACGGTAAAGTTGTAGGTCGGTGTCCCGTCCGAGCGCGCGATGATCAGATCATCGAGTTCGGCATTCGAGACCAGCACCTGGCCGCGCACCATATCCTCGATGGTAACCTGACCTTCGTCAGGATTGCGGAACCGCACCACGGGGTCGACGCCCGGGCGCGGCTCGCTGCGGTTGCGGCAGCGTCCATCGTAACGGGGTTTCTCCTTGCGGGCCATCTGATCCGCCCGCATGGCATCCAGTTCCTCCTTGGTGCAGTAGCATTTGTAGGCCTTGCCCTCATCGAGCAACTGTTGTGTGACCTGGCGATACCGGTCGAAGCGTTCCGTCTGGTAAAACGGCCCTTCGTCGTACTCCAGTCCGAGCCACGTCATACCTTCGAGGATCGCATTGACCGACTCGGCGGTTGACCGCTCCAGATCGGTGTCCTCGATGCGAAGTACGAAGGTCCCGCCATGCCGGCGAGCATAAAGCCAGGAGAATAACGCGGTTCGCGCCCCACCAATGTGGAGATAACCCGTCGGACTGGGGGCGAATCGAGTGCGTATCGTCATTGTTACGGATCCTGCGATGGTAGGGTCAGCTCGGCACGCTCATCCGCTTCTGGGCATGAGGCGATAGCCAGTGCGTCGGAACGGCGCCGCTATCGGAATATCCCACGCGTTGAGCGCAACAAGCGATAGCTGCGACCGAGATACGGGCTGCGCTGCAGCAGTCGGCGGCAAAACCGCCGGGCCTCGCGGGCTCCGTGCGTCGCCGCCGGGTCAAAGCCAGCGCGGATGATGTCCGCTTTGGGCCGATCGATCAAGGGGGAGTTGAGTCCGAAGGCCCGACCCAGGAACAGAGGGACCCCTGTTTTCAACGCTGCCCGTTCTCTGCGGAGCGTCGGACACCGTTCCAATCCAGTATCGCCCGCAAGGCTCGGCCCGGCGAGCCGATGAGTGCACGCTGCGGCACATCCTGCGACAATGTTGCGCCGCGCTGGGCGCTGGCGACAACAGGGAGGAGTCCTTGCGAAGGTCTCGATCCCCACCATGCCGCGCTCGCGACAGGAAGCCAAGGAATCCTTTACCCACATGCCCACTACTGAAGGAGCGAGAATGAAACATGTTCTGACCGTCACGGCCTCGATCATCGGGCTCACCGGCGTGGCTTATGCCGACGAGGCCGCATTCAAGGACGAAAAGGACCGCGTGAGCTACAGCATTGGCCACCAGATCGGCGGCGACTTCAAGAAGCAGGGCGTCGAGGTAAATCCCGAGGTCTTTACGAAAGGCATTCAGGATGCCATGTCCGGCGCCAAATCCGCCATGACCGATGAAGCCATGGCCAAGACGATGGCTGATCTGCGGAAGAGCCTGGCCGAAAAGGCGCAAGCCGCGCAAAAGGAAGCCGGCGACAAGAATCTGAAGGCTGGGCAGACCTTCCTGGAAGAAAACGCCAAGAAGCCCGGCGTCGTAACGCTGCCCAGCGGTCTCCAGTACGTCGTCGTCACGGAAGGGAAAGGCGCGAAGCCGAAGGCCAGCGACACCGTCAAGGTGCATTACAAGGGGACGCTCACCGATGGCACCGAGTTCGACAGCTCGTACAAGCGGGGCGAGCCGGCCTCGTTCCGTGTGGATCAGGTCATCAAGGGCTGGACGGAGGGCCTGCAGTTGATGGGCGAAGGTTCGAAGTGGCAGCTCTTCATCCCGGCCGCTCTAGCCTACGGCGAAGCGGGCGTCGGACCGATCCCGCCGAACAGCACGCTGGTGTTCGAGGTGGAGTTGCTCGGCATCGAAAAGCCGGCCGCCGAAGCCAAGGCCAAACCGAAAAAGAAGTAGGAACACGCGGACAGGGTCCCGGCCCGGTCCCCGTAACCGGCGGCGCGTCCTCGACGGCCGCCGGCTACACCAATCATCGCTCCGCTATCGCCCTTCCTGCTGCATCCGCTCCAGCCGCTTTTCCGCAAGCTTTGCGGCACTGGAGTTCGGATAAGTCCGCATGACCTCGCTCAGCGTCGCGCGAGCCTGCGCGTACTGCCCGATGTCGTAGTCGATGAAGCCGAGCTTCAGCATGGCATCGGCGACTTTCGAACTCTGCGGATAGCTCTTGATGACCGTGTCGAAGGCACTGCGCGCCGCCGCTGGGTCTTTCGTCACGTAAAAAGCTTCAGCCAGCCAGTACTGCGCGTTGTCGGAATATTCCCCACTCGGGTATGCCGTCAGGAATGCCTTAAGCTCCCGTATGGCCTCCGGATAGCGGCCTTCCTTCAGAATACCGAAGGCCTTCTGGTAAGCCGCTTCCCGTGGTGCGACAGCGGGCGGAGCCGCTGCCGCCTGCGCAGCGGCCGGATCGGCAGGCGTTGTCCCGGGAGCCGGAGCCTGCCCTGGAACTGCTGCCGCCGGATCGGTCGGCTGCCCAGGTATCGGCGCACTGCCGTCGCCGGGCACCGTGCCGGGCGCCGCACCGGGAGCGGGCGGAGTCAGCGCCTGAACCTGTGCCTGCAGGTCGGTCTGCGCCTTGCCGAGTTGCTGTAGCTTCGCTTCGACGTCGGCGAACTCCTCCTTCTGCAGCTTCTTGACCCGCGCGACTTCGTTGGTCGCTTTCTCGAGTTCACCGCGCAGCCGCTGTACCTCGGACTGCAGCCGATCGACTTGTTCATTGATGCCGCTCAGGGCTTGCCCGGAGAGTTTCTTCTCGAGCTTTTCCACGCGGCGCTCGAGCGTATCGACCCCGTACCCGGCAGCACGATCGTACACGTCGTAAGGTTCCGCTGCCCGCAAGGCGCCGGCTTGCATCGCCAGACCCAGCCCCGCCACTACCACGATCAGGTATCCACGCATCGATTAACGTCCCGTATAGTTGATTTCGACCCGGCGGTTGCGCTGCCAGGCGACCTCGTCATGCCCGAAGTCGGCCGCCTTCTCCTCGCCGTAACTGACGATCTGCAACTGGCCTTCCGACACGCCCTGCAGTCCCAGCATGCGGGCGACCGCCCTTGCCCGCTGCTCTCCCAGCCCAACATTGTATTCGGATGAGCCGCGCTCATCGGCATGACCCTCCAGCGTTGCGACACGCTTCGGGTTGGCGCTCAGAAACGCCGCGTGTGCGTTGACGAGCGGCACGTACTCCGGCAGTACGTCGTCGCTATCGTACTCGAAATAAATCACGCGTTCAGACGGGGCCCGGTAGCCCATGGCGGCATCGGCTGCTCCACGCGCACGCTGCTGCCCCTGCGCCGCCGCGTCGGCGGGGTCATAGCGGCCGACTTGCGCCGCACCGCCGCGCCCGTAGCCTGTCGGGGCCGCAGCATCAGGCTTGGTCTCGGTGGAACTGCACCCCTGAAGCGAGACGACCAATGCCAACGCCGCGCCATTCCAAAACCTCAAGGCCATCGTGCCTCCTCGCGCCCTTCGCGCCTCATGTAAAACCGCACAGTCCCTGGTCGCCGGCACGCACTGCCATGACTACTCCCGGGGCGACCAGGCCGGCTGGCGCGCGTCGGCCGGGCCGATCTGCAGTACCTCCTCCCGGCCACCGGCAAGCGGCGTCGCCACCAGCCGCGCGGCGCCGTCGATGCGCGCCGAATACAGCAGCATGCGGCCGTTGGGCGAGAAACCGGGCGACTCATCCAGTGGGCCGCGACTGACGTGCGTCAGCGCCCCCGTCCCCAGGTTCATCACCGCAATGCGATAGCGACCGGCGGATCCGTTCACCATCGCCAGGTAACGGCCGTCCGGGGAGTACACCCCGCGTGCGTTGTAGTCCCCCTCGTAACTGATGCGCTGGGCCTGTCCGCCGGCTGCCGACATCCGGTAGAGCTGGGGGCGTCCGCCCCGATCGGACGTGAACACGATGCTCCGCCCGTCGGGCGACCAGGCCGGCTCGGTGTCGATCCCAGGGGAATCCGTCAGCCGGCGCAGCGCGCGACTGTCGATCGCCATCACATAGATGTCCGGGTTCCCGTCCTTGGACAAGGTCAGCGCCAGCTCCTGTCCGCCGGGCGACCAGGCCGGCGCGCCGTTGATCCCCTTGCGCTTGGACACGACGACCCGGGCACCGGTGGCGAGTGTCTGCACATACACGGCCGAACTCCCGTCCTCGAAGGACACGTAGGCCAGACGGGTGCCGTCCGGCGACCAGGCCGGGGACATGATCGGCTCTCGCGAACTCAAGACGGTATGTGCTCCAAAACCATCCGCGTCGGCGATCTGCAGCTGGTATTTCCGCTCCTGCGCGCTGCGACCGCTGACGGTCACGAAAGCCACCGGAGCGGCGAACCCACCGGCCTCCCCGGTCAGCTGCTGGTAGATGATGTCCGCAATACGATGCGCGGCGCGGCGTTGCTCGGCGCCCGCAAAGGGCAAGCGCTGCTCCAGCAGTGGCGCATCCTTCAGCACGTCGTAGAGGGAGAACTCGGCCACGTAGCGATCGCCACCGCCCGGCTGCACCCGCCCGATCACCAGATAATCCTGACCGAGAGTCTGCCAGCTACGGAGCCGGACCTCCGACGGCTGCGTCGGCTGCTCCAGCATCGCGCTTACGGGCAGTGGCGTGAACCGCCCGCTGCGCTCGAGATCGGCGGCGACGATGGCGCCGATGTTGTCGCCGCCCTGGGCACCACCGAACGGGACCACGGCAATCGGCGTCGCACCCTCTGCGCCCTCGGTAATCTTCAGCGACACCTCGGCCATCGCGAGACCGAGCCAGCAGATGCCCGCTACCAGGCACAAGAAGCAGGCTGCGAAGCGACGACGGGAATGGGGCTGACGCATGCTATTCGGGTTGAAAGGTGATCTGGAAGGAACGCAACCGTGCCGACACGCGGGGATCGGGCGGCATCGGCAAGGGTGAGGCCTTCATGACCGCGGCTTCGGCCGAACGGGCGAACGCCGCGTCCCCGGAACAACTGCCGAGCACCACGCCGGTAACCTGCCCACCGGCGTCGGTACTGACGCGCATTTTACAGGACATACCGCGGCCCGCTGAAGGCGGCCGGACCCAACGGGCCTTGATGCGCGGCTTGATCTTGCTAATCGCCCATTGCTGGGCGGCATCATCGATACGGGCCTCATCCCCGGCCTCGGCTTCCTGCGCCAGTTGTTCGCGCAGGGCCCGCTCGCGTTCCTGTCGTTCCCGCCGCTCCACGGCCGCGGCCCGCTCTTGAGCGTCCTTTTCCAGCCTCTGCTGCAATTCGGCTTCGGCCCGGGCCTGCGCGGCCTGTTCCTTCGCGGCCTTTTCAGCGGCGGCCTTCGCTGCAGCTTCAGCCTTGGCTCGTGCCGCCGCCCGTTCCGCCTGCTCCTTCGCGTCCCGCTCCGCCTGCCGCCGCGCTGCCAGTTCCGCCGCGGCCTTGTCCCTGAGTTCAGCTTCTTCTTTGGCCCGAGCCGCCAGCGCAGCGCGCTCCCCGGCCTCCCGTTCCGACTGGGCGCGGACAGCCGCCTCGCGCTCGGACTTCGCAGCAGACTCCCGTGCCGCTTTCTCTCGCGCAGTCCGCTCGGCTTTCTGCACTGCTTCGGCGTGGGCGCGACTTTCGGCCTCGGCTTTCATCCGTGCGGCCTTTGCGGCCTGCGCCTCGCGCTCAGCCTGGGCCGCCGCCTCGTGTTCCGCCTTGCGGAGCCGCTCGGCTCGCGCACGCTCGGCCTGTTCCTTGGCAGCCCGCGCCTGAAGCTCCGCCTGCGCGCGGGCCGCGTTCCGGGCCGCCTCGTGTTCCAGCGCGCGACGGCGACGCTGCGCTTCCTCATCCCGTTCCTGCGCCCGGGCCTGTTGGCGCGCCTCCTCGTTTCGGCGGCTAGCCGTAGCCTTTTCGGCAGGATCCGGACTCGACGGCGCTGTCTCTTCGGGAGGCACCTCGACCGGGCGCACCGCCTGACCACCTGCGTCTTCAGGACCGGCCGCCGTTGCGGGCTCCTCGCGAGGTCTAGCTTCGGGTGGCGCCGGGATCGAACGCGGCGGTTTCGTGCGCGACTTCACCGGCGCGGACTCGACGACGTGAGCCTCGATGATTTCAGGTTGGGCGGGCGGCCTAACCTCCGTTACCCGGTCGAACCGCAACACCAGTAGCATCAGCAACAGGAGGTGCACCAGGACCGACCACCCGAACGACACGGCCCAGCCGCGCGCGGACGGTGCGGTCATTGCTCGATTGGGCGTGTCATCAGGCCGACGCTGGGCACACCGGCCTCCTTCAGCGCTGCCATCACCGTGATCACGCGACCGTAGTCCACGGCCCGATCGCCCCGTATCAGCACGGCCCGGCCCGGTTTGCGGGCGAGCGCCGCCTGAATCTGACGCGTCAAGGCCTCTGCCGCGACCGGCCGATCACCCTGATTGCCGACGTCGACGAACAGGTTGCCCTGTGCGTCGATGGTTACCAGAACCGGGAATTCCGCCTGAGCGTCGATGGGTTTGGCGTTGGCGTCGGGCAGGTCGACGTCCACTCCGGTCTGCAGCATCGGCGCCGTGACCATGAAGATGATCAGCAGCACCAGCGAAACGTCGATATAGGGAACGACGTTGATTTCCGACATCGCCCGGCGCCGGCCACGGCCGCGCGTCCGCGGAGCGTTCATTGCGCGTGCGCCTGACGGTGCAGCAAGCTCAGGAACTCGTCGGCAAAGGTCTCGTAGCGGTTCGCCAGACGGTCGATTGCCGTGGTGTACCGGTTGTAGGCGACGACCGCCGGAATCGCCGCGAACAGGCCCATGGCGGTCGCGATCAGCGCCTCGGAGATGCCCGGAGCGACCATTGCCAGCGTGGCCTGCTTGACATTCCCCAGGGAACGGAAGGCATTCATGATTCCCCAGACCGTTCCAAACAATCCGACGTAGGGGCTGGTCGAGCCAACCGTCGCCAGAAACGGCAGGTGTTCGTCGAGCAGTTCCACCTCCCGCGTCAGGGCCACCCGCATCGCGCGCTGCGCGCCGGAAATCAGGGCCTCCGGCGTGATGCCCGCCTGCTGACGCAGTCGGGCGAACTCCTTGAACCCCGCCCGAAAAATGCTCTCGACCCCTTCGCTTTCGTGCTCGTCACGAGAGAGCTCGCGGTACAGCGCCGTCAGATCGATACCCGACCAGAAGCGCTCTTCGAACGCCTCGCAGTTTGCCTCGGCCCGTTTGATCTCCCGGTACTTGCCGAAGATGAACGTCCACGACACGATCGACACGGCCAGCAGCGCCAGCATCACCAGTTGCACCACGAAACTCGCGTGCGCGACCAGTTCCAGCAGCGAGGTTTCAGGCGACATCGCGGATCCGCTCCAATAAATGATCGGGCATGGCCATCGGGCGAAAGCCATCCGCGGACAGGCAGACGACGCGCACGCGGGCTGTGCAATAGGCATCGCTGGCGGACTCAGGCGGGTAAACGGCCTGTCGAAAGGTCAGGCTGACACGCTTGATGTCGTCGACATCGGCGGTGACCAGCAACTGGTCGCCGAGGCGCGCGGGCCTCAAGTAATCGACCTCCATCCCACGTACGGCGAACACCAGACCCTCGGTTTCCTGCAGATGGGTCAGCTCAAGACCGAGTGCCCGCAGGCGTTCCGTTCGCGCCCGTTCCATGAAACGGAGGTAATTCGCGTGATAGACGACGCCGCCGGCATCCGTGTCCTCGTAGTAGACACGAACTGGCCAGGTAAAGCGCGCCGCAGCGGCGGTCAAAACAATTCCTCGGTCGCGCCCGCGAAGCGCGGCGGCTCCAGGCCGAAATGCAGATAGGCGCTGCGCGTCGCGACGCGCCCGCGCGGCGTGCGCATGATGAAACCCTGCTGGATCAGATAGGGCTCCAGCACGTCCTCGATCGTGCCGCGTTCCTCGCCGATCGCTGCCGCGAGGTTGTCCAGACCGACCGGGCCGCCGTCGAACTTGTCGATCATCGTCATCAGGAATTTGCGGTCGAGTTGATCGAATCCGTGCGGATCGACTTTCAGCATCTCGAGCGCCTTGCCGGCCACCTCCAGCGTCACTTCGCCGTCGGCCATGACCTGCGCGAAATCGCGGACCCGCCGCAGCAGCCGGTTCGCAATCCGTGGCGTACCGCGCGAGCGCTGGGCCACCTCGCGGCTGCCCTCGGGCGTCATGGCCAGCCCGAGAATACGGCCCGAGCGCGTGACGATCTGCGTCAGTTCGTCGACCGAGTAAAACTCCAGTCGGTGCACGATGCCGAAGCGGTCGCGCAGCGGCGAGGTCAGCAAACCGGCGCGCGTCGTTGCACCGACCAGCGTGAAGGGTGGGATGTCGAGCTTGATCGAGCGGGCGGCCGGACCTTCCCCGATCATGATGTCGATCTGGTAGTCCTCCATCGCCGGATAGAGCACTTCCTCGACCATCGGGCTCAGCCGGTGGATCTCGTCGATGAACAGTACGTCGCGCGGTTCGAGGTTGGTCAGCAGTGCGGCAACGTCGCCGGCCTTTTCCAGGACGGGGCCTGAGGTGTGCCGGATCTGCACGCCAAGTTCGTTGGCGACGATGTTGGCCAGTGTCGTCTTGCCGAGTCCGGGCGGACCGAAGATCAGCACGTGATCCAGCGCCTCGCGACGTTGCAGCGCGGCCTGGATGAAGATTGCCATCTGCTCGCGCATCGCGGCCTGGCCGACGTAATCGTCAAGCCGGCGCGGGCGGATCGCTCGGTCGATCGCTTCGTCGTCGGAATCGGCGCCGGGGCTGATCAGGCGGGACTGCGTCACGGCAATCCGCTACTTATCGAGCGGCCGCTTGCAGCGCGGCGCGGATCAGGTCTTCGCTGGTCTTGCCCTCAGCCGGTATGGCCTGGACCAGCGCGCTGGCCTCGGCCGGGCGAAAACCCAGCGCCAGCAGCGCGCTGATTGCCTCGTCTGCAGCGCCCCGCGGTTGCTGCGTGACCGCGCGCGCCGGCAGGTCAAGGCCGGCTGGAGTCTGCGGCAGCCGGTCGCGCAGTTCGATGATCAGGCGCTCGGCCGTCTTCTTGCCGATGCCGGGCAGGCGCACCAGACGCGCGGTGTCCTCGGCCAGCACGCAGCGCTGGAACTCGTCGGCGCTGACACCGGACAGGATGCCGAGCGCCAGCTTGGCCCCGATTCCGGTCACCCGGATCAGGTTGCGGAACAGCGCGCGCTCTTCCTCGGACAGGAAGCCGAACAGGCTATGCGCGTCTTCCCGAACGACGAGATGCGTGAACAACAACACCTCGACGCCGGGCTCGGGCAACTGGAAGAAGGTCGACATCGGCGCATCGACCTCGTAGCCAACGCCACCGACATCGACCAGCACCGAAGGTGCGCGTTTTGCGACCAGCTTACCGCGTAGAAAGCCGATCATCGCCCCACCCCGGCGACTCGCTGCATCCGGCGCCGTGTCTGTTGATGATGCAGATGGCACAAGGCCACTGCCAGCGCATCGCTGGCATCCAAGGTCAGCGGTTCCTTGTAAGAGAGCAGAATGCGAACCATGTGTTGGACTTGCTGCTTCTCGGCGCTGCCCTTTCCGACCAGCGCCAGCTTGACTTCACGGGCAGCATATTCGTGCACCGGCAGGCCGGCGGCGATGCCGCCGCAGATCGCCGCGCCCCGCGCCTGGCCCAGTTTCAGCGCCGAGTCCATGTTCTTGTGGGCGAACACCTGCTCGATCGCGATCTCGGTGGGCGTATGCTCCTCGACAACCTGGAAGATGCCCTGGTAGATCTGTCGCAGACGCTCGGGAAACGAATCGGCTTCGGTCTTGATGCAGCCGCAGGCGACGACGGCCAGGCGACCGGGGAATTCGTCGACCACACCATAACCGGTGATGCGGGAACCCGGGTCGATGCCCAGTACGCGCGTCAAACGGCGACCGCCGGGCCGCGGCCCGCGCTGCAAGGGGAAGTTGTCGCGTCAGCCTCGGGCATTGCCGTTCGCGGTACGACCGTCAATACATACACCCGCTTCACGCGATCTTCGCAAGAATCTCTTCGCTGATGTCGGCATTCGAATAGACGTTCTGCACGTCGTCGAGGTCCTCCAGGCGTTCCAGCAGGCGGATCATCTTTTCGCCGTCGGCGGCGTCGAGCTTGCTCGCGGTGTTGGCCCGCATCGTCACTTCGGCATTCTCGGCGACAAGACCTGCTGTGGTCAGCGCGTCGCGCACGGCCTCGAACTGCTCCGGCACCGTTAGCACGTCGACGGATCCATCGTCGTTCGTGATCACGTCGTCGGCACCGGCATCGAGGGCCGCTTCCATCACCCGGTCTTCCTCGACCCCGGCCGGAAAGCTCAGCTGCCCGACCTTGGTGAACAGATAGGCGACCGACCCGTCGGTGCCCAGGTTACCGCCCGCCTTCGAAAAGGCATGCCGGACTTCAGCGACGGTGCGGTTGCGGTTGTCGGTCAGGCAATCGACCATGACAGCGACGCCGCCCGGCCCGTACCCCTCGTAGCGCACTTCCTCGTAGTTGTCGCCTTCCCCGGCCCCCGCGCCCTTCTTGATCGCGCGGTCGATCGTGTCCTTGGACATGTTCGCGGTCAGGGCCTTGTCCACGGCTGCCCGCAGCCGCGGGTTATTGGCCGCCTCGGGACCGCCCTGCCGCGCCGATACCGTGATTTCCCGGATCAGCTTCGTGAACAGCTTGCCGCGCCGCGCATCCTGAGCCCCTTTCCGGTGCTGGATGTTCGCCCACTTACTATGACCTGCCATGCTCCGTCACTGTCTGTTTGCCGAACTAGAGCGCGCGATTGTAACACCTCCGCGACGGGCAACCCGCCCGGAGCGTGCTCAAGGGAGATCTGCGGAACCAAGCCGGCAACCGTTATTCGGACGCCCGCTCGCTCGATCCGGCCATTGGCAAATCCGAGGGTAGCAACGCAGCGGCAAGCGTCGCTCAATGCGCTTTCCCTCGACCCGAGCGGTTGCAATTCGCCACGGCTTGGATGAGAATGATTCGCAAATAAGCCAGTCGGAGTAGACCCATGCCGCGACCTCCTCCTATGGAAAACATGGAAGCAGCGCTGTCATTTCTGCTTCGCTCCTACGCGCGTCGTCCCTGTCCCAACACTGCCAGAAAGATCGTCGCCTGCCTACAGGAATTGCGGATTCGGTATTGCGCGTTTCTGACATGGGACACGCGCTACGCGTACCAATGTCTGCATGCGGCTTTCCTGGCGCGTTCATGAAGGTGGCCGCCGGCACCGGGAATCCTTCTCGGTCGACCGGATAAAGAATTCAGGCGGCAGAGTCATCAGCCGGCTAAACTCTACCGGTCGCGCGCAATCGGCAGTCGCACAATTACTCGGGCCCTATTTCGGATGAACGATCGTGCACTGCGGCGTGTCGCATCCGGGCGTTAGCGCAGCGCCTCGGCCGCGAGAAAGTCGATCAGACTCGCCGGGAACAGCCCTAGCAAGGCGATGGAAAGCCCCAGAAACGCCAGCGCCGCCTCGGTGCCGAGGCTCACCCGCAGCGCTCCCGATGGCCCGGGTGCCGTTCCTTCTCCGACGGACGCGGCCATCCGGAAGATGACCCGAAGGTAGTAATAGAGGCCGAGGCCGCTGCCGACGACGAACAGCCCGAGCAACGGCCACAACGCCGCGTGACTCGCCGCGATAAACAGATAGAACTTCCCGATAAACCCGGCCGTCAGCGGAATACCCGCCAACGACAGCAGGGACAGTGTCAGCAACAGCGCGATCGCGGGCCGTGTCCAGAACAGTCCGGCGTAGTCGCCGATTTCCTCAGCCTCCCGATCGGCCGGGCTCATCGCCGTCATCACGCCGAAGGCCGCCAGTGTCGTCAGGGTATAGGCAGCCAAGTAGAAACCCAGCGTTTCGGCGGCGAGCGCGGGACCGATCCGCTGCATGGCGATGACGGCCAGCAGCAAATACCCCATGTGGGCGATCGAGGAATAGGCCAGCAAGCGTTTCAGATTGTGCTGCGCCAATGCTGCGAGATTCCCGACCAGCATCGAGGCCCCGGCCAGCGTACCGAGGACCGTCTCGGACATCGGCAAGCGCGCCAGCGGGGTATCGACGCCATACCGCAGCAACACGGCAAACACCGCGCCTTTAGACACGGTCGCCAGCAGCGCCGTGACCGGCGCCGGCGCGCCCTGATAGACGTCGGCGGTCCACAGGTGAAACGGAAAAAACGACAGTTTGAACCCCACACCGACGAGGATCAGCACCGCACCGGCCTGCATCACCGCTGTAGCGGCCGGTGCGGTACCACCGAAGGCCAGACTCCCCGTCTCAGCATAGACCAGTGCCATGCCGAACAGCAGGAAGCCCGACGCCACCCCTGAAAGCACCAGATATTTCGTCGCGGCTTCCAGCGCGCGCGCATCGCGCGTCGCATAGGCGATCAGCGGGAACAAGGAGATGCTCAGGGTTTCCAGGCCCAGAAAGAACGAAGCGAAGTGCGTACTGGCCGCGAGCACCGAGGCGCCCAGCAATGACGTCAGCAGCAGCAGATAGAACTCTTCCGGCTGCTCGGCACGCTCCCGCAGATAATCGCGTGCCAGCAGCACGACAATGATCGCGGCCAGGCAGAACAAGGCGATGAAGAACAGCGCATAGCCATCGATGCGCAGCAGTCCGGTCACGTCCCGCGAGCCCGTCCCGGCTGCCGGAGCCAGCGCGAGCAGCGTCGCGGACAGTCCGCCGAGGGCTAGCCAGACGGCTTCTGCATGATCGCGGCGGAACGCGATCCACAACAAAACGACGACAGCCGTCGTCCCCAGCGTGACAATCGGCAGCAGCGCGGTCAACTCGGCCGACCCGATAGCTGCTGCACTCATGGTGGCGGATCCTCGCCGCTGTACGAGAGTTCCATAACCGGCGCCATAGCCCATTTCGCGACCGTCAATGCGGGCAACGGATACAGGCCCAGCCAGAGCGTGGCCAGCATCAACACGCCGAAGGCCGCCAACTCACGCCCACCGCAATCAGACAGGCGGTGCGGCTCGAGACAAGTCCCCTGAAACACGCGCTGCATCAGGATCAGAGAATAGACCGGCGCGACGACCAGGCCCATTGCGGCAATGGCGGTGATCACCGGGCTGACGAGATATCCGCCCTGCAATACCAGAAACTCGCCGACGAAATTGCCCAGCCCCGGAAGACCAAGGGCAGCGACGGAGAAAAACAGCGCGATCGCGCCCATCCGCGGCACGTCCGCCCACAAGCGCCCCATCCGACGCATGTCGCGGGTGTGAATGCGCTCCTGCAGTCCGCCGGCCAGCATGAACAATGCGCTGGCGCTGATGCCGTGCGCGAGCATCGTCATGACGGCCCCGTCAATGCCTTGCTCGTTCCAGGCGAAGACACCGACCAGCACGAAGCCCATGTGGCTGATGCTGGTGTAGGCAATCAGGCGCTTCATGTCATCCTGCCCGAAAGCCAGCCAGCCGCCGTACAGGATGCTGGCGACGCCCAGCCCTTGCGCAACCGGCGCGAATGCGGCAGCCGCTTCGGGAAACAGCGGCAGCACGAAACGGAGCAAGCCATAGGCCCCGGTCTTCAGCAGCACGCCGGCCAGCAGCACGCTGCCGCCCGTCGGCGCCTGCGTGTGCGCGTCGGGCAACCAGGTATGAAACGGGACCGCAGGCAGCTTCACCGCAAACGCGACAAAGAAACCCAACATCAGCCACCGCGCGACGTCACCGTCGAGCTCGGCGTTCAACAAGGCGGGATAATCAAAGGTGAAAATGCCGGTATTCTGATGATGCAGCAACACCAGGCCGATCATCGCGAGCAGCATCAGCAGCCCGCTGAGCTGCGTGAACAGGAAGAATTTCATCGCCGCTACAGTGCGGTCTTCATGCCCCCAGATAGCGATCAACAGCGCCATCGGTACGACCATCGCTTCCCAGAAGACGAAAAACAGGAACAGGTCCATCGCCAGGAACACGCCGAGCACACCGGCCAGGGTCCACAGCAGGTTGCAGTGAAAAAAGCCGACCCGATCCCGAATTTCGGTCCAGGATGCGGCCACGGCCGCCGCGCCGAGCAGCACGGTCAGCACCGCCAGAGCCAGACTCAAACCGTCGAGCGCGAGATGAAACCCGACACCGAACCGCGGGATCCAGGTCGCGTAAATCTCCGACAACCAGGCTCCATCGGTCGGCGAGACCGCGGGACCGAAATAGGGCAGCAGCAACAGTCCGACCAACGAGATCGCCGCCAGCGCGATCCAGCGCGGGGCATCGGGACCGGCACGTTCCCCGTACCAGGCCGCCAGCCCGCCCACCGCCAGGATGGCAATCAGTAAAGCCAGCATCACCACCAGGCTCCCAGCGCGACCACCAGCACGGCGCCGCTGACGAGGCTGGCAACGTACCACCGGAGCCGTCCGTTCTGCGCCGCCGAGGCCTGCGCATGGCCAGCGCTCGCCAGCGCCGCGATGCCGCGGTACACCCCGTCGATACCGTCGCGCTGATTGATTCGAGCGAACCACTTGAACGGTTCGACGAACGCGCGCGTGTACAGCCAGTCGAAGCCCCAGCCGCTGAACCAGAGCCGGTACAGCGACTGGCCCAGGCCAGAGGCCATCAGGTTGTCGCTGGAATACAGGCGTTGCCAATAAAAGGCCGCCGCAATCGCGATACCGACGAATGGCGCAAACGTGCTGATCAAGCCGATCCCGTCAGGGGGATGAGGCACGACCGCCGTTTCTCCGAACACGCTCGCCAACGGAATTACCCAGAACCCGCCCAGCAGCGAAAGCCCGCACAACACCAACAGCGGAAGCTTCATGCTCAATCCGAGCTGCTCGCTCGCGTGCGTGTTCGCGCGCCCGAAAAACGCGACGAAGAGGAGCCGGGCACTGTAGAGTCCCGTCAGCATCGCGCCGAACAGGCCCCCGGCCCACAGCCATGCGCCCCCCCTGCCCTCGTACGCGGCGAGCAAGATCTCGTGCTTGCTGTAGTAGCCCGACGTGAATGGCAGGGCCATCAGCGCCGCGCTGCCGAAAACGAAGCTCCAGAAGGCGACCGGCAGGCGTTGGCGCAGCCCTCCCATCCGGAAGATGTCATGCTCGTGGTGGTAGCTATGGATCACCGCGCCGGCGCCCAGAAACAGCAGCGCCTTGAAATAAGCGTGAGTCATCAGATGAAACACCGCCGCGGGCCATGCGCCGACACCGAGGGCCAGGAACATGTAGCCGATCTGGCTGATCGTCGAATAGGCAAGGATGCGCTTGATGTCGGTCTGGGTCAGCGCGCTGAAGCCCGCCATCAGCAAGGTCAAGGTACCGACCACCGCGACCAGCAACATGACGTCGGGAGCCAGTTCGAACAGACTGTGCATGCGGGCGATCAGGTAGACCCCGGCCGTCACCATCGTGGCCGCATGGATCAGCGCACTGATCGGCGTCGGTCCTGCCATAGCGTCCGGTAGCCAGGTCTGCAGCGGCAACTGCGCCGACTTGCCGACCGCACCGCCGAGCAAGAGCAAGGCGGCCAACGTGGCCGTCGGATCGCCGGATGTCCAGTGATTAAACGCCGCCTCCATCAGCGGCTGGATGTCCAAGGTCCGCAATTCCGCGAACAGCAGGAACAGGCCCAGCGCCAGCGCGGTGTCCCCGACCCGCGTCGTCACGAAGGCCTTCCGTGCCGCAGCACCGTTCGCAGGCTCCGGGTACCAGAAGCCGATCAGCAAATAACTGCATAGACCGACGCCTTCCCAACCCAGGTACAGCAGCACCAGATTGTCGGCCAGCACCAATATCAGCATCGCGGCGACGAACAGGTTCATGTAGGCGAAGAAGCGCGCGTAACCGGGATCGTCCGCCATGAAGCCGGCGGAGTAGACATGGATCAGAAAGCCGACGCCGGTCACGATGAACAGCATCGATAAAGACAGGGCATCCAGATACAGCGCGAAATCCGGTCCGAGTTCCCCGGAACGCAGCCAAGTCCACAACGTGACCGTGACGGGCTCCAGCGAGCCGCCCAGGAATTGGCCTCCCACCATGCCGGTCAGCAAAGCGGCCAGCCCAACCGAACCGGCTCCAACCCACGGCACGGCCCGGCGCGGCATCATCCCCTGGCCGAAGATCAGCGCGAGGCAGCCGAGCAGCGGACAAAGCGGAATCAGTGGCAACAATCCCTGCATCGGTGGTCTCCGTCAGCCCTTCATCTGGCTTAGCGCGTCGATGTCCAGCGTGCGGAAACGCCGGTAGACCTGCATGACCAGACCCAGCGCCACGCCGACCTCGGCCGCGGCCAGGCTCAGCACCAGCAGCAGCATGATCTGGCCGTCCGCCTGGTCCCAACGCGAACCCGCGACGATGAAGGCCAGTCCGGCGGCATTCAGCATGATTTCGAGAGACATCAATACCGAGATCAGATTGCGCCGCACCATCACGCCGATAAGTCCGAGCGCGAACAGGATGGCCGCCAGCGCCAAACCGTGCTCCATCGGTATCGCGTTCATCGCAGCCGGTCCCCGCGGCGCGCCAGATGATAGGCCCCCACCAGACCCGCCAGCAGCAGCATCGAGGCCAGTTCGACCGCCAACACATACGGTCCGAACAACCGGATGCCGACCTCCTTGGAGCTGACGACATGGCCGGTTTCCGCTGCGGACCCCGTTGCAAGCACCCACAACAGTTCGGTCAGCAACACGCCTGCCAGCACTGCCGGACCACGCCAGCTTCCGGGCTGCAGCCAGACCCGCTCCTGTTCGATGGTCCGCTGGCCGAGGTTCAGCAACATCACGACGAACAGGAATAACACCATGACGGCGCCGGCGTAGACGATCACCTCCAGCAGCGCGGCGAAATAGGCCCCCATCAGGTAAAACACGACTGCCGATGCGATCAGCGACAGTATCAGGTACAAGAGCGCATGCACCGCGTTCAGCTGGGTGATGACCAATACGGTCGAGATCACGGCGACGGCCGCGGCGGTGTAGAAAAGCATCAGCAGCATGCCTGTTCCTTCATGGCAGCAGGCTGTGGATATCGATCGGGGGCGCTTCATGCTCCCCCTCTCCCTTGTCCTTACCACCGATACTCTTGCCGGCGACCCGGTAAAAGTTATAGTCGTGGTACTTGCCAGGGCCGTCGATCAACAGATGCTCCTTCTCGTACACCATGTTGCGCCGGTCGTATTCGGCCATCTCGAAGTCCGGGGTCAGCTGGATCGCGTAGGTCGGACAGGCTTCCTCGCACAGCCCGCACAAAATGCAGCGCGAGAAATTGATGCGGAAGAATTCGGGATACCAGCGGCCGTGCGCGTCCTCGGCCTTCTGCAGCGCGATGCACGCGACCGGGCACACGACGGCGCATAGGTTGCACGCGACGCAGCGTTCCTCACCGTCCGGGTCCCGCGTGAGCACGATGCGCCCGCGGTACCGCGGCGACAGCGCGGGTTTCTGTTCGGGGTACTCGACCGTGTCGGCCCGCGTGAAGGTATGTCCCAGCACCCGCCACAGCGTTCGGAACTGACTCAGCACAAGGCCCAGCACGGCCCGCCCCTGCATAGCGATCTGCCGCAGACCGGCCATCAGGCAGCACCCCCGACCCACAGCACCAGCGCCCCGGTCAGCATCAGGTTGAGCAAGGCCAGCGGCAGCATGACCTTCCAGCCGAAGGCCATCAACTGATCGTAGCGGGGTCTCGGCAACGCACCGCGGATCAGGATGAACAGCATGACGAAAACCGCGGTCTTCAGCACGAACCAGACCACGGGCGGCAACAACGGACCGTGCCAGCCGCCGAAGAATAGCGTCACCATCATGGCCGAACTCAGCGTGATGCCGATGTACTCGCCGACAAAAAACATGCCGAACTTGATTCCCGAGTATTCGGTATGGAAACCCGCGACGAGTTCGTGTTCGGCCTCGGGAAGGTCGAACGGCGTCCGGTGGCTCTCGGCCAGCGCCGCGAGAAAGAACACCGCGAATCCCAGGCATTGCGGCACGATGTACCAGAGATTTTGTTGGGCCTCGACGATGACCCGCAGGTCGAAGGTGCCGGCCAGCATCACCACCCCCATGACTGACAGGCCCATGAAGACCTCGTAGCTCAGCGTCTGCGCCGAGGCGCGCAACGCGCCATACAGCGAATACTTGTTGTTCGATGCATAGCCCGCGAGCACCGCACTGTAGACCGATAGCGACGACAAGGCGAGGAAATACAGCAGCCCGAAATTGAAGTCGATGATGCCGACGTCCGGTGCGATCGGCACGACCGCGAAAGCGGTCAGCATGGTGACCATGATGACGGTGGGTGCGAAAACGAACACGCCCTTGTCGGCGAAGGGCGGAACCCAGTCTTCCTTGCTGAGGATCTTGATCATGTCGGCCGCGACCTGCAGCAGGCCCAAAGGTCCTAGCCGGTTCGGGCCCAGCCGGTCCTGCCAGACGGCCAGCAGCCGGCGCTCGACCCAGATCAACACCGCGGCCGTCGCGATCACGGCCCCGAGGATCAGTCCGATATTCAGCGGCGACCCCACGCTCACGTGCTGACTCCGGAGCCGTGTGGCTCGGCCTTGCGCAATGCCAACGTTCGGGGACAGGGACCGCTGGGCATGCCGGGGAGGCCAACCGGCACGCCAATGGTGCCGGGAACCACGGTGTCGTCGGCCAGCACCGGCAGCACTTCCCGAAAGCCGTCCCAGTTCAGCTCCACGGAATCGGCATGTCCCAGCCGAGCGAGATCGCTGGGATGCAAGGCGACATAAGGCGCCGGGATGCGCTCCATGACCGATTCGGCGCGCGCCGAAAGTGCTTCGCTGCCGAACACGTGATATCGCGGAACCGTGAGCCACACGCCGGGCTCGGCGGCTACGGCTCTGGGTATCTCGGTGAACCAGGGGGCTGCACCTCGCTGAACCGGCTCAAACAGCCGGACGCCCGGATCGCCTCCGCGCAGTGCGCCGCCGACCTCGCCCTGGAACTTGGCTATCGACTGGCCGTTCGAGTTCCAACCCGGCGCCCAGCTGTAGGTTCGCAGCGCCGCCGGCGCATCGAAAGCATCACCCTCCATCGTGAACGCCAGGGCCGAGTCGGTGTCGTCTTGCGGCTGCGGCTCGCGGATATCGATATGCGCGGAAGCCGCCGTCCGCCCGCTGCGGCGGTGCGTCTGTCTGGGGATCTTCAGCCCATCGATCCTGAAATCCGCGCGGGGCGCCGCATCGACCATCCGGGCCAGGACTGGAATGGCCGCCGCGCAGGCCCCTGTGACCTCGTCCAGGCACTGCCAATCGTGTCGGGGATGTGCCTCGGCGAGCCAACGCCAGCTATCCATCGCTGCGCCGCGCGGCGACATCGCCGCGAAGAACCGCTGCGCCCTGCCCTCGCCGTTGACGAACGTTCCCTCGGTCTCGGCGAAAGTGCCTACCGGCAGCACGATCTGAGCTCGGTGAGCGGTTGCCTGCGGCGAGTGATCGAGCAGTACCGTTTCCCCCACGCGTGACAGGAAGCTTTCGACCGCCTCTGTTCTCGCGCTCCGAAACAAGTCGCTCTCAAGCACGATTGCCGCCGGCACTGATCCGCTCTCTGCACCCTCCAGCGCCTTGCCCAGGCGCTTCGGGTCCAGCAGCATAAGACCCAGGCTGTTGCATTCGGGCACGACGAAGGACACGGATGCCGGCTGCTTGCGGCGGCGACTCAGCGCGCCGGCAATCTGCGCTGCAGCCTCCACGATGGCCGGCTCCCCACTGCCGGTTCCGCTGACCACCAGTGGGTTGCCTGCCCGTTCGAGGGCCTCGGCTATCGACTTGGCGTGTTGCCGGTCCTCGTCGGACAACCCGGAAACGGCAGGCGCCGAAGGCTCCAGCGCATGCGCGATCGCGAAACCTAGCCGGGCAATGTCGGCAGGGGTTCGCCGGACCACGACCTCGGCCAGTTCGTCCAGACGCGTCCCCGTCGTCGCGAGGAGGAACAGCGGGCCGCGGGTCTGCTGGGCCAGTTCGCGGACGGCGGCATCCTGCCACGGCGCGATCTTCAGCTCCGCGGCAGCGGCCAACAGGCAATTTCGAGTGGCTTGGCGGATCGCCAGCGCGAGGCGCGGTGCGGTATTGCCGACGTCCTCGCCCAGTACCAGCACGACGTCGGCCCGTTCGACCTCGCGCAAGCTCGGGCTATGCACCGGCCATGACGCCAGCACGCGCCGTATCGTGTCGAGCATCGCGTAATCGGCGTCAGCACACCCCGCATAGAAGTTCTCGGGCCCGACCAGTTCGCGCAACGCGAAGTTCGCCTCGAGCGAGGCCCGCGGCGAGCCTATCCCGATCGCGCCCTTGAGGATCACATCCCTCAGTCGCGCGCTACCCTCGGCGCGCGTGACCGGCTGACCGTGCAACATCGGTTCGGTCAGACGATCGGCGCAATTCACGAAACCGTAGCCGAAACGTCCCCGGTCGCACAGGAAATAGCCGTTGATCTCCCCGTGATAGCGGTTGATCACCCGCTTCAGCGTGCCATAGCGCTCGCCGGGCGTCGTGTTGCACCCCACGCCACAGTGCACGCAAACGGATGGCGCGGTCTGCAGATCCCACTTGCGCGTGAAATGCGCGCTGAAGGTACGGTCGGTGAACACACCCGTCGGGCAGACCTCGACCAGGTTGCCGCTGAACTCGTTCTCCAGCGCACCGTCCTCGAAACGGCCGAAATAGACCTGATTGCGGGAGGCGAATACCTGCAGGTCATCGCCTCCGGCATAGTCGCGATAAAAGCGTACGCAGCGGTAACAGGCGATGCAGCGGTTCATCTCGTGGTTGATGAACGGGCCGAGGTACTGATTGCGGTGGGTGCGCTTGAGTCCGCGGTACTGCCGGAAGGTGTGGCCGGTCATCACGGTCATGTCCTGCAGATGACACTCGCCGCCTTCCTCACAGACCGGGCAGTCGTGCGGATGATTCGTCATCAGCAGTTCGATGATGCCGGCGCGGAACTCGACCGCAGCCGGCGCCTTCAAGCCGATCCGCAGACCCTCGGCGACCGGTGTCATGCATGCCATCGCGAGACGGCCAGTCGCATCGTTCTCGTCCCGATACTGCACGACCGCGCACTGGCGGCACGCGCCGACCGAACCCAGCGCCGGGTGCCAGCAGAAATACGGCAGGTCCAGCCCCAGCGACAACAGGCTCTGCAGCAAATTGCCGCCGGCGGGGACCTCATGTCGCTCGCCATCGACGACGATTCCGACCATCAGGCGACCTCCGACTGCCGCGGCAAATAGCGTTCGAAATCGCCGCGGAAATGCTTCAAAGCGCTCTGCAGCGGCTCGGCCGCTCCGGGCGCGAGCGCGCAAAAGGTGTTTCCCGGCCCCATCATGCGGCACAGGCGGCCCAGTTGCTCCAAATCCTCGGCCCGCCCATTACCGGCTACGAGGTCTTCGAGCAGGCGCACCGTCCACGGCAGACCGTCGCGGCAAGGGGTGCACCAACCGCAGGACTCCTGCGCAAAGAAACGCTCGAGGTTCAACACCATCTGCACCGGGCAGGTACGGTCGTCGAGCACGATCATCGTGCCGGTGCCCATCCGGCTGCCGGCCTTGGCGATGGCGTCGAACTCCATCGGCAGATCGAGGTGTTCCGGCAGCAGAAAGTCGGTGGACGCCCCGCCGGGCAGCAGGCCGCGGAGCCGGTAGCCGTCCCGCATGCCGCCGGCGTGGTCTTCGAGGATCTCGCGTATCGTCGTGCCCATCGGCAGTTCCCACAGGCCAGGGCGCCGAACCTGCCCGCTGGCGCCGAACAACTTGGTGCCGGCATCTACACTGGCGCTCAGCGCGCGGTACCAATCCACGCCTTCCCTGATGATGTGCGGCACATTGCACAGCGTCTCGGCATTGTTGACGACCGTTGGCCTTCCCCAGAGACCACTGATCTGCGGAAACGGGGGTTTGGCCCGCGGCGTCGCGCGCTTGCCTTCGAGAGAGTTGAGCAGCGCGGTTTCCTCACCGCAGATGTAGCGGCCGGCGCTGCTGTGCAGATGCAGTTCCAGGCCAAAGGACGAGCCGCCGATGTTCGCACCCAGATAGCCATTTTGTTCGGCCTCGCCGATCGCGAGCTTCAGCCGCTGGGCCGCCACATGATATTCGCCACGTAGAAAGATGTAGGCGACGCTCGCCTGCACGGCGTAGGCGGCGATCGCGACACCCTCGATCAGCTGGTGCGGGTCACGCTCCATCAGGTAGCGGTCCTTGAAGGTGCCCGGTTCCATCTCGTCGGCGTTGACGACCAGATACTTTTGCCCCGCGTCGTCGCCCATCGGCACCAGCCCCCATTTGACGCCGGTCGGAAAACCGGCGCCGCCACGGCCGCGAAGTCCCGCGTCCTTGACCTCCTGTTGCACGGCCTGCGGCGACAGCGTCTCCAGAGCACGGGTCAGGCCAAGGTAACCGCCAGTTCGCCGATACTGTTCGAGCGTCGCCGCGGCGCCGTCGGGGCGAACGTTTTGCGTCAGTGGGGTAGCGGTACCGCTCATCACGCCGACTCCGTGCTTGCCGGACCGACCTCGTCGGCGAAGACCGCGTCGATCTGTGCCGGCCTGACATCGTGGCATAGGCGCTCGCCGACCATGACGACCGGCGCATGGTCACAAGCGCCCAGGCAGACGATCGGCAACAGGGTGTACGCACCATCCGGGGTCGTCCCGCCGAGGCCGATGCCGAGCCGCTCCGACAGGCGCTCGCGGACCGCATCGGCCCCGAGCATCCAGCAGCTGACGCTGTTACAGCAGTAGATCACCGTGCGACCCACCGGCTGGCGGAAGATCAGGTTGTAGAACGTCGCGACGGCATCCAAATCCTCGGGCGACATGTTCAGCAAGGAAGCTACGGCCTTCAGCGGCTCGTCCGCCACCCAGCCGCGGTGCTTCTGCACGACCTTGAGCGCCTCGATCGACGCCGCCGACGGGCTCGGGTAATGCGCGAGTTCGGCCTGGATCTCGGCGATTTCGGCCGCGGTCAGGATCGTTTCCGGCGTCATCATTAGCTCCTCACCGGTCCACGTCGGCCATGACGAAATCGATGCTGGCCAGGATCGCGATCAGATCGGCGATCATCAGGCCCCGGGCCATTTCCGGGATCAACTGAAGATGCGCGAACGACGGCGTCCGTATACGCGTCCGGTACGACATCGTGCCACCATCGCTGGTCAGGTAGTAGCCGTTCAAGCCCTTGGTGGCCTCGACGCAGGCGAAGCCCTCGCCGGGCGGAATGACCGGCCCCCAGCTGACGCTCAGGAAATGCTGGATCAGGGTCTCGATGTCATGCATCGTCCGTTCCTTGGGCGGTGGCGTCGTGAGCGGATGCTGCGCCTTGTACGGACCTTCGGGCATGTGCGCGAGGCATTGCCGGATGATGCGAACACTCTGCCGCATCTCCTCGACTCGCACGGCGCAGCGGTCGTAGCAGTCCCCGTTGCGACCGGTCGGAACCTCGAACTCGAAATTCTCGTAGCCGGAGTAAGGCCGCGCCTTGCGAAAGTCCCAGGCCAGCCCGGTGGCCCGCAGCCCGGCGCCGGTCACGCCCCAGGCGATGGCCTGCTCGGTGTCGTAAACCCCTATCCCTTGCGTGCGCCGTTTCAGCAAACCGTTCTGCATGACCATGCCGTCGTATTCGTCCAGGCGCGGTGGCAGCCAATCGACGAACTCGCGCACACGCCGGTCCCACCCCTGTGGCAGATCCGCAGCAACACCGCCGATCCGGAAGAAGCTCGAATGCATCCGCGCACCGGTGATGGACTCGATGATGTCGAATACCTTCTCGCGATCGACGAAGGTGTAGAAGACGGGCGACATCTGGCCGACGTCCTGGGCAAAGGTTCCATAGAACAGCAGATGACTGGCGATCCGGTAGAACTCCGAAATCATGACCCGGATGACCTGAGCGCGCGGCGGCACCTCGATGCCGGTCATCCGCTCGATCGCCATCACGTAGGGCAGATTGTTCAGCGAGCCGCCCAGGTAATCGACCCGGTCCGTGTAGGGGATGTAGCTATGCCAGCTCTGGCGCTCCCCCATCTTCTCGGCGCCGCGGTGGTGATAGCCGATGTCCGGCACGGCGTCGACGATCTCCTCGCCATCCAGCTGCAACGCGATGCGGAACACGCCGTGCACGCTGGGATGATTTGGCCCGAGGTTCAGGAACAGGAAGTCGTTGTCCTCCCCGCTGCGCCGCATCCCCCACTCCTCGGGCACGAAGCGCAAGGCTTCCTGCTCGAAGGCCTGGCGCTCTGCCGGAAGACTGAACAAACCCATCTCGGTCGCGCGGGCCGGATGGTCCTTCCGGAGCGGATGCCCCTGCCAGGTCGGTGGCATGATGATCCGGCGCAGGTTCGGGTGCCCGGCGAACTCGATGCCGAACAGATCGTAAACCTCGCGTTCGTACCAGTTCGCAGACGCCCACAGACCGGTGATGCTCGGCGCGCTCGCAGTGCCTGCAGGCAGAGCGAGCTTAAGCCGGAACCAGTTATTGCTGTCAAACGACAACAGCTGATAGACCAGCGTGAAATCGCTGTCCGGGAGCCCGACCCGGTGACGGCGGAGGCGCTCGTCGACCGCCGTCAGATCGAAGAGCATCGCATAGCGGGGCGCGGCTTCGTCCTTCAGGTAGCGCAGCGCGCGCAGGACCTGGTCTGCAGCGACCCAGCAGGTCGGAATCCCGTCCTGGGTGGGCTGATGGCACAGCAAACCGGCTGGACCGAGGCGCCCGCGCAAGGCTGCCACGATGTCCGGCTCCGGCGGCTCGACAGCGGGGGGCGGACGTTGCAACGCGGCTTCGATCATCCTGGAAACCCGCTACACCTGCCCCGGATCCCGGAGGTGGTCAGCCTTCATGCGCTCAGCCGTTTTCAACTCCCGCTGGCTCGGCTTGGGTGCTGCCTGAAGGCCGCCCTCGCCGACCACGAAACCCATGGGGCGGCGCTCCCTGCCGATCGACTGCTGGAGCAAGATCAGCCCCTCGAGCAGCGCTTCCGGGCGCGGCGGACAACCCGGCACATAAACATCGACCGGCAGAAAGCTGTCGACCCCTTGCACGACGCTGTAGATGTCGTACATACCGCCGGAGTTCGCGCAGGACCCCATCGAGATGACCCAGCGCGGTTCCAGCAACTGCTCGTAGAGGCGCTGCACGACCGGCGCCATTTTCCGGAAAACGGTGCCGGAGATCACGATCAGATCGGCCTGACGAGGACTGCCTCGGATCACCTCCGACCCGAAACGGGCGATGTCGTGGCGGCTGGTGAAGGCAGTCGCCATCTCGACGTAACAGCACGACAGGCCGAAGTTGAACGGCCAGACGGAATGGGAGCGACCCCAGGCGATCAGGTCATCCAGCCGACTCAGCACGACGTTGCGGCTCATGGCAGCCTCGCTCGGTGCTCCGCCCGGCCGCGGAGCGGGATCGTCGCTGGCTCGGGTCAAGGTCCAGGGCATCGCGCTTACCCTCAGTCCGAGAACAATGAATCTTGCAGCTGCTGCCGGCGGGTTCGCCAGTCGAGCGCGCCCAGCTTCCACAGATAAACCAGTGCGGCCAGCAGCACACCGACGAACACCAGCATCTCCAGATACCCCGGCCAGCCGACCTCGCGCACCGCAACGGCCCAGGCAAAGATGAAGATGGCTTCCAGGTCGAATATCACGAAGAAGATCGCGATCGGCCAGAAATGCACGCCGAGGTGCAGGTGGGTATCGCCGACCGAGAGGATGCCGGATTCGAAGGGCTCGTCGCGCGCCTGACTGCGGCGGCGCTGGGCGACGAAGCGGGGAATGGCCAGCATCACGCCGACAACGCCGAGTATCAGCAGGAAGTAGATCGCCAGCGGCACGAGCGCCTCGACCTGCACCCGATCGACGTTCATGAAACCCCCTGGGCATTGCCCGCCGCCGACACCATGGTCCGCGCGCTCCCCGGCGCGCGATCCCGGAATGTTTGCCGACTGTACAGCTAATCCTCCGACTAGGGAAGGATTGCTAAGCCAAGCCGGCGGCATCGTAGACACATTGGAGGCGTGACACGAACACAAACGCGTACCGCCCGGAAGCCAGCCCGCTCCGCCACCCGTACCGGGCATCAGGGGCTATGCCATTGCGAAAAGTTCGGCGCTATGATGTGCGTTCGGACAGGTCGTGCGACGGTGCTGGATCCCGATGGACACCGTCCGGTCCGACTTGCCCGTGCGGAGCGGAACGACCGCCGCGACCGGAGGGAATCGAATACAGTGAGGATCGAATCATGACAACCAGAATGCATAATTTCGAGCAGGTCAAGGACGTACTCGCCTACGGTATCGATCTGCACGCACGGCTGCGCGAGACCTACGATCAACTCGGGCTTCAGTCCGAACAGACCCGGGTCAAGATGGTGCTCGATTACCTCAGCCGGCATGAGCGAAACCGTCAGCAGGCCATGGAGCGCTTCGAAGAAGGTACGCGGCGCAAGATACTCGATCAGTGGTTGCAATACGCGCCGAGTTCGAACATCGAAGGGCTGCTCGCCCATTCCAGTACGCGCAGCAACCTGACGGTGGACGACGTGATCACGATGGCGATGCGCTTCGACGACGCACTGATTGCCATCTACCGCGAAACCGCCAACGAGATCGACGATACCCATGCGCGCGAAGTCTTTCAGAACCTCGCCGAAATGGAGCATCGCGAAAAGCAGCGGTTCGTCCGCGACGCCGAATGGGTGCAGGACATCTGACGGCCGCCTGTTCGTGGGCCGGGCCACGACGACTCGCGCCGAACTCGACCGGTTTCTGACCGAACTGTTCGAGCCGGCCTTATTCGCCGACTACGGCCCCAATGGGCTGCAGATCGAAGGAGCGGATGAAATCGCGCGGGTCGCGTTCTCGGTGTCGGCTACGGCGCACTCGGCGGCCGTGGCGGTGCAACAGGACGCACAGGCGCTGATCGTCCATCACGGGCTTTTCTGGCAGTTCCACGGCGCACGCACCCTGACCGGACCGTTCGCACGACGGGTTTTCCCTCTGGTGCGCCACCGGATCAATCTGTTCGCCTACCATCTGCCGCTGGACGCGCATCCGGAGATCGGCAACGCCGCGCAACTGGGTCTGCGACTTGGCTTGACTGAATGCGATGCCTTCGGCAACCATCAGGGCCGGCCCACTGGTATCCGCGGCTGCTTGCCCGAGCCGCTATCCGCGACCGCGTTACGGATGCGTCTGCAGACGGCGCTGGATCATGCGGTGCTGCTGGCGTCCCCCGACGACCCGCGGCCGATCCGCTCGATCGGCATCATCACGGGCGGCGCCAACGGCGGCTGGAAAGAGGCGGTGGCCGCCGGTCTCGACGCCTACGTGACCGGCGAGATGAGCGAGCATGATTGGCATGAAGCAAGGGAAGCGGGCATCTACATGTTCGCGGGCGGGCACCACGCGACCGAGCAGTTCGGGATCCAGGCGCTCATGGCTCACGTGTCCGACGCCTTCGCTTTGGACTGTTTCTATATACCCAGCGACAACCCGGCCTAAGGACATCAGCAACCGTGCACCGAGCCTACCAATTGCATATCGTGGTTCCGGAACCTCTGAGCGTCCGCGTCGGGGCCCTCGGTCTATGCGACTTTCCTGCAGGCCGTTACGTGTACACCGGCAGCGCGCGGCGGAACCTCGCGGCGCGGATCGGACGCCATCTGACGGCCGAAAAGCCGGCACGCTGGCACATCGACTATCTGCTCGGCGCCCGGGGCGTCGCCATCGAAGCGGTCACCAGCTTCGCCCGGCCGGAATGCCTGCTCAATGGCGTCACCGGAGGGCATATTCTGGTACCCCGGTTCGGTGCGGGGGACTGCCGCTTCGGCTGTGGCAGTCATCTGAAGTATGTCGGCACGCTGGCGGGTTCCCGTTAGCCCGGTCGAGCATCGCCGCGGGCCTGCCTGATGCAGGTCGCATCAACATCCCCTATGCGCGACACCGCCACGACGAACGGCCTGCGACAGGAACCTCGATTGACACCGGTGCTGCCGCTGGATGCCGAGGCCGTATCCGCGATGGCCTGGGACATCTGGCATCGGCATTACTACCCGGACATTCTCTCCCTGGCAGCCATAAGGCACCTGTGGGATCGTGCCTATCGTCCCGAGCTGATCGCGGCCGACATCGACCGCGGCGCCTCCTACCGCTGGATCGAGCGGGAACAGACCCGCGTGGGCTTCGTCGCCTGGCGTTCGGATCCGGCCGAACCGCTCCTGTGGCTCAGCAAACTGTACGTCGTGCCGGAATGCCACGGGATGGGTTTCGGGGCCCATGCGTTGGCCTGTGCCGAGCGCGCCGCCCACGACCAGGCGCTGCCGGAGATCCGGCTTTATGTCTTCAAGAAGAACCTGCGAGCGATCCGCGCCTACCAACGGGCCGGATTCCGAATCTCTCAGGAGGAGATTTCCGACGCGGGCAGCGGCTTCGTCTACGACGACTACGTCATGAGCAAGACAGTGGCAAGCGGGGCCGCATAACATGTTTTCCCTTTGTCGCCTTCTGACCGACCGTCGCTCTCTGGCGGTCGCGGGCGGCGTCGCCTTTCTCGTGACGCCGCTGTGCGGCTGGCTTTTCAGCTGTGGTTGCGACTGGCCCTGGCATGGCCTCGCGGCCCATTGCAGTTACTTCGACCCGACCGCGCCCCATAACTGTCCCTGGTGTGAACACGGGCTACTGAGCACAGCAGCGATCCTGTTGGCAACGGCGGCCGGGATTGCCGTCGCCCACCGGACTATCTCAAGCGCAAAACGACGTAGCAGCAGTGCGGTCGCCGCGGTAGCGGGACTGGCCGTCGCGCTGGCAACGTTGCTGCTCGCCGGTACCCTGACCCTGACGGTCACCGGTTAGCGCTCGTGTCCTCGACCGCGCGCACGTAGCGAGCCGCGTCGGGCTCAGTAGACGGGCGTCACACGATAGCCGAGCGCCTCCAGCCGGCCCAGCAGGCCCTTCGGGCCCGGCAAGTGGAGCGCGCCTATGGCGATGAAGGCGCCGCCGCCCGCCAGTAAGGGTTCCATCCGGTCGACCATCCGGGCGTTGCGATCCCACAAGAGTTGCTGCAGAAGATGACGATACCGCGCTGACTCGCTGAGCCCGTAGCGGGTTGCCATCGCCGCGAGAGCACCCAGATCACGGTTCAGATAGAGTTGTTTGGTCTGTTCGATGTCAGCCTGCAGCGTGTCGTAGTAACAGACCGCATCGCGGACCAGCGCCACCTGCTCCTCCCGTGGCAGACCGGCGATGACGTCAGCCTGTTCAGCCACCGTTTCGAGGCCCTCGACGGTCTTGCCCTGACCCTCGGCCCGCGTGGCCAGCACCAAATCCAGCGGCAATCCCCCCGTCGCGGGCGGGGTGCTCAAGGTCAGATACAAGGCCCAGGGTTTCAACATCGCACCGATCGCGTCCGGAATCCCGTAGCGGGGCAACAAGGCCATCGCGCGGCCGAACAACGGGCTGCCCAGTTCGCTTCGCAGGGCGTCGCCGTCCGCATTTAGCATGCTGCGGGACCAATTCGCCATCTCCTCAACATCCAGCTTCGCCTCCATGACGAAGCGCCGACTACGATCCAACGCGTCGGCTACTGGCTCTGGAATCCTCACGAGCGCGGGGTCGCCAAGGTGTATCGTGCCGAACAGGTAACTCGGCGCTGCCGTACCCCTGGTGATCCTCCACAGCAACCCGCGCGCATGGGATGACGGGGTGGGTTCGGACGGGGATACCGCAAGATTCAACGGCGGACAGGACAGGTCCGCGTCGCCGGGTGCCGCCGCGACCGCCACCAAGCAGGTCAGCCACAAGAAGAAGATCGGCGCCCATTGCGCCCACGTCGGTCTTCGCACGCACATCCTCCAACACACTCCTGTCGTGGGGGCGGCCAGGCGGAGCAGCGCGCTGCCGGCCGCGGACACCCTCAGTTCAGCTCCACCACTTCGCGGTACTCCGGCACGCGAACCCGCCAGCCGAGGCGCTCCGCGATCCGCAGCCGCAGCGCATCCGCGGCTTCAGGCTCCCCGTGGGTGATGAAGATCTCCGTGGGCGGAGTCGCGAACCCTTGCAGCCAGTCGAGCGTCTCCTGATAGTCGGCGTGAGACGAAAGATTGTCGACCACGCCGATCTCTGCACGAACCGGCACGTAATCGCCGTGGATCTTGATTTCGTCGGTACCGCCGAGCAGCCGGGCACCGCGCGTACCGCCAGCCTGATAGCCCGTGAACAGGATGGTATTGCGTGCATCGGGCGCAAAGGCCTTCAAGTGGTGCAGCACCCGCCCGCCCGTCGCCATGCCACTCGCGGAAATCAGGATCATCGGCGCACGCGACGCGCTGAGCGCCTTCGATTCGTCAGCCGTGTTCACGTAGCTGACATCGCGGCACATGGCCTCGCTTTCGTCACTGCCCAAACGATGCTCACCGGCGAAACGACGGAAGATCTGGGTCGCGTCGATGGCCATCGGGCTATCCAGGTAGACCGGCAAGTCAGGGATTGCGCCTTGCAACTTCAGCTGCCGGATGCAGTACAGCACCGTCTGCGCTCGTCCGACAGCAAATGCCGGGATCAGCACGACGCCGCCGCGGGCCGCAGTGCGGCTCACGACATCGCGCAGGACCCCTAAAGGGTCGACGGCCGGATGGCGCCGATTGCCATAGGTCGACTCCAGCACCAGATAATCCGCGCGCGGGGGCTTGACCGGTGGCCGCATCGTCAGGTCGTGCGGGCGTCCCAGATCGCCTGAAAATGCCAGGCGCAAAGAACCGTGGTCGAGCGTGACGAAAGCGGAGCCCAGCAGATGGCCGGATGGCGCCAGCTCGACCAACAGGTCTTTTCCGATCGCAAAAGGAGTATCGAAATCGCAGACCTGCAACCGCTTCAGCGCCGCGGCCGCATCGTCCTGCGTATACAACGGCAGCGCGGGCCGGTGCCGCGAGTAACCGCGACGATTCGCAAACTCCGCCTCCTCCTCCTGCAGATGGGCACAGTCCGGAAGGAGGACCTCACATAAGGCCCGGGTTGCCGGCGTGCAATAGACTGGTCCCCGAAATCCGTCGCGCACCAGCAGCGGCAGATAGCCCGTGTGATCGATGTGCGCATGGGTCAGGACAACCGCCCCGATGCTGCCCGGATCGACCGGAAAGCGCTCCCAATTGCGTAAACGGAGCTGCTTGTAACCCTGGAACAAGCCGCAGTCCACGAGGATCCGCTGGTTGTCCGTCGTCACAAGATACTTCGACCCCGTCACGGTCCCGGTGGCGCCATAGAATGCCAGCTTCATGCGAAACCTCCCGGCAAGCCTGCCCCTCTATCGCCTGTTCGGACCTTGGTCCGTGAACTCAGGGCTCGTCGCCGACCGGCGAGCCGTCGGTATCGGATTCATCGGGGCTCTTGCCTCCACGCCGCAATGCCGCGCGAGGCCGGCGGTGGGCCCGCATCTCCAGCCAGTTGTCCCTGAGCATCTGCAGATGCTGCTCCATCAGGCGGGCCTTTTCCTGCGGGTCCTTAGCGTCCCGGATCCGGTGCATCAAATCGTGCATGGCAATCATGTCCTGCTGGCGCTTCCTTAACATCTCTTCGGCTCGATCCGATACATCGGCCTCGGCTCCCGAGCTCCCTCGGGACGTGGCACCCTTGGCGCTCGTGGCCGAGCGCTCGGCATAGGTCTGAGGGCTGGCACCGGCGAGTACCAGACACCCGGCTGCGGTAAGGAGGAGCTTTCTGTTCATTGTCGTCGTAAACCTTGGCGTAAGTTTCAGGCGGTCGCGCCCATCGGGCACCGGAACGCGCAATGCGGGTGCGCAGTGTACGCGAAAGATTCATCGCGGCAGGGCGACTTCGGTCAGCACCGCCAGCGGTCCGGACTCGAGTATCTGCTCGAGTTCCTCGTGGCGCTTGACGAACAACGAGCCTACAAATGCCAGCGCATTGACCGAGACCGTGCCATAACGCTCCTCGGAGCGCGGGACGATCATCATCCAGTGCCGGGTCAACAGCAAGTTATACGAGCCCGACGCGCGCACGGCCCGATCCAGATCGATCGGTGCCAGACCGACTGCATCGAGCAGCAAGCCGTACTCCGCCTGCGTGCGTTCGGCCAGCGTCTGCGGCGTATCCCCGACCTCATGGTGTATCCACATCACGGCATGGCGGAACGGCAGTTCCGGAATGTGGGCGATGTCGGAGCCCGATCCGGCGGCGAACAGCGGCGCGAACGGGTACGGGTCCGGCGCGTCGCTCATGGGCAGCGGAACCAATTGCAGGTGGCGGTGCGGCTGGCTTGCGCCCGAGGCTCTGCCGCTGTTGAAAAACGCGATGCCGTCGACCTCTGACAGGCAGGTCCAGACCGCCTCGAAATCCGCAAAGGTCAGCATGTTTTCCTGCGGTTCGAAGTGCCGCGTGACGATCAGCAGATGATGATCGACGACGCTGAATTTGTTCAGCAGACAGAGGTGACTCGCGCTGACATCGCAGACGAAGAGGTCCGGATCGTAGGGAAGGAAGGGGTTGGCGCCCTCTCCGGCGCCCGAGCCGTCGCCGCTCGCCAGCGCCTTTGCGGCCAGATTGCGCGCGCTCCTCAACATGAACGGGATACCGCGGTCGCGGGTCATAACCCGCTCGGTGTCGATGGGCTGCAAAGCCCCGTTAACCCGGGCCCGAGCCGCCCGCCGCATGACCAGTTGCCAGAATCGACCTTTCGGAAAGGGCGCATTCATTAGCCTCGCCTCCGAGCCGCTGCGGTGAAGTCTCCTGCAGGGTAGCACGCCGGACGCAGATTCCCTAGGCCAGCGAAGCCCGCTGCGTCCGCCGCATGCTGCCCTGTGCGATCAGGTACAATCCAGGCCCATGAACAAGCCCCGCCCCCCCGAAATCTTTCTGAGCGTCGACATCGAAGCCGATGGTCCCATTCCCGGACCCCACTCGATGCTGAGTCTGGGCGCCGTCGCGTATACGGCCGAAGGCGAAAACATCGGCGACTTTTTCGTCAACCTGGAGACTTTGCCAGATGCCCAGCCGCACCCCGCGATGACCGAGTGGTGGCTGCAATTCCCGGAAGCCTGGGAAGCCTGCCGCCAAAGCCCGCAGTCCCCGGCGGCTGCTATGACCCGCTTCGCCGACTGGATCGAGACGCTGCCCGGCCTGCCGATTTTCGTCGCCTGGCCGGCGACCTGGGATTTCATGTGGGTGTACTGGTATCTGATCCGCTTCACCGGCCGGCGTCCATTCTCCGAGCACGGCATCGACATTCGCTCTTACGCCATGGGCATGCGACGCAAGCCGTTCGGCAAGAGCGGCAAGAACTATCTGCCGAAGCGCTGGTTGTCAGGCGGATCGCATACGCACGTTGCACTTGACGATGCGAAGGAACAGGGTGAATTGTTCATGAACATGTTCAAGGAGAACTCGGCGAAGGCGCTGGGAAATTCCTAGCGACCGCTGGCATCAGGCACTGCACTGACCATGACCGGTATCGCTCCGCCCTCTCACCCGCTCCCGCACACCGACCGAATCGTTTTCTGCTGACGCTCGATACTGTCCACTAGCTGGAACTGGATTTGCGCGCGCCGGAGGTTCTGGCCCGGCTCCGTCACATGAAAATAGCGGTCGCCCGCCAAATGATCGGTCAAGAACCGCAGACCGAGTTCGAACGGCAGTAACCGAATGGCATCGAACAGGTAGGCGATGTCGGACCCTGTCAGGAAGTGCTCCGCTTCGGCAAAATAGCCAGCCAACACCTCGCGGCATAGTTCGACGTCGAACTCCACCGACTCCGCTCCGCCTTCCCCTGCGCGATTGCAGCACGACCGGAGGCAGTCGCCGAGATCGTAGTGGATCAGGCCCGGCTTCACGGTATCGAGATCGATCATCGCAACCGCGACTCCCGTGGACTCGTCGAAAAGAATGTTGTTGAGTTTAGGGTCGCCGTGAATCACACGATCAGTCAGCGCGCCCGCAGCTTTCGCGTCCTCAAGAACGCCAGCGAATTCGCGGCGCGCCCGGACGAACTCCAGTGCAGCCCGCAGCGAGGGGGGCCTTTCTCCACCGAAATCCGCATGGACGCGATCGAATGTGGCCAGATAGCCCGGCGTGACATGAAAACCCGGCAGTGTATCGTGCAGGCGGTCCGGATCGAGATCGGCGAGCAGCGCGTGGAAGTGGCCCAGGGCTCGCCCGATCTCGACTGCCTGAACCTCGTCCCCGATGGCGTCGAACGACTGCGTTCCGTCAATGAAATCGAGCGCTCGCCAGACTTCACCTTCGTCGTCGATAAGGAAATCAACGCCGTCGAGCGTCGGTATCATGCCCGGCAGCTGCAAGGCCAACCTGCCTGGCGCCCTCGCGCTGGCCAGATGATCATGCAACGTCCTCAGGTTGCGTTGCACCTGCGCAGGCTCGGGAAAAACGCGGCGGTTGATCCGCTGCAGGATGACCCGCGCCGGCGGATCCGTTTCGACCAGCAGCGTGGTGTTGATCAGACCCGAGCCGAACGGACGAACGCTCAGCACGCACCCGGGCAGTGCGAATCGGCCGGCGATCGTCCGCCAGCGCTCGTCAGCCGAAGCAGCCACCGGTCAGAGCTCCGGCTTCGCGTCGATCAGGCCCAGGCGGCGCCGCGTGCGCTGCTTCTGGCGCTCGCTCTTTTTCAGCAGTACATAGACAGCGCCTGTGCCACCATGAAACCCCTGCGCGCTGTGAAAGGCCATGACCTCGGGAAACTGGGGCAGCCACTTCGCCACATAGCTCTTGAGCAATGCGGCCGGTTGATCGGGATGCCGCCCGCCTTTGCCGTGGCTGATCAGCGCGCTGCGCACGTCACGGGCCATGCAGTCCCGGATGAACTGAAAAACTTCGCACCGCGCTTGCTCAACCGTCAGCTGATGCAGGTCCAGCACGGCATCGATCGGGTAAGCACCCTGCCTGAGTTTGCGGAACACACCATGTTGCATGCCTGGGCGCATGAAACTCAGTTCGGCTTGTGGATGAACGAGTTCCACAAAGGCTGTCGTCAGGAAGTTGTCGTTCTGGGTCTGCGCCCGCTGAGCGGCATCGCGCCGATACTGCTGGCCGGGGGTTCGATCAAAGTGCGGCTTCTGCACGACGCGCTCGACCGCCTTTAGCGGTTGGACATCGGCCATTTCGCGAGAGAAAAATTCGAGGTCGTCGTCTTTGATGCGCATGACGTCAACGGAAAAAAGGAACGGGAGCGGCTTGACCGCATGCGGCTTGCGGCCCGAGCTTATCAAAAAATGCGCACGGAAATCGGAGAAAAAATTCGATCCGCAGAGCCATCCGGCGGTTGCGCGTCCTGACTGATGACCGGGTTTGCGCAAGGCGGCGTTGCTCGCGCCCCGGTCAGAGTATCGCGCTGTCCTTAACTTTCCAGACATCATTCTGATCTCGATGTTCCGACACTGGCATCGACTCCAGGAAAAGCGGCTACTGGAGCGTCATCCTATAGATGAGACACTCTGGCGCCATACCCTCCGGGATTTGCCCCTGCTGCGCGACCTGTCTGCCGCGGAGGACGAACGTCTAAGGCGCCTCACCACACTCTTCCTCGCGCGGAAGCGGTTCGAGCCGGTACTTGGCTTGCAACTGGATCAACCGATGCGGCTCCTGATCGCCGTGCAGGCGTGCCTACCGATTCTCAACCTCGACGGCGAATGGTACGCAGACTGGCGAACCGTGATCGTTTATCCCGGCGAATTCATCCGGCCACGGAGCGAGGTCGACGCTGCGGGCGTCATGCACGAGTGGTCGGAGGTGCTGAGCGGAGAATCCTGGGATCGTGGACCGCTGGTTCTGTCCTGGGCCGATGTCGAAGCCTCGGGGCACGGCGAGGGCTACAATGTGGTCATTCACGAAATGGCGCACAAGCTCGATGCCCTGAACGGGGAAACCGACGGATTCCCGCCACTCCATCCCGACATGCGAGTGTCGGACTGGAGCCATGTCTTTCGCACTGCGTTCGAGAAGCTCGTGAGCGCTGTCGAGCGCGATGAACCTCAGCCGCTGGACCCTTACGCGGCAGAATCTCCTGCCGAATTTTTCGCCGTCATGAGCGAGGCATTCTTCGAGACCCCCGGTCTGGTCAAGGCCTTCTACCCGCTGGTCTATGGCCTTCTGGTCGAGTTCTATCGTCAGGATCCGGCGACACGACTCGCCTCGCGCACTTGACCTGATCGGCACGCCGCGACCCACAAGATCGTGGTCCATACGCCGGCCAGGGCGGTGTTTCGGAACCACCACCCCCACCGGTATGGTCAAACAGTCGCTAGAATCGGCCCAGCGGCCTATGATTCATCCGTGAATACGCAGTTCCCATTCGGTCCATAGAAATGAACACCCGCCCGATCAACCCAACTCCGCCCGTTCCGTTCTGGCTGGGGACAGCAGCGATGCTGCCATTCGTCGTGCTGACGAGCGGACTCTACGCACTGCCGTCGGAGTACCGCAACAATCTGGTGTTCTGGCTGTCGAGTTACGGTGCCGTCGTCCTCAGCTTCGTCGGGGCGATACACTGGGGGCTGGCCCTGGTACATCCGAAGATGCTGTATGGCGATCGAATGACCTCAATGGGCTGGAGCGTCGTCCCGGCGGCTGCGGCTTGGTCATCCTTTCTGGTGCCCGCCGAGTCGGGCTTGCTGTTGATGGCCGGCTCGTTTGCAGCGCAATACGGGGCAGACCAACAGTTCGAGTCCCGCTTCAGTGTGCCCGAATGGTACCCGCCGCTGCGCACCAGTTTGACGACTGTCGCCGCGCTCTGCCTCATCCTGGCCGTCGCCCGCTTACGCCTGTCCTGAATCCGTAGCCCAAGTAGGGCCATCCCAGGGACCGAGCGTGGCTAACGTAGGATGCCGGGCCAGAGCAATCCGCTCAGATAACTGACGATGGGCATCGCGATCACCATGGCAAGGGTTGTCAGCGTGACGACCTGAAACGACTGACCGACGAATACCCCATATTGCTGCGCGATCGGCGGGATACTTTTCGCCGCGGGCAGCGATGCCATGATGACAAAGGACACCGCATAGCCGGGGGCCAGATCGAAGGCAATGGCCAACATCATGCCGAGGGCTGACGAGAACACGATCCGGAAGAAAGACAACACCAGGATCTGCGACAGATCGGTCCGCATCAGGGTCAGGTCGATCCCCATGCCCACGGCGAAGAGCGCCGTCGCGAAAGTCGCGTCGCCGACCTTTTCGAAGGTTTCGTGCAGCCAGCCGGGAATCGGGACAGCGAGCAGCGAAAGCAGAAGTCCGGCGATGGCGGACAGGACCAGCGGGTTCTTCAACACATCGACGAACGTCCGCCCCAGGGTCGGAAACAGCTTCGAGGAAGTGCTGCGCCTGCTCATCTGGATCAGCAGAACCGTGATAGGGACCACCGTGACCAGACTGATCACGGTATTGGCGATTACGGGGACGATGGTATAGGTCGGCCCGATGAGGTCGAGCATGATCGGGAGGCCAACGATCCCGGCCGAAACGAAGGAACCGGTCAGCGCCGCCATGGCCGCTTCCGGCATCGGGCGATGAAGCACGAAGAGATAAACGGACAACACCACCCCATACATGATGACCACAAACGCCAGCGTCGCGGCGGTGAAGGCGGGCTGAAACAACACCGCGAGCGGCTGACCGACAAGGTGATCGAGGATGATCGCCGGGAACGTGGCGTAGAGGAGATACTTCAATAGGGCGTCGCCATGCTCCGGCCGGAAGATGCCGAGGCGAATGAACGTAAAGCCCAGTGCGACCGGGATGATGACCGGCATCATCAGCGCGAGAATATGCAGAAACAGCATGACCGACCCCAAGCAATAGTGGTTAGCGACGCATCACGCCGGGGACGCCCCCGGATGCCCAAGTTGCACGCCCTCGCCTTGCACGAATGCGCGGCACACACCCTCAGTCCATGACGTCAGCACAATTTAACAGCTTGACCGAGCGGCCATACCGGCAGGTCCGGGCGGGCGGCGGCAAGACTCGGCCTGCCGGTTCGTCGGCCTGACGAAATGTCTACGGAGCAAACGGCCGTACGCGCCGACGCCGCGCTCGACGGGGATTGCCTGCGACACCAGCCGCGGTCGTGCCGGTCGGACCAGCCGGTGCAGCAGCAGCCACACCAGAGTCTCCGGCAACCTTGGGCTTTACCTGCTCGCCGGTTTCGCGTAGCGTCTCCCACACCTTGACGGCGAGAGATGACAGATGCCTTCCACGCTGGAATCGATATTGCTGAGCGCTCTGGTCGTCCTGGTGCTGATCTGGTGGACACCGGGGATCCGCTCGGCCCTGGCACTCAGCCGCCATGCGCCGAGCCACTGGCCAAGCGTCCTCTGGCCGCTGAGCTTCGTCGTGTTGTTCGTGATCGGCCTGATCCTCCTGACCTGAAAAGCCAAGCCCGAACGTGCGATGGACTCATTCGAAGAAAACGGAACCGAACGCCCCAGCAAGAGCAGCCTCAAACGGGAAGCTCAGTCATTGCAGGACCTGGGCAGCGACCTGCTCGCCCTGTCGCCGGACCAACTGACACGGATGGAACTGCCTGGGGAACTGTACGACGCTCTCCGTCAGGGACAGTCTCTGAAACAGGACGGATCGCTGAAACGGCAGCGAAAATACATCGGCAAACTGCTGCGGCAGGTCGACGCCGAGCCGATCCGGGAAAAGCTGAGGACACTGACGCAGGTGAGCGCGGCGACAATGCGGTCGTTGCACCGCATCGAAGCCTGGCGCGACCGTCTGCTGACCGATGGCGACAGCGCCATCGCATCCCTTCTGTCAGAATGCCCGGAAGCAGACCGGCCGAAACTCCGAAGCCTGGTGGAAACTGCGCGCACCGAGCGGCTGCGGGCGCAGCCGCCGCGCGCTGCGCGGCTGCTGTTCAAATATCTGCGGGAACTGTTCGCGGAAGCGCGGTCGGAATAGGGACCGCGCGGAATCTGGTTTCTCTGGCGCGGAGCCCACCCCTGTTGCGTGCCCCGCGAGATAACCTGAGAAGGCCGAGAAGGACGCTTACCCCTGTTGGAGTAGATTGCGTAGATCGATCGTGGCCGCGTTGGCACGGGCGATATAATTCGCCAGCGTCAGTGAATAGTTGGCGAAGATGCCAAACCCCCCGCCGTTCAGGATAATCGGACTCAGATAAGGCGCCTGGCCGGCCTCGAGTTCGCGAATAATCGCCTGCAGCGAAACCAGCGCGGTCTTGTTCCCCAGGATTTCACGGAAATCGAATTCGACGGCCTTTAGGACGTGCATCGCTGCCCAGCTATATCCCCGCGCCTCGAAAAAGATATCGTCGATGTTCCACCAAGGGGTCTTCGGCATCGTCTGGCGACGGTCAGCCGGATTGGTGTTCTGGGGCACCAGGTCGGCCGCGACCAGACCGGTATCACCGGCACTGGCGCTCAGGCGGTTCGACAAGCTGCCGAGACGTTTCTCCAGGATTTCGAGGTATTGACGCAAGTTGTCGGCGCGCGAGAAGAAGCTGGCGTCGCGGGTCGACAGCCGGGCGCGGTAACGCCGCATGGCCTCGATTCCCTTCTGGTATTCAGACTCGGATGACGGCAGCTGCCACGACGTGTGATCGAAATAGAAGAACGGCTCGGCCTGTGCGAGGTCGGGATCTTCTTTGGACTGCGACTGAGCGCGCGCGATGTGGTTACGCAGGGCCGAGGTCGAGTCGCGCAGCGCGGTCAACGCACCGTATTCCCAACTCGGCATATTGTCCTCGAACACGCCCGGGGGGAACATGTCGTTGACCAGAAAGCCGCCGGGTTTGGTCAGCAGCGTTTCCGCGACCTGGATGACCGTCGTCGCGTAGGTATAGCCGAGAGGCAACTGCTTGGCATCTTTGACCTTACCCTCTTTGGCGGCCGTTGCGACGACGTCGAAACGGTCCGGCTCCTCGCCCCAGTACTCGGCGATGGCGAGAAACACGACGATGAAGATGATCGACAGCATGGCGATCGTCCACGAGACGCCTTTCTCCTTCATCGTTTCCGGGTGAAAGGCCCGAAAGAGTCCGGAATTGGACGCCTTCGACTTACCCGGGGGTTTCTGAGGCGAGAATGCCATCATCAGTTCCTGTATCTTAGGGGTGGGCGCGATTATAGCTCATAATCCGTTGGCGACGAGGTCGGCCGCGGTCAGCGCTTCTTGTCACGGACCTTGTGAGCGCGTGGATGGGCCTGATCGTAAACGGCGGCCAGACGCTGGAAGTCAAGGTGAGTGTAAATCTGGGTCGTACTCAGATTGGCATGGCCCAGCATTTCCTGCACAGCCCGCAGGTCCCCGCCGGACTCCAGCACGTGACTGGCGAAGGAATGCCGCAGCATGTGCGGATGTACCGGCTGATCGCCGCCCTTGAGGGCCTGCCAGCGCTTGAGCCGGACCTGCACGGTACGCGCCGCGATCCGGCTGCCTCTTTGGCTGACGAACAATGCGTCCGTTCCGGTCACGGCAAAGCCGGGGCGCACGTCGAGCCAGCGGCCGAGGGCTTCGTTGGCATAGCGCCCCAGCGGCACGTAGCGCGACTTGCGACCCTTCCCCTCGCGCACCAAAACCCAGCCTTGTTCCCGGTCCACGTCCCTGACGTCCAGCTTGACTAGCTCGCCGAGCCGCAGGCCCGAAGAGTAGAACAGTTCCCACATCGCGAGATCACGTTCCTCCAGCCCATCGTCGGCCTCGGCGGCAAGCAGCCCACCGACCTGATCGACATCGAGCAAGCACGGCAGACTCCGGGCAAGCTTCGGGGCGCGGACCGCTCGCGCGGGATTGTGCGTGAGCTCACCGCGGCGGGTCAGAAAATCGAAAAAGCTGCGGATTGCGGCGAGCTTACGATGCAGGCTGCGAGTCGCCATGCCCGCTCGATGCCGGTCGGCAATGAAGGCCTTGACGTGTCCTGGCCGGATTTCGGTGAGGCCGGTGATCCCCAGGTCAGCGCAGAACGCCCGGAACTGCGCCAGATCGCGGCGGTAGGCGGCCGCAGTGTGCTCCGAGCCACGCTGTCCGCAACGTTCGAGAAACTCGGCGACGCCGGCGAATGACTCAGCCGTCATGCTCTCGGCCGATGGCACGCAGGAGATCAGCCAGCCGCGCCGCCACGATCTCACCGATCTGGGCGAGAAAGAAATTCCCCATCGTGGTCTGGAAGCGCTGTGCGCTACGGCTCCCGATGGCGAGAAACCCCTTGACGCCGGCGTGCCGCAACGGAATCAGCGCATATGACAGGACCTCATCGCCATCCGAATCGAAAAGGCAGCGAATCTTGTCGGCGCTCGGCACGCCGCAGACTGGCACCCCGGCATCGAGAATCGGGCGGATTGCGCTCAACTCCGCACGGTCCTGCGAGGTGTACAGATCCGAAAGCGCCATCGCAGGCTGCGGGTCGAATACCCGCAGCGTCACGAAATCCGCCTGAAAGGCCTCGTGCAGGATCCAGCGCAGAGAGGCGAGCGCATCGTCGACGCTGGTCGCTTCGAGCAGGGCGAGCGTCAACTCGTGTATCCGGCGGAACACGGCGTCGTTGTCGCGAGCGTTCTGCACGATCTCGCTCAGCTTAACCTGAAGCTTCCGGTTCTTGTCCCGCAGCACGTCGATCTGCTTCGCGACCAGAGACACGGCGTCGCCACAGGGATGCGGGACGTTCATCACTTCCAGCAGGTCCTGATGCTGGTGGAAAAAGTCAGGGTGGGCGCTCAGGTAGGCGGCCACATCGATGGACCGCAGGCCCTGTTCGGACTGTTGGGCTGGCTTTGAACTCATAAATCGATACTGCCTTCGAATACTGTGACGGCTGGCCCGATCAGGAAGGCCGGGTGTCCTCTACCGCTCCACTGAACCTGCAGCCTCCCTCCGGGCAGATCGAGGTGCACCGTATCGTCGAACAACCCCTGCTCGATCCCGACGATGACGGCGGCGCAGGCACCGCTGCCGCAGGCCAGCGTCTCACCCGATCCCCGCTCGAAGACCCGCAGACGTCCCTGCTGCCGGTCAACCGGGGCGAGGAATCCGACATTGACGCGCTCGGGAAAGGCCGGATCGGACTCGATGCGCCTGCCAAGCGTGGCTACGGGCGCCAGATCGACATCATCCACAACGATCACCGCGTGCGGGTTTCCCAGCGAAACTGCCCCGAATCCGATCTCCGTCCCGTCGATCGTCAGCCTGTAAAGCGGGGCTTCCGCGACGGCACGATAAGGAATCTCTTCGGGGGCATGACGCGGCACGCCCATGTTGACCTTCACGTCCCCGTTCGGTTGGAGGTGCAGGACCATGCGACCGGCACGAGTATCGACGATGACATCGTCGGCGTCGCACAGTCCCTGCTCCCGGACGAAACGCGCAAAACAGCGCGCACCGTTGCCGCACTGGGCAACTTCGCCGCCATCGGCATTGAAGATACGGTAGGAAAAGTGTGCCCCGGGCTTCGTCGCGGGTTCGACCAGAAGGACCTGGTCGCAACCGATACCAAAATGACGATCCGCGATCGCACGCACGCGCCCGGCATCCAGTTCCAGCCTCCGGCGGACACCGTCGAACACGACAAAATCGTTGCCGAGCCCATGCATCTTGACGAAAGGAACGCGAGTCGGTCTCATTCGATCCGGCATTCTCCAGCAAACAGCTGCGGCACGTCCTCGCGCTGACGTACCAGATGGACCTTGGCGCCGTCGACCATCACCTCGGCCGCACGGGGACGAGAATTGTAATTCGAGCTCATGCTGAAGCCATAGGCACCGGCGGAACGGGCAGCGAGCAGATCGCCGACTTCGAGCCCGAGCGACCGCTCCTTGCCCAGGAAATCGCCTGTTTCGCAGACCGGACCGACGATGTCGTAGGTCCGCTCGGGCCCGGCGCCGCCCTGCTTGACCGGCACGATCTCCTGCCAGGCTTGGTACAGCGCCGGCCGGATCAAGTCGTTCATCGCCGCATCGACGATCGCGAAGTGCTTGGCCTGCGTGGACTTCAGATACTCGACGCGCATCAGCAGGATCCCGGCGTTGCCGGCGATCGCCCGCCCCGGCTCGATCAAAACTTCGTAGTCACGCGAGCGCAGCCGATCCATGACCGCGGCCGCGTAGTCAGCTGGCTCCGGCGGGATCTCATCCTGATAGCGAATACCGAGACCGCCGCCGAGATCCAGATGGCGGATCCGGATACCCGCATCGCTCAGTCGGTCCGCGAGCCTGAGTATTCGATCCAGTGCATCGAGAAAGGGCTCGACGCTGGTCAACTGCGAGCCGATATGGCAATCGATGCCGACGATGTCGAGGTTCGGCAGGCGCGCAGCCCGCAGGTATTGCACCAGCGCCGCGTCGATATCGAGCCCAAACTTATTCTCGCGGAGACCGGTCGAAATATAGGGATGGGTGCCGGCATCCACGTCGGGATTGACCCGTATCGACACGGGCGCGACCACGCCCATCTCTCCCGCCAGGCGGCTCAGACGGTCCAGTTCTTCCGCAACCTCGACATTGAAGCAACGGATACCGACATCGAGGGCCCTGCGCATCTCGTCTTCGCGCTTGCCGACTCCAGAAAACACAACCTTTTCCGGAGAGCCACCCGCCGCAAGGACACGTTCCAATTCCCCAACCGAAACGATGTCGAAGCCGGAGCCAAGTCGGGCCAGTACATCGAGCACGCCCAGGTTCGAGTTGGCCTTGACGGCGTAGCAGACCAGATGCGGCCAGCCTTCGAATACGCGATCGAAGGCATGAAAATGGCGTTCCAACGTCGCCCGACAGTAAACGTAAACGGGCGTGCCGAAACGCTTGGCGATCTCGGGCAAAGGCACGGCCTCGGCATGCAGGATGCCGTCGCGGTAGTTAAAATGATCCATGAGGTCAGCGCTGCTGCTCGGGGTCTTCGCCTGGGCGCGGGAGATAAAGTGGGCCCTTCTGGCCACAGGCCGACAGGACTAGGACGGCGAGTACCGTCAGGGAACTGAGCTTGAAAATCCGGAGCATGTCAGAAAACGTTTCCCATCCGTGCAGTCTCTTAATTCTAAATGAATCCCGCTGCGGACGCTTCCCTTTGCGTTGGGCGGATCTGTCGCTCGTCGATAAGGGCACTGGGGGGCGAGTTTGAGGGGCCCACGGATCAATCCGGAAGCTCCGGTTCCGACGCCCACACACGAGTCGGTCGAACAATTCAGGCACTCCGTTCTCGCCTGGTTTGATATCCACGGTCGTAAGAACCTGCCCTGGCAAAATCCACGCGACCCCTATCGAGTCTGGATCTCCGAGATCATGCTGCAACAGACTCAGGTCGCGACCGTTGTGCCCTACTTCGAGCGCTTCACGGCAAATTTTCCGGACATTCCTGCGCTGGCATCCGCTCCCGCGGAGCGCGTGCTCGCCCTATGGTCGGGTCTCGGCTACTATGCCCGCGCACGCAACCTGCATCGCTGCGCGGAGATCGTCGCCGAACGCTACGCAGGAGCCCTGCCGGTTACGCTCGATGAGTTGGCTGACCTGCCCGGTATCGGACGCTCCACGGCCGGCGCCATTCTCAGCCTGGGTTTCGGCATGCGGGCGACCATCCTCGACGGCAATGTCAAACGCGTGTTGTGCCGCTACTGGGGCATCGAAGGTTGGCCCGGCACCGCCTCAGTCGCTGCGACCTTGTGGGCGACCGCCGACCGGCTTACACCACCCGACCGCTCTGATGCTTATAATCAGGCCATGATGGATCTCGGGGCGCTGGTCTGTACCCGCGGCCGCCCGGCTTGCGATCACTGCCCCCTGTCCCCCGGGTGTCGCGCCCGTTCCGAGCAGCGGGTCGGTTCGCTGCCGAGCCCGCGACCGCGTCGCACGGTGCCGGTGCGGCGCTACACGATGCTGATCCTCGAAGACGGAGCGGGCAACATCTTCCTGGAACGCCGGCCACCCACCGGGGTCTGGGGCGGCCTCTGGTGCTTTCCGATGTTTGACGACACCACGCAGATCGCCCCGTGGCTGCTCAAGAACAGCCTTCGGGCCGAGCACTTGGCCGACTTGCCGGCACGGCGGCATACGCTGACCCACTTCCATCTGGACTTCGTCGCGGTCCGAATGCAAACCACACGCCCCCCGGATCGAGTGTCGGAAGCGCATTCGTGCTGGACGTCCCCGGACCACGCTTCGGACCTGGGCTTGCCGGCGCCTGTGCGTCGGTTACTGGATCAATTCAACAATTACCTTGGAGCAGCCAGAACATGAGCAGAATGGTCAAGTGCGCGAAATTGGGCATCGAAACGGAAGGACTGGAGCAACCACCGTTTCCCGGCGCAGCCGGGCAGCGGATCTTCGAAAATGTCTCGAAACAGGCCTGGCAGGATTGGCTGCGTCTGCAGACGATGCTCATCAATGAACATCGCTTGACACCCTTCGAAGCGCAGGCCAAATCGTTCCTCGCCCAGGAACGCGACAAGTACTTGTTCGGCAGTGGCGCCGCCATGCCGGAGGGTTACGTTCCGCCCAAAGAGCCTTAGCACGGGCGGCAGAACGACAAACGCTCCGGCGCATCAGGGGGTCGGTCGGGGCCGGCGGCCGACAATCCGCCGGCCGCTCCGCCCCGATTAACCCGACCGCTATACGGGAATAAGGGCTGCTGGATCAGATACCGGCGTCATCAGCCTCTTCGGAATCGTCCGGCTCCGGGGCCGTCGGCACGTAGGCGGGCTCCGGCGGGCTCGCCAGGGATTCCTCCGCGGGATACGGTTCACTCGATGATACGGGAGCAGACTCCACCGGCGCCGCATACGCGGGTGGGTTCGAACGGGGGGACGAGGCCTCGAGTGCCGACGGAGTGGCGCGTTCGGGCGCATCCGATACGGATGCGATTCCGGAGATCAGCACCGGCACGCCCGTCGGATGTTCCAGTTCCTTCTTCAGCGCCGCACTGTTGATCGATACCGGCCGACTTGAGGTCTTCTTGTCGATCAGCCCCATCGCCAGATCACGAAGTTCGCCGTAGCTCATCCGGTCCTCGTCCAGCGGTTGGTGCACCTCCATGTACAAATCGTCGCCGATCCAGCCGAGCTTCACGGGCTGATTCACCAGTCGCACCGGGGTTCCGACATTGACCAGAGGGAACAGCTTCGCGATGTCTTCCGGGTACATGCGAATGCAGCCGTGGGTCACGCGCATACCAATCCCGTAAGCCTTGTCGACGTCGGTACCGTGAATGAGGTAACCGGCAACGCCGAGTTTCATCGCGAACTGCCCGAGCGGGTTATTGGGACCGGGCGGTACGACGTCGGGCAGCATGTCACCGTCCTTGGCATGCTCCTTCTTGATTGATTCGGGCGGATGCCACGACGGGTCCTTGACCTTTTGGATGACCTGAGTCGCGCCCAGTGGCGTGCGCCAATCCATGCGTCCGATGCTGACCGGGTAGGTGATCACGTCGCGCGACGGCGCGCTGCTGACTGCAACCGCCTCGACCGGCTCGACCGTCGGCGCCGATTTCGCTACCGCGCGGCTGGATTCACCCTTGCGCGCGATGTGGGTCTGATACCTTCCGCCGCTGGCTGCGACAGGCTGCGCCTTGGGCGCAGCCGGCTTGGGCTTGGTGACGGCCGGCGCCGAACCGCCGGGATAGTAGTACAGGCGCATTTCCGGGATGTTCAACACGATCCCGCTGCGAGGGGCATCCGGCAGAATGAATTGCCGGGGAATCAATACTTTCGTGCCACCTTTGGGCAGCCAGCGATCCACCGTCGGGTTGGCCATGACGATTTCTTCCTGGCCCAGGCTGTTTTCCCGCGCAATGTCGATCAGCGTATCTTCATCACCGGCCGTTGCGTACTTGATACGGCCGATCAGATCGTCGCCGGCAGCCGGGAGCCGATAAACTTCGGCATTGCCAGCGATTGGCGCTAAGACATTGAAGGAAATAGCAATCCACTTCAAGATCTGGAATAGGGACTTGGTCATCGTGTTGTGGCACCAACCTTAATAGCCTGAAAAATCATCATTATACGCTCTGACGGCGTTCTCCGCCGAAAAGTTCGAGCAAACGCGGAAGAAACTCCGCCAATTCCAGGCTCATGATCGCGAAATCGGCATCGAAGCGCTGTACCGCATCATCGGTTTCGATCTCGCCGGCGCGTTCCTGAACGGTCTCGAGAAACCGCAGGCGGCGCACGACCAACCGGTCGTCCAGCGTGAAGCTCAACCGGTCTTGCCAACGCAGGGCCAGACGCATGGCCTGCTTTCCCGCGGCCAGATGCTGCTGGATTTCCGGCACCCCGAGGTCCTGACGCCGACAGCGCACGATGCCGCCGTCCTCATCGGCGGCGCGCAGCTCACATTCCTGCTCGATGGTGATGTCAGCCGGCGCCTCGCCATCCGCCAGCCAGCGCGTCATGACGAGCGGCGGCTGTTCCTGGGTGGCCGGGAAAGCGATCGGCAATTCACCGATCGTCGAGCGCAGCAGGCTGGTCAAGTCATCTGTCCGCCGACCGCTCGCGCTGTCCACGACGAGCCAGCCGCGCTCGGAATCGATATAAGCATGGGTACGACGGGAATGACTGAACGCGCGGGGCATCAGTTCCATGACCACATGGTCGCGCAGTTCCGATCGTTCCCGCTTGCCCGGCTTTCGCCCTTCCCGAACCTCGATCTCCGCGACCCGCTCCGCCACCTGCTCATTGACAACGGCCGAGGGCAGGATCTTCTCTTCCTGCTTCAATGTCACCATCATGAACGGAGCGATCACGTGTGCCAGCGATGCATCGGCCAGGCCGGTGGGCGGCACCCAGCCGGCGCTCATCTGATCCGTTCGGCCGCAAGGGCGAAAGCGCCGTTCTGCCAAACGCGCCTCGAGTTCCTCGGACGGCATGGTGAACGGGGTGGTAAAGCGAAACAAGGCTAAGTTCTTGAACCACATATCGAGCAAGTGACCCGCAAAAAGCCGCGTAGTATCGCCAATCCGGACCGGGTTGTCACCGACAGCAACCGGCTGTTCAGCCGACGGCCCGCGGCCGGCGCCCCGATTTGCCAAGACACAGCCGAGTGTCCGATGATGCGCCTACCCGACCAGAGCAACCCGGGAGTCTCGCGTGACGATCCCCACCCTCGGTCCCCGCCCCCTGCCCGCGGACCAGTTGTTCAACTCCTGCGACCCCTCGCAACTGGCGTTCGCGACGACCGATGAACTGGCCGATATCGGCGTGGTCGTCGGCCAGGAACGTGCCCTCAAGGCCATTCGTTTCGGCGTCTCGATCCCGCGTAAGGGCTTCAACGTGTTCGCTCTGGGGCCCACCGGCACCGGCAAGATGACCGCGGTGCGCGAAATCGTCACACGCGAGGCCGAACATCAACCGAAACCTGAGGACTGGTGTTACGTAAACAACTTCACCGACCCCTCCAAACCCAAGGTACTGAGCCTGCCGGCCGGCGTCGGCCGGCGCTTCGCGGCGGATATGACCCACGTGATCGAGGAACTCAGCATCTCGATCCCGGCGGCATTCGAAGGCGAGGAATACCGGACACGAACGGAGGAAATCGAAGAAGAGGCCAAGGAACGTGAGACAAACGCCCTCAACGAACTGCGCCGCGAAGCGAAGCGGCAACACGTAGCCCTGATCGAAACACCAACCGGGTTCGCCTTTGCCCCGATCAACCCGGAGAACGAGGTCCTGAGCCCGGATCAATACCATGCGCTCGCCGAGACCGACCAGCAGCACATCCGTGAGACCATCGAACAACTTCATCAGGCGCTGCAAAAACTACTCCGTCAGTTCCAGCCTTGGCGCAAGGAAGCCAAAGAGAAGCTGAAGAACTTAAACCGGGAGATTGCCACCTTCGCGGTCAATCACCTGATCAGCGACCTCGCCGAACGCTACGGCCATATGGACGGGGTCAAACAGTTCATCGACGCAGCCCGGCAGGACATCGTCGATCACGCCGATGAGTTTTTCCCGAAGCCAGAGGGTAGCAGTGGCGGCCTGTTCGGCCAGAGTGCGCGGCAGAGTCCCGGGCAGCGCTATCAGGTAAACCTGATCGTAGCCCATGATGATGCCGCCGCGGCACCGGTTGTGTTCGAGGACCTGCCGACCCACAGCAATCTGGTCGGCCGCATCGAGTATCAGGCCCTGATGGGCGCGCTGCTGACCGACTTCACGATGATCAAGGGCGGCGCCCTGCATCGCGCGAACGGCGGCTATCTGCTGCTGGACGCCCGAAAATTGCTGCTGCAGCCCTACGCCTGGGAAACCCTGAAGCGGACGCTGCAGGCCGGTGAAATTCGGGTCGAGGCCCTCGAGCGAACCCTGGGCCTCATGAGTACCGGCACGCTCGAACCAGAACCGATTCCGCTACGCACAAAGGTCGTGCTGATCGGCGACCGCCTGTTGTACTACCTGCTGAACGTCTACGATCCGGAGTTTCGGAGCCTGTTCAAGGTCTCAGCCGATTTCGAGGAGACCATCGACCGGACTCCCGACAGCACCGCGATGTACGCCCGCCTGATCGCGAGCCTCTCTCGTCGCGAAGGACTGCATCCGCTCGATCGCGACGCGGTGATCCGCGTGATCGACGAATCCGCACGCTGGGCGGAGGATGCGGAAAAGCTCAACACACACCTGCAACGCCTTGGCGACCTACTGAAAGAGGCGGACTTCTGGGCCACGGAAGCCCGACGCAACGTCATCACGCGGGAGGATATCCAGACCGCGATCGACGAGCAGACCAGGCGCTCGGATCGGATCCGACAGCGGCTTTACGAAGCGATCCAGCGCGGCACTGTGCTGATCGACACCAGCGACGTGGCGGTGGGCCAGATCAACGGCCTATCGGTGATCAGCCTCGGCGACTTTGCCTTCGGTCAGCCGTCGCGCATCACCGCGACGACCCGGCCCGGCAGCGGCAAAGTCATCGACATCGAACGCGAAACAGAGCTCGGCGGCGCAATTCACAGCAAAGGCGTCATGATCGTGTCGAATCTGCTCGCCGCCCGGTTTGCCCGGGCGCAGGCGTTCTCGGTCTCGGCCAGCCTGGTGTTCGAACAGTCGTACGGCAAGGTCGACGGTGACAGCGCATCGCTTGCCGAATTGTGCGTAATCCTTTCGTCGCTCGCCGAGTTGCCGATCCGGCAGAATCTCGCCGTGACGGGTTCGATCAACCAGCACGGACGAGTGCAGCCGATCGGCGGTGCGAACGAGAAGATCGAAGGGTTTTTCGATATCTGCCATGCCCGAGGCCTTACCGGCGACCAAGGCGTTATCATCCCCCGCGCCAACGTCAAGAACCTGATGCTCCGCGCCGATGTGGTCGCCGCCGTGCGCGGGGGTAATTTTCACGTGTATGCGGTCGATTCACTCGACGAGGCGCTGGAACTGCTGCTGGGCGTTTCCGCAGGCGAGCGCGATGCGTCCGGGAACTTTCCCGGCGACAGCCTCAACGGCCGTATCGAAACCAAACTGCTTGAGTTCGCACGTATTCAACGCCGCTGGATGCAGGCAGACAAGACCGATTCGAATGAACAGTAAGCCTCCTGCCTCCCGCCTGCGAATCGTCGTCGCGTTCGATGTTTGTCGCCGAGATCTCGACTCACTCGAACTGGCGGCCGTCCTGGCGGCGCGACGCGGAGCCGAGATCGACGCCGTGTTCGTCGAGGAGCTGAACCTACTCAACAGCGCCCAACTGCCGTTCACTCGGGAGGTCGACCGCCTTTTCGGCACCGAACGCGCTTTCGACCCGCTCCGGGTCTCGCGCGCTCAGCGCATTGGCCTGTCTCAGATCCGGCAGGAATTAGGGCGCCTGGCCGAGCAACTGAAGATTCGCGGCAGCGTCCGCACGCTCCGGGGGCACCTCGTTCCCACGGCCCTGGCCTGTGTTGGCGACATCGATGTGCTCGTGATCGGTCGTCGTCGGGATCGCCCGGCTGCGGAGCGGGCCGGACCACGCCTGTCGGTAACCAGGAGAGCGGGCACCATCGCCCCCGCGGTGCAGCGGGAAGCCCTGTGGTCGGTCTTCGACGGCACCGCGGCGAGCCTGTCCGCGGTAGTGGTGGCCGCAGAGGTGGCTGCCTGCGAGAAGCGGCCCCTGTGCGTAGCGGTGCCGCGCTCGCCGCCTGAACTGACCCAGGAACTGCAGCGCAGCCTGGCTTCAGGGCAAGCGCCGCAGCCTGCTATCAGCCGGATCGTCGAGATCCATCCTTTCGAGCCGATTGACCTGTTGCGCCGTTTGCGGCAAAGCGGTTGCCGCATGCTGGTCGTCCCGCGCACCGAGCAGGCGCTGATCGAGGCGATGGCCGACAGTGCGGACTGGCCGTTGATGCTGGTCTGATGACGCCGCACTTGGGCGAGTTCGCGGCGTTCAGGCAACGCCCGCGGGCGGGCGGCCGTTCGATCCTGATCCGCGCCGTGAGTGCCGCACGATGCGCCATCGTCATCCTGCCGACCGGCATCAGTCGGGGCGTCCCTGCGACGGCGCAGGCACCCGAAAGGGAAAAACTCGCTTGAATCAAACCTGCTCGACGACGCAGCCGCCGATCACCATGGTCGTGACTCGGCCCACCATGTCCTCACCCCAAAACGGGGTATTGCGTCCCGCGCTCCGCCAACTGGTCGCGTCGACCTTCCAGCAACGTTGGGGGTCGAAGATGCAGATGTCGGCTGGGGCTCCGACGGCCAGGCGCCCGGACCCGAGCCCGAGGATGCGAGCCGGACCCACGGTCAGCCGGGCAATCAACTCCGGCAGCGACAAGACACCCGCAGCGACCAGACTCAGACCCAGCGGCAGCATGCACTCGAGCGTCGCCATGCCGGGCTCGGTCTCCGGGAAAACCTGCAGTTTCGCATCGGGGTCGTGCGGTTGGTGATCCGAGCACAGCGCCGCAAGAGTACCGGCTGCGACAGCGGCCCGCAGCGCAGCCCGATCCGCTTCGGTCCGGAGGGGCGGATCGACATGGCACATCGCGTTGAAGCCGTCGACGTGCCGCTCGGTCAGATGCAGCTGGTGCAGTGCCGTGTCCGCCGTCACCGGCAGACCGCGCTGCTGCGCGCTGGTAATCGAGCGAATGGCGCGGGCGCTGCTGACCTGGCCGAAGTGCAAACGGACTCCGGTGAGTTCGGCCAGCACGAGGGCTTCCGCCACCGCAACGGTCTCGGCCGCTTCCGGTATACCGGGCAGACCCAGCCGCATAGCGACGGCACCCTCGTGAACGCAACCGCCGTCGCGCAATGCCGCATCCTGCGGACGCAAGCACACCAGCAGATCGTAACTGGCGGCGTACTCGAACGCACGGCGCAGAACCAGATTGTTCGCGAGCGGCACCCCCGCATTGCCGACAGCCCGGCATCCGGCCGACTGCAGGGCGCCGAGTTCACTGAGATCGCGTCCATTGAGCCCCCTCGTCAGGGCACCGATCGGCAACACGCGGATGCGGCCGGCCTGCTGCGCACGCTCCAGGATCAGCTTGACGACAGCAGGGGAATCGATCACCGGCACCGTGTCCGGTGGCATGCAAACCGTCGTGAAACCCGCGGCGAGCGCGGCCGCCCCCTCGCTAGCGATCGTACCCTTGTGTGCCTGCCCGGGTTCCCTTAGCCGTGCGGACAAGTCGATGAAGCCCGGGCAGACCACGTGCCCCGGCACCTGCAATTCACGGTCGGGCTGGAAATCCGCGGGCTGATGGCCTACCGCCAGGATTACCCCGTCGGCGCTGCACACCGGCCCAACGCGGTCGATGCCGCTGTCCGGGTCGATGACCCGCCCGCCGCTGATCAATAATCGCTCGGCGCTCATACCCGACGCTCTGCTCCGGGATCGAATTCGGTGCCACTGCGCATGGCCAAAGACATGATGGCCATGCGGATCGGTATACCGTAGTGAACCTGCTTCAGAATGACCGATTGCAGTCCATCGGCGACGTTGGAGTCGATTTCGACGCCTCGGTTGATCGGCCCGGGATGCATGACGATCGCGTCAGGCCTGGCCAGGGCGAGACGGCGCTCTGTCAACCCGAAACGCGCGAAATACTCCCGCTCGCTCGGGATGAATGCCCCACTCATCCGTTCGCGCTGCAGCCGCAGCATGACGACCACGTCCACACCCTCGATACCCGCATCGAGATCCGTCCAAAGACTGACACCCAGGTCTTCGGCGTGCATCGGCAGCAGCGTCCTCGGCGCAATCGCCCGGATGTCACGCACGCCGAGCAGGCGCAGCGCATGTATCTCCGAACGCGCGACCCGGGAATGGAGGATGTCGCCGACGATCGCGACTTTCAGCGAGGGAAAGTCCCGCCCGCTCCGGCGAATCGTGAACAAATCCAGCATCGCTTGCGTCGGGTGCGCGTGGCGGCCGTCGCCGGCATTGATCACACTGACATGCGGCGCGACATGCTCTGCGATGAAGTGAGCAGCCCCGCTGTGAGCGTGACGGACCACGAACATGTCCACCTGCATCGCCTCGATGTTCCGAATCGTGTCCAGCAGGCTTTCGCCTTTGGCCGTCGCGGAGGTCGCGATATTGATGTTCAGCACATCGGCCGAAAGGCGCTGGGCCGCCAACTCGAAAGTCGTGCGGGTGCGCGTGCTGTTCTCGAAGAAGAGATTGACGACGGTCTTGCCGCGCAGCAGAGGCACTTTCTTGACCGTCTGTTCGGTGACACTGCAAAAAGACTCCGCGGTGTCCATGATGCGGTTCAGGAGGCCGGCGTTCAGGCCTTCGACGGTCAGGAAATGGCGAAGGTTACCGGCGGTGTCGAGTTGCAAGGATCCGATCTGAGTGTGCTTCACGCGGCATCACACCTGCTGAGTAACCAGCCGCAGCGGCTCGGGCCCGACCAGTTTTATCCGTTGATTCTGTCCGGCCGAGGCGTGCCCGCCAATGCAGTCCGCCTGAATCGGAATCTGACGCCCGCTGCGCTCCACCAGAATACCCAGCACCACCCGCGCCGGGCGGCCGTAGTCGAAAATCTCGTTGAGCGCAGCGCGGATGGTACGTCCGGTAAATAGCACGTCGTCGATCAGCAGGATGTCACGGCCTTCAACGTTGAACGGCAAGCGGCTGGGACCCACACGCGGATGGACTCCAACCGTCGAAAAATCGTCGCGATAAAAGGAGATGTTCAGCAGGCCGAGCGGCTCCGCCAAACCCAGGCGGGTGTGCAGGGCCGCCGCAATCCAGGCCCCGCCTGTCTCGATACCGACCATCGCCGGATGCACGAGGCCCCGCCGCTCGATCTCTCGCCGCAGGCTTGCTTCAAGCGTATCGATCAGCGTCGGCACGTCGAAATCCTCGGTGGCGTCTCGCCTCTCCACGACGTTCATGGGACTGTCTCGGCAAGGGTCGAGGCTGCCGGTTCATCCAGCCAGGATTGCAGTATCAGTCGCGCGGACAGTTCGTCCTTCTGAGCGGCAAACCGAACTGATCGGTGGTGATCTCCGGCAAAGTAACGCGTGCGTGCATCGGCCGTCGAAAGTGTTTCGTCGAAAGCAAAGACAGGCAAACGGTACCGTCTGGCTAGGCCGGCGGCAAAATGTCCGATCGCGACCTGAACGGGATTCTCCTCACCTGGCTGGGCATAGGGCCAGCCCACGACGAATGCCGCCGGCTGCCAGGTCGTCAGGATCTCCGAAATGGTCTTCCAAGGTTCGTGCTTACGGCCCATCAGAATCGTGCACAACGCCGCGGCCGAGCGGGTCACGGTCTGACCGACTGCAACGCCGATCCGCTTGGTTCCGAAGTCGAAGCCCACGACCACGCCAGCGATACTCTCGGGGCGTACTTCAGGCATGGCCCGCCGCACTGCCCAGCAGTCCGATATCGATTCCCATCAGCCCAGCTGCGGCCTTCCAGCGCTGCGTGGCCGGGAGATCGAACAGGATAGGCGCCTCGGCCGGCGCGTTCAACCAGGCGTTCTCGCCGATCTCCCGTTCCAACTGGCCCTTCGCCCACCCGGCATAGCCCAACGCGACCAGTATACGGCGGGGGCCGCGACCGGACCCGATCGCTTCGAGAATGTCCCGGGATGTCGTCAGCGCGATGGAGTCGGAGACCGTCAGCGTCGAATCCCATTGTTCGCCCGGCTCGTGCAGCACAAAGCCTCGCTCGCGATGGACCGGCCCACCGAAGTAGACCTGCGCCTGTCCGACGGAAGCCGTCTCCACTTCGATATTCATCTGCTCCATGACCTCGCCCAGTGTGAGTTCCGACGGCCGGTTGACAATGATGCCCAAGGCACCATCGGCGCTGTGCTGGCAGAGGTAGGTCACCGTCTTGGCGAAAATCGGATCGGCCAGGCCCGGCATGGCGATCAGGAAATGATTGGTCAGATTGTCGGCTTGCTCGTTCATGGCTGTTCTTTGTCGGAGCGGCAAGGTGCTGCCGAGCGTCAAGGCGCGGTCGACAGATGGTGATCGGTAAAGAAGCGCCAAGTGCGGGTGATTACGAGCACATCGTAATCCGCTTTTAACTGCGAGGGAAACGGCGCGAACGGCGCCGCGAGGCGAACGATCCTGACGGCCGCCTCATCAAGCTCCGCGTGCCCGGATGACTTTACGACATTGATGCCTTTTAGACTGCCGTCCGCATTGACACCGACGGTCAGCAGCAGACCTCCGCTCAAGTTCTTGCGGCGCGCTTCTTCAGGGTAGTTCAGGTTGCCGATGCGCTCCACCTTGTCCTGCCATGCCCTTTCGTACGCATCCGCGGCATAGCGATGAGTCGTCACCTGGGCTACATAAGCCGTCCGAGCCGGCATTGCGGACTCCCTGGCCCGGGTCTCGGTGTACGAGGCCGTCCACTCGCTAATCTGCCGGTCTAGGAGCGATGACGTCACCCGAGGCCGCTCGACAGGCGGCGCCGCCCCCTCAGCAGCGTCCGATCCCGATGGCACGGCCGAAACCGGCGCCTCCGCGACGGGCGCCTCCGTCGCCGCCTGAACGCTGCGCGCAGGTGCGCGTTCCACTCGCTCCTTCCGCGGCAGAGGCTTCGGCACCGGAGTGGAAGTTGCGATCGCCGGCGCGTCTGCTGCAGAGGCTCGCGCACTGCCGGCACTGACCACTGCGGCAGGCCCGTCGGCGACACGTGGCCCGATCGGTCCGGCCTTGGAGCTAACCTCAGGCGCATCGATCGCGCCCGGCCGGCTCTCGGCTTGGGCGGGAACCTGGCCCGCCGCGTCAACGGCCACCGGCGTCGGCGTAAGCTCCAGCGCGATGTCGAGCACGGTGGCCGGCGGCCGGTTGATCGCGACCGACGGCAGATCGAGCCGCACTGCGTACAGCACCGCGCCGTGCAGCAGCAGCGCTGCCAGCAGAAAGGGCAGCAAACGATCGCCGGACTGCGGCCAGCTGTTCATGGATCAGGAAGCCTCGGCGACAGTCGCTGCGACGTGGTCCATCAAGCGGGCGCTGATATTGAGTCCGAACTGACGGTCAAGCTCCTGTACACAGGTGGGGCTCGTGACATTGACCTCAGTCAGATAATTGCCGATGACGTCCAGCCCGACGAAGGCCAGTCCCCGCTTCTTCAGTTCGGGCGCAACCTGGGCCACAATCCAGCAATCGCGCTCCGTGAGCGGCCGGCCTTCGGCCCGACCACCGGCCGCGAGGTTGCCACGGCTCTCACCCGCCGCGGGAATGCGCGCCAGAGCGTAGGGAACGGCCTCTCCGTTGACGACGAGTATGCGCTTGTCGCCGTCGACGATTTCCGGCAGATAACGCTGCGCCATGACGAACCGCGTATTGTGCCGGGTCATGGTCTCGAGGATCACCGTCAGATTAGGATCACCCAGCGCAACGCGAAAGATCGAGGCACCACCCATGCCATCCAACGGCTTCAGGATGATCTCTCCCTGCTCGTGCAGGAACTCCCGCAAACGTGCCGCTTCCCGTGCCACCAGCGTCGGCGCACAGCATTGTGGAAACCACGAGGTGAACAGCTTTTCGTTGGCGTCGCGCAGCGAGCGGGGCCTGTTGATGACACGAACGCCGTGGTTTTCCGCGCACTCGAGCAGATAGGTTGCGTAGATATATTCCTGATCGAAGGGCGGATCCTTGCGCATCAGGACGACATCGAGTGCGTCCAGAGGCAGTGTTTCCTCGCCGTGGAAGCGGTACCACGCGTCTTCGTTGCGCGTTACGCTGAGCAAGCGAACGCGAGCAAAGGCGCGGCCATCCCGCAGGAACAAGTCGTTCAACTCCATGTAGTAGAGCGACCAACCACGCGCCTGCGCTTCGAGCAACAGCGCGAAACTGGTGTCCTTTTCGATCTTGATCTTGCCGATCGGATCCATGACGATACCGAGCTTCAGGCTCATCGCGGCCCCTCCGAACCCCAGTGTGGCGCGGCCCGCAGGGATTGACGACTGCGACTCGCTTCATATATAAAGCGGAGTTTGATCTCACTCAAGGTTTCGAGGCTCACGATGTCCAGAACGTGCCAGGTAACGGGTAAACGCCGTATTGTAGGCCATAACGTCTCCCATGCTAACAACAAGACCAAGAAGGTCTTCAACCCTAACGTGCATGATCACCGCTTCTGGGTTGCCAGCGAAAACCGTTGGGTCAAGCTGCGCGTATCCAACCAGGGTCTGCGGACGATCGACAAGAACGGCATCGAAGCTGTGTTGGCTGACATGCGGAAACGCGGCGTAACCGTCTAAACCCATCGCCAGAAATCAGGAGCGACTCTGATGCGGGACAAAATCAAGCTTATTTCGTCAGCAGGAACCGGGCATTTCTATACGACCAGCAAGAACAAGAAGACCATGCCGGAAAAGATGGAAATCAAGAAGTTCGATCCGGTCGTGCGAAAGCATGTGATGTACAAGGAAGGCAAGATCAAATGACCGCCTGGGCAGGCGCTCCCGGACGCGCCTGCCCCCATCGCTTGAACCACCGCGCCCCACTCAACGCAGGCGCACCCGGAGGAAGAAGTTGTCGCTTCACTCCGCTTGAACCCCTACCAGCATCGCCTCTGAGCCCCGCCGGCATGCTGCGCTGAAACCTGCACGCCCCACCCTGCCCCGCGGTGCGCCATTGCACGCCCTCGCCCCCTTGAAATTCGGGTTCGCACGAAGCATATCGGCAGGATGGTCAAGGGGCCCCACGGCTCCTCCCCAACGCCAACGATTGCACACTTAAGGTGAGGTTCATGCGCAAGGTTCGGATTCCCTTACTCCCCGTCGTCGCACTGGCCTGCCTGGGCGGATTGCAGCCAATGGCGCCTGCCTTGGGCGCCTGGCCGGACAGCATCGATGGACAGCGGCTGCCCAGCCTCGCCCCGATGCTGCGGAAGACAACGCCGGCAGTCGTGAACATTTCGACGCGCACGCGGATTGAAACGGCAGAGCACCCCCTCATGCGCGATCCGTTTTTCAGGCATTTTTTCCAGATGCCGGACGCACCGCAACAACGCCAGTCCTCCAGCCTCGGATCGGGCGTGATCGTCGATGCCGCGCGGGGTTATATCCTCACGAACAACCACGTGATCGACAAGGCACAGGAGATCACGGTCACGCTCAGCGATGGTCGACAGCTGAACGCGACGCTGGTCGGCACCGATCCCGAATCGGATGTTGCCGTGATCAAGACCGAGCCGCAGAATCTCACCGCACTACCCATCGCCGATTCGGATAAGTTGGAAGTCGGGGATTTCGTCGTGGCCATCGGCAATCCCTTCGGCCTGGGTCAGAGTGTCACCTCCGGGATCGTCAGCGCATTGGGTCGATCGGGCCTCGGGATCGAGGGTTACGAGGATTTCATACAGACGGACGCATCGATCAACCCCGGCAACTCGGGCGGCGCGCTCGTGAACCTGAACGGGGAACTGGTCGGCATCAACACTGCCATCATCGCGCCGAGCGGCGGGAACGTCGGCATCGGCTTTGCCATCCCGTCGAAAATGGCGGCCCAGATCAAGGACCAACTGATCGAGCACGGCGAGATCCGCCGCGGTCTACTTGGCATCAGCGCCCAGGATCTGACACCGGAACTCGCTCAGGCCTTTTCGTTGCCGCAGAATCACGGCGCGGTGATCAGTTCGGTGCAGGCGGGCTCGCCGGCGGCCCGCGCTCAGCTCGAACCTGGCGATATCGTGCTTGCGATCAACGGCCGCAAAGTCAGGAATAGCATGGACGTCCGCAATGCCATCGGATTGCTGCGCGTCGGCGAGAAGGTCGAGGTCGAGGTGATCCACAAGGGCGACACGGTGACAAGAAACGCCGAGATTGCCGCACCGAAAATCGTCCGTGAAGACGGCAACAAGATTCACCCCAAACTCGCTGGAACCGTGCTCGAGAACACGCCGCCGGATGCGCCTGCGACAGGCGTACTCGTCGAGCGGATCCACAGCGCTTCCTATGCCTGGGCTGCGGGACTGCGCCCGGGGGACATCCTGGTGATGGCGAACCGCCGCCCGATCACCAATCTGGATGATCTCGCCGCCGCCGCCAAAGGCAGCAAGGAGTTACTGCTCAACCTGCAGCGCGGCAGCGGCGCCTTCTTCCTGATGCTGCGTTAGCCCGAGGACGCGCTTCGTACTCGGGTAGTTTGCTGAGGGGTTGCGCCGTCGCCGTTGAAGCGATGGCCGCAACCCGCACCGCCCGGGGTCAATCAGCTATGCGGTCGACATAGCTCAGCCATTCCGTACGCTCCGCCTGTTTCCCATGCACGTACGAAAAATAAAGCGACTGCAGCTTTTCAGTGATAGGCCCACGACCACCATAAGGACCAATGCTGCGAGAGTCCACTTCGCGTATCGGCGTCACTTCGGCAGCCGTACCCGTGAAGAACGCTTCATCCGCAACATAGACCTCATCCCGCGTGATGCGCTTTTCGCGCACCTCGATACCCAGATCAGCGGCGAGCGTCATGATCGTCTCGCGCGTGATTCCTTCCAGGGCCGATGTCAGATCCGGCGTGTACAGGCAGCCATTCCGTACGATGAAGATATTCTCACCGCTACCCTCGGCGACGAAGCCTTCGTGGTCCAACAACAGGGCTTCGTCGCACCCGGCTGCAACTGCCTCCTTAACCGCCAGGATCGAGTTCAGGTAGTTGCCATTCGCCTTGGCCTTCAGCATGGCACTGTTGACGTGGCTGCGCGTAAAAGACGAGGTGCGCACGCGGATGCCCCGGGTCATGTTCTCCGCACCGAGGTAGCTGCCCCACTCCCAGGCGGCAACCATCACATGGACCTTCAGGTTGCTCGCATGCAGCCCCATGCCTTCGCTGCCCAGGAAACACATCGGGCGAATGTAGGCGCTCGCCAACCGATTGCGGGTGACTGCTTCGCACTGAATGCGGTTGAGCGTGTCCCTGTCATAGGGCATGGACATCGCCATGATGTGTGCCGAGCGGAACAAGCGATCAGTATGGTCACGCAACCGAAAGATCGCCGCGCCGCGGTCGGTCTGGTAGGCCCGGAGACCCTCGAAAACGCCGCACCCGTAATGCAGTGTGTGGGTCAGCACGTGGACTTTGGCGTCGCGCCAATCGATCCATTCGCCGTCCAGCCAGATCACACCGTCTCTATCCTCCATCGCCATGGACTCACTCCTGCATGGGAAATTAATCGTGAAGCGTCACTAATCTTGCATAATGCGTTGCCATATCCGCTGAATAGCGGCCCTTTCGGCAGCATTCTCGCAGCGCGGAACCAGCGCGGGTTCTTCCCGCAAGGCGCAGCGGTGACCCTGGGCGCGATAGTGGCAGTAGACGTTTCGGAGCGTCTCCGCGTCTTCGGGCGAGAGGAAATTCACATCCCGCAAGGCATCGAGCAGGCGAACCACATCGGTCCACCGCGTGATCGCAGGGGCGGCGGCAGCATTAGCTAGGACTCCAAATTGTACAATAAACTCGATGTCCGCAATACCGCCAACCCCCTGTTTCAAATCAAAGACCTGCGAATCAACAACGAGCAGGTGCTGACGCATCTTCTCGCGCATTTCCACGACCTCGGCGCGCAGCGTCGTCTTGTCACGCGGGCATGCCAGCGTGTCGCGCCGGATATCGGAAAAACGCTCGCCCACGGCCGCGTCCCCCGCGATGAAGCGCGCCCGCACTAGGGATTGCTGCTCCCAAGTCCACGCCGACTCGCGCTGATAAGTTTCGTACGCCTCCAGACTGCTCACGAGCAATCCGGAATTCCCGCTAGGTCTCAAACGCAGATCGATCTCATACAAGGCACCGGCGTGCGTCTGTGTGGTCATCAGGGAGACCAGACGCTTGGCGACCCGCGCATAGAACTCGGCCAGCGTCACCGGACTGGAGCCCTCGGTCAACGTCGTAACATCCGGGGCGTTGTGGAGAAAGACCAAATCGAGGTCCGAACCATACCCCAACTCCAGGCCCCCGAGCTTGCCATAGGCCACGACGCCAAAACCACGCAGGTCTTCGGGACCGGCCGAACCGGGCGGCCCACCATGCCGGCCAGCGGTCATGCGCCACGCCTCCCGCAGCACGCCTTCCACCAGGGTCTCGGCGAGGTAGCTCAGATAATCGCTGACCACCATGAGAGGCGTCACGCCCATGATGTCGGTCGCCGCCACGCGCAAAATGTTCGCCTGCTTGAATTCACGGAATGCCACCATTCGCTGTTCGGCATCGCCCAAATCGACCAGGCTGAGTTTCTCTTGAAGTTCTGCCGCCAGTTCCGAGCGGCTCAACGGACGATAGAGCGCCCGGGGATCCAGTAACTCGTCCAGTAATACCGGAAACTGGGTAATATGTTGGATGATCCAGGGGCTTGCAACGGCGAACCTGACGAGTTGCGACAAGGCCAGGGGGTTTTCCGCCAATAGCGCGAAGTAGACGCTGCGCGACGCGATGGACTCAAGGAGTCGCAGCAGGCGCCCTAAAGCCAACTCGGGATCGAGACTCGTAGCGACCGCCCGCAAAATCAGCGGCATCACCCGATTGAGGTCGGCAGCCCCGCGGCTCGTCAGGCGTTTCACCGGGCGCGCGTGCTCAAAATCCTCAAGCAACCGCCACGCCCGCTCCGGATCCGGAAATCCTATTGCCTCCAGCCACGCAGTGGATGGTAACTCCCCGCCGACGCAATAGACCTGCTCCTCCCCTTCGGTATGTGGCGCCGCCATCACTTGCTCGAAGACCTCGTGCGTCTGACGCCGCAAGTCATCGACCCGAGCCTTTAGCGCGGGCCAATCCACATAGCCGAGCGACCACGCCAGAAGCGCCTGACGGTCCGGCCCCTGCGGCAAGTCGTGGGTCTGCTGATCTTGATACTCCTGCAGCCGATTCTCGATCGTGCGCAGGAATCGATAAGATTCCGTCAGCTTACGGACCACCGCTTCCGGCAGGTGGCCCTGCCGCGCCAGCGCGGCCAGAGTCTGAATGACACGACGGTCGCGCAAGCCGCGTTCATGACCTCCTCGAATCAACTGGAAGACCTGAGCTACGAATTCGATTTCCCGTATCCCGCCCAGACCCAGCTTTATGTTCTCCTGGCGATCGCGCCGCAGAACCTCCGTAAGGATCTTCTGTTTGAGATCCCGCAGTTCCCCGAACGCCCGGTAGTCCAGATACCTGCGGTAGACGAAGGACTCAATCAACGCTTCAAGTTGTCGCGTCGACACCGAATCGCCCGCGATGACACGCGCCTTGACCATCGCGTAGCGTTCCCATTCACGCGCCTGTGTCTGGAAATAAAGCTCTAGCGCATCGAAACTCATGACCAGTGGCCCGCTGTCCCCGAAAGGCCGCAGGCGCATGTCGACGCGGAATACGAAGCCCGCATCGGTCGTTTCGTCAAGGAGCTGAATGAGGCGACGACCCAGGCGCGTGTAGAATTCCGAATAGCTCGTTGCCCGCCGGTCCGGAAAGGCTCCCTCGCTGCGAAAGAGGAAGATCAGGTCGATATCCGAGGAAAAGTTGAGTTCCCAGGCCCCGAGTTTGCCCATACCGACCACGCACAACGGCTGCACGTCGCCTTCCGGGTTAAGCGGTGTGCCGGTTGCCTTGCAAGCGCGATCAAAAAGGACGGCGAGCGCTTCGGAGACGATGGCTTCCGCGAGTTCGGAGGTCTCGCGTAGCGTCGCATCGATGTCGGCCAATCCTGCGATGTCCCGCCAGGCCAGGCGCACCATCTCCCGCATCCGGAAGCGCCGCAGGACGGGCCCGAGGTCCGCCTCGTTGGAGCAGGACGACAGTGCCGACCTCAGCAACTCACGGTACGCCGCAAGGCACGTGGGCCTAAGCAGCCGTTGGGCCGTGTCCGCTGCTGCGAGCCACTCCGGCTCCCGCAAACACCATTGCATCACGAACGGACTTGCGGACCACACGAGTACGACGGAATCGGTGATCGCTTGCGGGACCGAATCCAAGCCGCCGTACTGCTTCAGGAAGGCCGACCAGTTTTCTGTGGCCCGAGCTTGTATGCTAGCGGGAATCGTTGCGAAGTCAGGGAGGATCGGTGCGGCGGCGGGCCCAGAGATGGAATCTGTCATGCCGGAAGCTCACCCACCACAGTGTGCGAGTCGGAACGCGGCCCGTTTAGGCACCACGGACGGGTGAAGGCAGGCACGCGATCGTGCCCGTGGGAAGGGACGAACGCCGAGACATGACGTCCGGCGTCCAAAACTACGGGGGTACGGCCGCGCCGACTTGAGCTGCGCCGCGGCCTGCACCGTCAGGTGTCTACAGTGCGATCCACCAACTCTACGTAGGCCATCGGGGCGTTGTCGCCCGGACGATAACCGCACTTGATGATACGCAGATACCCGCCTGGACGATCCTTGTAGCGCGGTGCCAGTTCGTCAAACAGTTTGGTTACGGCAGCGCGATCACGCATGCGCGCAAATGCTAGCCGCCGACCGGCCACGCTGTCATTGCGCTTCGACAGTGTGATCAAGGGCTCCGCATAACGACGCAATTCCTTGGCCTTAGGCAGGGTCGTCTGAATCATTTCAACCTGGAACAGGGAATTGACCATGTTCCGGAATAGCGCGCTGCGGTGAGAGCTGTCGATGTTGAATTTTCGACCGGCTTTACGGTGACGCATGGAATTGTCCTACGAGCTTATTGTTTAGTGTGTTCAGGGTCGCGCACGCAACCGGATGCTCACTGTCCTGGCCGCTTGAGCCCCTCGGGGGGCCAATTCTCTAAGCGCATACCCAGTTGCAGACCCTTCGTCGCAAGCACGTCCTTGATTTCCATCAACGACTTCTTGCCGAGGTTTGGAGTCCGCAACAAATCAACTTCGGTGCGCTGTATCAGGTCACCGATATAGAAGATGTTTTCCGCCTTCAGGCAGTTCGCAGAGCGTACCGTCAACTCGAGATCGTCCACTGGGCGCATGAGCAATGGATCAAAATGCGTCGGCGGATGATCCACCTTCGAGACCATCTCCGTATTGAGATCCAGCAGCACCGAAAGATGCTGATTCAGTATCGACGCCGCATCGCGGACCGCCTCCTCCGGATCGACCGTGCCGTTGGTCTCGATCTCGATCACCAGGCGGTCCAGGTCGGTGCGCTGTTCAACACGCGCGCTCTCGACCAAATATGACACCTTTTTGATCGGGCTGAACCAAGCATCCAGATGTAACGTACCGATCGGTGCCTCACTCTCCACCAAGCGGGACGCGACCGATTGATAGCCCCGCCCCTTCTGTACGCGCAGCGCCATCGAGAGCTTCACGGGGCTTGTCAGGTGGGCAATCACCAAATCCGGATTGATGATCTCGACGTCATGCGTGAGAGCGATGTCCGATGCCAGCACGACGCCAGGCCCTGTCTTTTCCAATCGCAGACTCGCCTCGTCGCCATGCGACTTAATCGACAAGTCCTTCAGGTTGAGAAGAATGTCGATCACATCTTCCTGCACGCCGTCAATGAAGGCGTACTCATGCAGCACGCCATCGATAGCCGCCTCGGTGACTGCACATCCTGGGATGGAGGACAAGAGCACCCTGCGCAGTGCATTGCCGAGCGTATGACCGAAGCCCCGCTCCAGCGGCTCGATGACGATGCGCGCACTGTGGCTTTCGATAGGACTGACGCTTATCAGTCGCGGTCTTATCAAATCAGCAAGATTCTGCATAGACGCTTCCGAGGGGAGGTAATTACTTGGAGTAGAGTTCGACAACCAACTGCTCGTTGATGTCCGAGCCAAGTTCCGCGCGCTCCGGAGGCATCCGGAAAGTACCCTTCATCTGGGTTACATCCACATCGACCCAGGACGGAAACCCGTACTGTTCCGTGACCTGGAGTGCATCCTTGATCCGCTGCTGCGCCTTGGCGCGCTCGCGGATGGTGATCACATCACCGCTCTTCACCAGGTAGGACGGGATGTTCAAGACGCTCTCGTTGACACAAACCGCCTTGTGGCTGACCAACTGCCGCGCCTCCGCTCGGGTCGACGCAAAGCCCATGCGATAGACGACATTGTCGAGCCGGCATTCCAGGATGCTGAGGAGGTTTTCACCTGTCGAGCCCTTGCGGCGCGAAGCTTCCTGGTAGTAGCCGCGAAACTGACGTTCCAACACGCCGTAGATGCGACGCAGCTTTTGCTTAGCCCGCAACTGGGCAGCGTAATCCGTCAGCCGCGCACGCTTCTGGCCATGTTGCCCAGGAGGCTGATCGAGCTTGCATTTGGACTCTAGCGACTTGCCACGCGACTTGTGGAACAGATCGCTGCCTTCGCGGCGGCTCAGCTTGCACTTGGGACCAATATATCTTGCCATTTACACAGCTCCGTATTCAGACACGCCGCTTCTTGGGCGGCCGGCAACCGTTATGAGGGATGGGAGTCGTGTCGACGATGTTGGTGATCTTGAAACCAAGCGCGTTGAGCGACCGCACCGCGGACTCGCGACCCGGACCCGGGCCGGTTATGCGAACATCGAGGTTGCGCATGCCGTATTCCTTCGCGATGTTGCCCGCCTTCTCAGCGGCAACCTGCGCCGCGAATGGCGTGCTCTTCCGAGAGCCGCGAAAGCCCGAAGCCCCGGCACTGGCCCAAGAGAGCGCATTGCCTTTTCGGTCCGTGATCGTGATGATCGTGTTGTTGAAGGACGCGCTGATATGCGCGATGCCATCACTGATGTCCTTCTTGATCTTTTTTGTCGAGCGACCTGTTGCCATTTCTGTCCGAAACCTCTGAGCCAGACCTTACTTACGAATGGGCCGGCGCGGCCCCTTGCGGGTGCGTGCGTTGGTCCGAGTGCGTTGACCGCGAACGGGCAGACCGCGACGATGACGAAGCCCGCGGAAGCAGCTCAAATCCATCAGCCGCTTAATGTTCATCGAGGTCTCGCGCCGAAGGTCACCCTCAACGACGAACCGACCCACTTCTTCGCGCAACCGATCGATCTGTTCGTCGTTGAGCGTCTTGACCTTGGCGGCGGGATCGATCCCGGCGCGCTCGCAGATGACCCCGGCGCGTGTAGCCCCGACTCCGTAGATGGAACGCAGCGAGATCACCACGTGTTTATGGTCCGGTATGTTTACGCCGGCAATTCGTGCCATTTTCCTTCTCCAGCTATACTGGCCCGTTTAAGTGAATCGCGAATCATATCACTGTTTAACGCAAAGACCAATAATCAGCCTTGGCGCTGCTTGTGCCGCGCATCCTTACAAATGATGCGGACAGTGCCCTTCCGCTTCAAAACTTTACAGTTGCGGCAGATCTTCTTTACGGAAGCTCTTACTTTCATGACTTATGCCCTCCGGTCGCCGGCAGACTGCCGATCGTCATTTAATTTTGATGTTGGACTTCTTCAGAAGCCCTTCGTACTGATGCGAGATGATGTAGGTCTGGATCTGTGACATGAAATCCATGACCACGACCACGATGATCAACAGCGACGTACCACCAAAGTAGAACGGCACATTCCAGTACACGATCAGGAACTCCGGCAACAAGCACACCGCTGTGATGTACATCGCGCCGATCAGCGTCAAACGCGTCATTACGCTGTCGATGTATTGCGCTGTCTGTTGACCAGGCCGTATGCCAGGCACGAAGGCCCCAGACTTCTTTAAATTGTCCGCCGTCTCGTTAGTATTGAAGACCAGCGCCGCGTAGAAGAAGCAAAAGAAGATGATCGCAGCGGCGTAACAGAACACGTAGAGCGGCTGGCCCGGCGACAGTGCTGTGGCAACATCCTGAAGCCAGGATAAGTTTTCGCTACTGCCAAACCAACCCGCGATGGTCGTCGGAAACAGAATGATGCTAGACGCGAAAATCGGCGGGATGACACCAGACATATTCAGCTTCAACGGCAGGAAGCTCTTGTGCGCGGCATACATCCGACGCCCTTCCTGACGCTTCGCATAGTTGATCGTGATCCGTCGTTGCCCTCGCTCGACGAAAACCACCAACGCCGTCACGGCCAACGCCAACGCGAAGAGCAATACGATACTCATCGGCCCCATTTCACCGGTGCGCGCGAGTTCGAGCGTACCCCCGATCGCTGACGGCAAACCGGCAACGATGCCAGAAAAGATGATGATCGAGATCCCATTCCCGATCCCCCGCTCGGTGACTTGCTCACCCAACCACATCAGGAATACCGTTCCGGCGACGAGCGAAACGGCCGTGACGAAGAGAAAGTGAAATCCAGGCGCAATCACGACCGATGATCCCGCGGCGGTTTGATTCTGCAGCGCGAGCCCGACACCGATCGCCTGGAAACTGGCCAGCCCGACGGTTCCGTATCGCGTGTACTGGTTGAGCCGGCGACGCCCGGATTCTCCTTCCTTCTTTATCTGCTCCAGCTGCGGCACCACGACGGTCATCAACTGAATGATGATCGACGCCGAGATGTATGGCATGATGCCGAGAGCAAAAATGCTCAACCGTTTGAAGGCACCGCCCGAGAACATGTTAACCATGTCCAGGAAGCCACCCTGCTGCGAGAATAGAGCGGCGAGTGCCTTCGGATCCACCCCGGGAATCGGGATGTGCGCTCCGACTCGGTAGACGAATAGCGCGCCCAGCACGAACAGCAGTCGCTGCCGCAACTCCGTCAATTTACCCAGTTGATCTCCGAGACCTGTCGTAGCCACGCCCAGCCCGCCTTGTTGTTATTGCTTTAGTCTTCCACTCGCCCGCCACAGGCCTCGATTTTTTCTCGAGCACCCGCGCTGGCGTGGATCCCTTTCAACACGATCCGCCGCTCGATCTCGCCCTTCACGATCGCTTTCACGCGCAGCGTGTGAGCCGGGACGAGGCCCGCCGCCTTCAAGACAGCCAAATCAATATCTTCCTGCGGGAGCCCGTTCAGACTCCGCAGCGTCACCTCGGCCACATAACGTTTCTTCAGTGACCGGAAACCAACTTTTGGCAGCCGGCGCTGGAGAGGCATCTGGCCGCCCTCGAAACCGACCTTGTGGAAGCCACCCGCACGCGCCTTCTGGCCTTTGTGTCCCTTGCCGCTCGTCTTGCCGAGGCCCGAACCGATCCCTCGCCCCAAGCGACGTTTTTCTTGGCGGCTGCCCGGGGCTGGGCTGATGGTGTTCAGAAACATGATCAGGCTTCCTCGACTTTCAGCATGTACGAGATACGATTAACCATCCCGCGGTTCTCCGGCGTGTCGTTGACCAAAATGGTCTGGTGTATGCGCCGGATACCCAAACCGCTAACGCAGGCCTGATGGCTGCGCAGGCGACCGTGCTTGCTCTTTACGAGCGTGACTCGGAGTTGCTTGGTGCTCATTTCGCCCCCAGAACTTCGTCCAGCGTTTTGCCGCGTTTCGCTGCCATCTGCTTCGGATCCTTGATCTGCGTGAGACCCTGGATGGTCGCAGCCACGACGTTGATGGGGTTGTTGGTCCCGATGCACTTCGCCAGTACATTGTGAATCCCAACAACCTCGAAAACGGCCCTCATCGCACCGCCGGCGATGATCCCGGTGCCCTCTGAAGCCGGCTGCATATACACCTTTGCAGCGCCGCTCGAAGCGGTCACGGCGTAGTGCAGCGTGTCGCCCTTGAGACACACCTGACGCATGTTCTTGCGCGCCTGCTCCATGGATTTCTGAATGGCAACCGGGACTTCACGGGCCTTGCTCAGCCCGTATCCCACCTTGCCGTTGCCGTCGCCGACCACAGTCAGGGCGGTGAATCCGAATTGCCGTCCGCCCTTGACCACCTTGGTCACGCGACGCACGTCAACCAGCTTTTCCGAGAGTCCTTCCGGATTCGCGGTCTGTACGCTTACGTTGCTTGCCATGTCTCGATCCTAAAATTTCAGACCTGCTTCACGCGCCGCATCGGCAAGTGCCTTCACACGGCCATGATAGCGGAACCCCGAACGGTCAAATGCGACCTCGGATACACCGAGCGCCAGCGCCTTTTCCGCGATGCTTTTGCCGACCGCCTTGGCCGCATCCTGGTTGCCCGTGCCGCTCAAGCCTTCACGGAGCGTGACCTCAAGGGTCGATGCGCTAGCGATGACGTTTGCGCCGTCCGCACTGAAGATCTGTGCGTAGATATGGCGCGGAGTCCGATGCACGCTCAAGCGCGTCTGGCCTGTGCGTCGTATCGTCATTCTTGTCTTTGCGGCTCGTTTGAGGCGCGCCGATTTCTTATCCATTGCTCCGTCCTACGCTACTTCTTCTTGGCTTCTTTACGGACAATCTGTTCGTCGCTGTAGCGGACGCCCTTGCCCTTATAGGGTTCAGGCGGGCGGTATGCGCGAATATTTGCGGCAACCTGCCCCACTTGCTGACGATCGCAACCGCGAACGATGATGTCGGTCTGTGACGGCGTTTCGAGTTCGATGCCCGCAGGCGCCCGATACTCGACCGGGTGCGAGAAGCCCAACGTGAGGCTTAGCGTGTCGCCCTTTGCCTGAGCCCGATAGCCAACGCCGACCAGAGACAACTTCGTCTCGAATCCCGTGCTCACGCCGGTCACCATGTTGGCGATGTTCGCCCGCGTCGTCCCCGCCAGTGCGTTCAACTGTTGGTTGGACTTATCAGCGGTCACGATCACTTCTCCGCCTTCGACTCGAACCGGCACGCCCGCCGGGATCGACCGGGACAAAACGCCCTTCTTTCCCTTCACGGTAAGTTCGGAGCCGTTGAGCGCGACCTCAACGCCGGCCGGAAGCTTGACCGGATTTTTTGCTACTCTCGACATTTCAACACCACCGCTCTTAGCTGACCACGCACAGGACTTCGCCGCCCTGCCCGATTGCGCGCGCTTCCCGGTCCGACATGACACCGCGGGACGTCGACACGATCGCCACGCCAAGCCCGCCCATCACTTTCGGAATCTCCCCGTTGCCACGGTAGATTCGGCGACCTGGCGTACTGACACGTCGCACGCTTTCAATCACGGGGGCACCGTTGAAATACTTCAGCTTTATCGTCAGCGTGGGCTTCCCGTCAGTGTCATCGACGCGCAAACCGCCAATGTAGCCTTCTGACTCCAACACACGCGCTACCGAAACCTTGAGCTTCGAAGAGGGCATCGCCACCTCGGTCTTGCCGGCCGCCTGCGCGTTGGCTATGCGATTCAACATATCCGCCAGGGGATCTGTCATGCTCATATCTGTCTCCGGGCTCTGTTAGCCAAACTTGTCATCGCCACTGTTTACCAACTCGCCTTGACGACGCCTGGCACATCACCGCGCATCACAGATTCGCGGAGCTTATTGCGCCCGAGCCCGAACTTCCGATAGTAACCGTGCGGACGCCCCGTCAGGCTGCAGCGGTTGTGCATACGGCTGGGTGAGGCATCCCGGGGCAAACGCTGCAACTGGCTCAACGCAACTTCGCGTGCTTCATCCGACGTCTGCGGACTCTGGATGATCGCCTTAAGATCCTTCCGCTTCTGGGCGTACTTGGCGACGCATTTCTGTCGCTTCACTTCCCGCGCAATCATTGACTTTTTGGCCACTGCGTTACCCCTTAGGTACGAAACGGAAAGCGGAACAGCTCCAGAAGAGCCCGTGCTTCCGCGTCGGTCTTCGCCGACGACGTGATGGTGATATCCAAACCGCGCAAGGTATCGATCTTGTCGTAGTCGATCTCCGGGAAGATGATCTGTTCGCGCACGCCCATCGAGTAGTTCCCGCGACCATCAAACGACTTAGGGCTCAACCCGCGAAAATCGCGAATACGGGGAATTGTCACGCTGATCAGACGGTCGAGAAATTCATACATGCGCTCGCGGCGCAGCGTGACCTTGCAGCCCACCGGCATGCCCTCGCGGATCTTGAAACCCGCGATCGACTTCCGAGCATAGGTGACGATAGGACGCTGTCCCGAGATCTTCTGCAGGTCTTCCACGGCGTTCTGCAGGATCTTCTTGTCCGCGACCGCTTCGCCCACGCCCATGTTCAGCGTGATTTTCTCAAGCCGGGGCACCTGCATCACGGACTGATACTGGAAGCGCTTGTGCAGCTCCGGGACGATCGTCTGTCTGTAATAGTCTTGTAGCCTTGCCATTGCTCGGATATCCGATCTAGAGATCGACAACCTCATTGGTCGCCTTGAAGTAACGCACCTTTCGCCCGTCCGCAAGCAGGCGAAAGCCCACCTTTTCGGGCTTGTTGGTGGCCGGATTGAACAACGCGATGTTCGACACCTGGATGGGCAGAGGCTTCTCGACGATTCCACCGTTGATACCCCGGCTCGGAATCGGCCGCTGGTGCTTTTTGACGAGGTTCACACCCTCGACGAGCACTCGACCATCGCTCTCGACTCCCAACACTACGCCACGCTTACCTTTATCGCGGCCGGCGATGACCACGACCTGATCACCCTTTCTAATCTTTTGCATTTCTTTGCCCTCTCCTCACAAAACCTCAGGGGCCAGGGAGATGATCTTCATGAACTTTTCCGAACGCAGTTCACGCGTCACGGGGCCGAAGATACGCGTGCCTATCGGTTGATGCTGGTTGTTCAGTAGCACCGCCGAGTTGTTGTCGAAGCGGATCAGCGAGCCGTCGCTGCGCCGGACACCCTTCCGTGTCCGAACCACTACGGCGTTATAGACCTCGCCCTTCTTGACACGACCACGCGGGATGGCGTCGCGAACGCTCACCTTGATAATGTCGCCGATGTTTGCATAACGCCGATGCGAGCCGCCCAGCACCTTGATGCACATTACTTCCTTCGCCCCGCTGTTGTCGGCAACGTTGAGGCAGGTCTGCATTTGAATCATGTTAGTAGTCCGCTTCCGAAGAGAGTTTGCGTTCCGATCAAGAAGCTTTCGCCAACACGCGTTCGACGACCCACGACTTCCCCTTCGAAATCGGCCGCGTCGACTGTACCTGAACGGTGTCGCCTTCCCGGCACTCGCCGGCGCCGTCGTGTGCAAGTACCTTGCTGCTGCGGCGGATGAACTTGCCGTAGAGCGGGTGAGCGACGACGCGCTCCACCTTGACCACAACCGTCTTCTCCATCTTGCTACTGACGACCTTGCCCACCAGCACGCGGGCGGTCTTGCCTACTTCGCTCATGCCTTGACTCCCATTTCACCCAACACCATATTGATGCGGGCAATATCCTTCCGCAGCTTCTGCAACTGGTCGGGCTTAGACAACTGGCCCGTAGCCTTTTGCATCCGCAGGTTGAACTGCTCTTTGTGGAGGTCCAGGAGTTGCGTCTTGAGTTCTTCGGCGGACTTCGCCCTAATCTCATTCACTTTCATCACAGCACCGTTCGGACCGCAAACGTCGTCTTCAGAGGCAACTTGGCCGCCGCCAGACGGAATGCCTCGCGCGCCAATTCCTCGCTGACACCCTCGAGTTCGTAAAGCATGGTGCCCGGCTGAATCTCCGCCACCCAGTACTCGACACTGCCCTTGCCGCTACCCATTCTGACCTCGAGAGGCTTTTTGGAGATCGGCTTGTCCGGAAAAACCCGGATCCACATCTTGCCACCGCGCCGAACATGGCGCGTAATCGAGCGACGGGCAGCCTCGATCTGACGCGCCGTCAATCGCCCACGATCCAGAGACTTCAATCCGTACTCGCCGAAACTGACTTTGCTTCCAGTCGTCGCGAGCCCAGTATTACGCCCCTTGTGCTGCTTTCGGTATTTCGTTCTCTTAGGTTGCAACATGACCGGTGCCCAGTTTCATTATTCTGCAGGAGCCGCCTTCTGCTCCGGCGCGGTGTTGAAGATCTCGCCTTTGAAGATCCACACCTTCACGCCGATGACGCCGTAGGTCGTGCGGGCTTCGGCGAAGCCGTAGTCGATGTCGGCGCGGAACGTGTGCAGCGGCACGCGGCCCTCGCGGTACCACTCGCTGCGCGCGATTTCGGCACCGTTAAGACGACCGGCGACGTTGATTTTCACGCCCTCTGCGCCCAGGCGCAGCGTGTTCGTCACGGCACGCTTCATCGCGCGCCGAAACATGATTCGCTTCTCGAGCTGCTGTGCAACGCCTTCGGCAACGAGCTGCGCATCCAGTTCCGGCTTGCGGATTTCCTCGACGCTGATTTGCACCGGAGCACCCAGCATGGCACTCACTTGCCGACGTAAGGAGTCGATATCCTCGCCTTTCTTACCGATCACGATACCCGGCCGCGCCGTGTGGATCGTGATCTGCGCGTTATTTGCGGGTCGGTTGATCTGAATCCGACTGACCGAAGCATGCGCCAATTTCCGTTTCAGGAATTCGCGTACGCGAAGATCCTGACTCAAAAACTGCGAGTAGTTCTTCGAGTTGGCATACCAACGCGAGGTCCAGTCCTTGATATACCCGAGGCGGATTCCTGTCGGATGAACTTTCTGTCCCATGAATGCGCCCTCTAACCCTCTGCAACCTTGATCGTGATGTGGCTCGTGCGCTTCAGAATCTGGTTTGCACGACCTTTCGCTCGCGGCATGAATCGCTTCAGTACCGGACCCTCGTCGACGTAGATGGCCGATACACGCAACTCGTCGACATCGGCGCCCTCATTGTGCTCGGCATTCGCGATAGCGGATTCCAACACCTTGCGAAGAATCTTGGCTGCTTTCTTCTGGTGAAAGGTCAGGAGCTCAATGGCCTTGCCCACGGGCAGGCCCCGAACCTGGTCTGCCACCAGTCGGCATTTCTGCGGAGAGATCCGCACCTGTTTCAGTTTCGCTAGCGCTTCCATCGACGTCATCCGCTCTCGCTATTTCGATTTCTTGTCGGCCTGATGGCCGCGGTAGGTTCGCGTAGGCGCGAACTCGCCGAGCTTGTGGCCAACCATGTTGTCGGTAACCATGACCGGGACATGCTGCTTGCCGTTATGCACGGCAAGCGTCAGACCAATCATCTCCGGCAGAACCATCGAACGCCGCGACCAGGTCTTGATCGGCTTCTTGCTACCGGCCTTCAACACCTCTTCGACCTTGCGAATCAGATGGTGGTCGACAAACGGACCCTTTTTGATGGAGCGTGGCACTGGCTACTACCTCTTTACCTTATTTGTGCTTCCTCGACCGCACGATCATGCGGTCGGTACGCTTGCTGTTCCGCGTCTTATACCCCTTCGTCGGGATGCCCCACGGCGTCACCGGATGGCGGCCGCCGCTCGTTCGCCCTTCACCACCACCATGCGGGTGATCGACCGGGTTCATAGCCACACCGCGGACCGTCGGACGAACACCACGCCAACGCGACGCACCGGCCTTGCCGAGCGAAGCGAGGCTATGTTCGGAGTTCGAAACTTCACCGATGACGGCCCGGCACTCCGCGAGCACCTTACGCATCTCGCTGGAGCGCATGCGCAGCGTGGCATAGGCGCCCTCTTTCGCGACCAGCTGTACCGAGGCGCCCGCGCTCCGCGCGAACTGAGCGCCTTTACCGGGCTTGCTCTCAACGCAATGAATCATTGTGCCGACCGGAATATTGCGAATCGGTAGGCAATTCCCGACGCGAATCGGCGCCTGATCGGACGAGATGATCTCGTGGCCCGCTGAAACACCCTTGGGCGCGATTACATAGCGACGCTCACCGTCCTTGTAGAGGACCAGCGCGATGTGCGCGGTACGATTCGGATCGTATTCGAGCCGCTCGACTTTCCCCGGAATGTCCAGTTTGTCACGCTTGAAATCGATCACGCGGTAGTGCTGCTTGTGACCACCACCCTGGTGGCGCGCGGTAATACGGCCCTGGTTGTTGCGACCCGATTTTTTACACTGGCGCTCCAAGAGGCTCGCGTGGGGAGCCCCCTTATGCAATTCGGGGCTTCTTACCCGCACGAGGAATCGCGTGCCGGCCGATGTGGGTTTTGACTTGATCAGGGCCATGATTAACTACACTCTTTTCCTAACTTTCGTAGCGACTCGGGGGACTCCCGATCAAGCGACCGACAATTCGATATCGTGTCCGGGCTTGAGCTTTACGTACGCCTTTTTCCAGTCCGGCCGAACACCAAAGCTGCGTCCGGAGCGCTTGGTCTTTCCCTTGACGGTGAGCACGTGCACCGAGTCGACCTCGACACCGAACATCAGTTCTACCGCTTTTTTCACTTGACCCTTGGTCGCCGTCTTCACCACGCGAAACACGAACCGCTTCTCGCGGTCCGCAGAGGCCGTGCTCTTCTCGGAAATGATCGGCGCCTGAAGCACCCGAATGATATCGATCTGGTTCATTCCAACCCCGCCTCGATGCGTTTCGCCGCACCCTCGGTGATGATCACACGCTCACTGTTCACGAGCGCAACCGGGCTCAACGCATCGCTGGTGGTGACCTCGAGATGAGGAACGTTGCGGGCCGCAAGATAGAGATTGCGATCGAACGCCTCGGTGATGATCAAGGTCGACCGCGCCGCTGTATCACCAAGCGCCGCCAACAACAATCGGGTCTTGGCTTCCGCAGGCAGAATCTCACCGTGCGCTTCCAATCGCCCCTGACGCAGCAACTCGGAAAAGATGGAACGCATCGCCGCTCTGAACATCTTTTTGTTGAGCTTCTGCTCGTAGCTGCGCGGACTTGCGGCGAAGGTCACGCCACCTGTGCGCCACAGCGGGCTACGCGTGGTACCGGCGCGTGCGCGCCCGGAGCCCTTCTGCTTCCACGGCTTCTTGCCTCCGCCGGACACTTCCGCACGTGTCTTCTGGGCCTTGGTGCCGGAGCGTCCGCCCGCCATGTACCAGACGACGGTCTGGTGCACCAGGGCTTCATTGAACTCCTGACCGAAGATGTCCGCCGACACACTGACGGCACTGGAACGACTGCCGGCGGCAGCGGGAATTTCGAGACTCATCGCAAGCTCATCCTTTCTTTACGGCCGGGCGCACGTAGACGTGGCTGCCCTTGGCACCGGGAATGGCACCCTGGATCAACAACAACGACCGCTCGGCGTCCACCGAACAAATCTTCAGATTCTGCACGGTCACAGTTTCGGCACCCATATGGCCCGCCATGCGTTTGCCTTTGAACACGCGCCCGGGGCTTTGATTCTGGCCGATGGAACCCGGCGCACGATGCGACCGCGAGTTGCCATGCGTGGCATCCTGAGTGCGAAAGTTGTGGCGCTTCACGACACCTGCGAACCCCTTGCCGATGCTCTGGCCGCGGACATCCACGTACGCCCCGGCCTCGAAGGTGTCCACCCCCAACTGCGCACCGATGGAGAACTTGCCGAGATCGTCGTCCGACACGCGAATCTCGAACAGGCCCACACCCGCGTCCACGCCAGCCTTGGCATAGTGCCCGGCCACGGCCTTCGTCAACCGGGAGCGCTTCTGCGAACCCGTGGTGACCTGTATGGCCGAGTAGCCATCGACATCCGGCGTCTTGATCTGAACAACACGGTTCGGATCGACATGCACCACCGACAGAGACACGGCGGAACCGTCCTCCAGGTACATCCGAGTCATACCGCACTTCTTTCCGATTAGTCCGATACCCATTTTCGCCTGACTCCCGTTAGTTCAGCCGGATCTGGACATCGACACCGGCCGCGAGGTCCAGCTTCATCAGCGCATCGACGGTTTTGTCGGTCGGCTCGATGATATCCATCAGCCGCTTGTGGGTCCGGAGCTCGTACTGGTCGCGCGCGTCCTTGTTGACGTGCGGCGAAACCAAGACCGTAAAGCGCTCCATTTTCGTCGGCAGCGGAATCGGGCCGAGCACCTGAGCCCCGGTCCGCTTCGCGGTTTCGACAATCTCACTCGCGGACTGGTCGATCAAGCGATGATCGAACGCCTTGAGACGAATCCGAATTCTTTGCTTAGCCATCAGACTGACTACTCGATAACTTTCGAAACGACGCCGGCACCGACGGTACGGCCACCTTCGCGTACCGCGAAGCGCAAGCCCTCTTCCATCGCAATCGGCGCAATCAACTTGATCTGCACCTTGATGTTGTCGCCCGGCATCACCATCTCGACACCCTCCGGCAACTCCACCGAACCCGT